>JBBWZJ010000249.1:0-28796 GCA_039648985.1 Acidobacteriota bacterium | reverse complement strand
CTTGAGCATCGTGCTCTTGCCCGCCCCGTTCGGACCGAGGAGGCCGACGGCGCCCCCGGCGAAGCGGGCGCTGACGCCTTTGAGCGCACGATTGTCCCCGTAGACGACCGTTACGGCATCAAGGTGCACCACCGGCGTTGCTGCGGCGTCGGCGCGCGCGGCCGGAGGGATGGGTGGGGTGATGGGATCCACGTCTTTGCTTTATACGGAAACAGGGGTTCAGAGAGTTCCGCGGAGCCCCAGAGGGTCCGCCCGTTCACGCAGGAACATGATGACGTTCCCGATGTGCTCCTGGAGCGGCAGCCCGAGTTCCTCCGCGCCCCGGCGCAGGTCGTCGCGCGACACCGCCCGGGCGAACGCCTTGTCCTTCATCCGCTTCACCACCGACGAGGACTCCAGGTCGAGGATGCTCCTCGAGGGGCGTATGAGGGCGCATGCAGTCACGAACCCCGACATCTCGTCGCACGCATAGAGCGCATGCTCCAGGCGCGATTCGCGCATCACACCGGAGTAGTCGGCATGCGACAGAATGGCGCGGGTCACCCACTCCGGGTAGCCCTGCGACTTCAGGATCTCCACTCCGCGAAACGGGTGGTTCTCCTGGTCCGGGAAGCGCTCGTAGTCGAAATCGTGCAGCAGCGCCACGACCGCCCAGTCTTCTTCAGGCTCCCCCCAGAGACGCGCGTAGCCGCGCACCGCGGCCTCGACGGCGAGCATATGCTTCCGGAGGCTCTCACTCTGCGTGTACTCGGTGACGAGCGCCCATGCGGCCTCTCTCGATAGCGTCACGACATTGCACCTTACACCAGGCCCATGGCCTTGACCACCACACGCTTCCGGCGGCGGCCGTCGAATTCCGCATAGAAGACCTGCTCCCAGGGCCCGAGGTCGAGCGCCCCGTTCGTGATCGGGAGGATGACCTGGTGCCCCATGATGGTGCGCTTCAGATGCGCGTCGGCGTTGTCCTCGCCGGTCTGGTGATGCTTGTACGGCAGACCCGCGGGAGCCAGCTTCTCGAGCCACACCTGGAAGTCCTGGATCAGCCCGTCCTCCCAGTCGTTCACGTACACGCCGGACGTGATGTGCATCGCCGACACCAGCACCATGCCGTCGCGGATTCCGCTCTTCTTCACAATCGCCGCCACGTCGTCGGTTATCCGGACGAATTCCTGCGGCGTCTTGGTGTTGAACCAGAGGTAGTCGGTAAATACGGTAGACATCAGCTTTCAGCTTTCAGCTTTCAGCGCGCATTGCTAGTTCGCGATCGGACTGACAGCTGAAAGCTGATAGCTGATAGCTGATAGCTGATTCCTCACAGCGACAATCCCGCCTCCGCATTGAAGTCCCACGTCCCGGGGCCAGCAGTGCGGAATCGTCGCAGGGCCGCGGCACCGATCATCGCGGCGTTGTCGGTCGAGAGCGCGAGCGGCGGAATGAACACGGGGATCCCATACCGAAGGCCGCGTGCTTCCGCGTCGCTACGCAGGCGGCTGTTGGCCGACACGCCACCGGCGATCCCGACGCTCTTCGCGTCCAGCCAGCGCGCGGCCTCGAAGGTCCGGTCGAGGAGCGCACCGACGACGGCGCGCTGGAAGCTGGCGCAGATGTCGGCGATCACCTGTGACGGCAGTTCCGCGCCGCTCTCGCCGGCCGCGCCAGCCTTGCCGCCCTGCTCTGCGCCGGTTCGTTCCCGCACGAGCCGCAGGACGGCTGTCTTCAGGCCGCTGAAGCTGAAATCGACGCGGCGGGCGATATCAGCCGGCAGCACCCCGTCGCCCGTGGACTTCGGCGCGTTGCGATCCGCATGGGTCAGGCGGGTCACAGGAAACTCGTACGCCCGATCGTTTCCGCTGCGGGCAGCGCGATCGATGGCCGGTCCGCCGGGATATCCAAGTCCCAGCAGCTTCGCCACCTTGTCGTACGCCTCCCCCGCCGCGTCGTCGCGCGTGCGGCCGATCACCTGGTAGTGTCCGCGCTCGCGGATCAGGTACAGGCTGGTGTGCCCTCCGGACACGACGAGGACAGCAGCCGGCAGTGGCATTTCGCCGTGCGCGAGCGTGAGCGACTCGATGTGGCCCGCCAGGTGATGGACGGGAATGACCGGAATCCCGCGTGCCCACGCCAGGGCCTTGCCAAAGGCCACGCCGACGAGGAGCGAGCCGACGAGGCCGGGCCCCTGCGTCACGGCGACGGCGCCGATGTCGTCGAGCGCCACGTGGGCCTGCGCCAGCGCCTCCTCGACGACCCCGCAGATGTCGCGCACGTGCTGACGCGAGGCGAGCTCGGGGACGACGCCGCCCCATTCGCGGTGGATGGCGGCCTGCGACGCGACGACGTTCGAGCGCGCGCGCCACGGCCGCGCATCGTCGCCGGTCTCGTCGATGATCGCGGCAGCGGTCTCGTCGCAGGACGTCTCGATGGCGAGCAGGTTCATCGCTGCCCGCTCAGGAGCCGAGGCCCGCGCCCGGTGCGCTGGCGGACCGGACGCCCTCGAGTGCGCTCTTGAGCGACTCGATGTACGGAGCGGTGTAGATCCCGCGCTCTGTGATGATGCCGGTGATGTACCGGTGAGGCGTGACGTCGAACGCCGGATTGCGGATGAGCGCGCCTATCGGTGTCACGCGGGACGTGCCCAGGTGGGTGACTTCGCGCTGGTCGCGTTCCTCTATCGGGATGTGGTCGCCGTCGGGCGTCGCCAGGTCGATTGTCGAAATCGGCGCCGCCACGTAGAACGGGATCTTGTGCTCGCGCGCCAGGACGGCGACGGTGTACGTCCCGATCTTGTTTGCGGTATCGCCGTTGGCCGCGATGCGATCGGCCCCGACGACGATCAGGTCGATCTCGCCGCCGCGCATGAGCGGACCCGCCATGCTTTCGGTGATGACTGTGGTGCTGATCCCTTCGCGGATGAGCTCCCATGCCGTGAGCCGGGCGCCCTGCATGAACGGCCGTGTCTCGTCCGCGAAGACCGCGATCTTCTTGCCCTGCTCGACCGCGGCACGGATGACGCCGAGGGCCGACCCGTACCCTGCGGTCGCGAGCGCGCCCGCATTGCAGTGCGTCAGCACGCGCGCGCCGTCCGGCACGACCGCCGCACCGACGCCGCCCATGAGGCGGCAGTTCGCGACGTCTTCGTCGTGAATCGCGCGCGCCTCTCTCTCGAGCCGGTTCGCGAGCTCCTCGGTGGACTCCCCCGCCTCCACGCCCGCGGCGAAGGCGGCTTTCATCCTGTCGATCGCCCAGAACAGGTTGACCGCGGTCGGCCGCGTGGCCGCCATCATGTCGCACGTCTTCTGGAATTCGACGGCGAACTGGCGGGTGCCCTTGGCCGAGCTCCGCCGCATCCCCAGGGCGAGGCCCATCGCGGCCGCCACACCGATGGCGGGAGCGCCGCGAATCACCATGGTGCGGATCGCCTTGGCGACCTCCTGGGCGGTCCGGCAGCGGACATAAATCTCCTGCCCGGGCAGCTTGCGCTGGTCCACCATGACGACCACGTCGCCCTGCCAATCTATCGTCGGAAGCATATCTGTGTTATCCCAGCAGTCGCCTGTCGAACGGCAGCGGCAACAGCGCCGACAGCCTCATCCGGGCCGTCGGCCCATCCAGGTTCCCGAGAATGATATCGATGTCGCCGCAATACTCCCAGAGGAGTTGGCGGCACGGCCCGCAGGGCGGCGTCGGGGAGGCTGTGTCGGCGACGACGGCGATGCGCGTGAAGACCGCGTCGCCGTCCGAAAGCGCCTTGACGAGCGCGACACGTTCGGCGCAGAGCGTCAGGCCGTACGTGGCGTTCTCGATGTTGCAGCCGCCGATAATCCGGCCGTCGTCGGTCTCGAGCGCCGCGCCGACCCTGAACCCCGAGTACTGCGCATGCGCGCGCGTCCGCGCTTCGGCGGCCATGGCGACGAGCACCAGCTCCTGGTTGACGTATGCCGCGGCCGTCGGCTCGATCGCGACCGGCTGCCAGCCGCCTTCGCTCCTGCGGTCGCGACCGGTGCGGCGCTGCCGGGTGCGCCGCTCGGGCTCCGCCTTCGCCGCCGCTGCCGCCGCAGGAGGAAGGCGCCGTTCTTTTCCGCTGCGCCGATCCCCCCCGCGCGGAGCAGGCTGGCCGCGCCGCGTCCCCTCTTTCGATCGCTCAGAGTCGCTCAATGATGGCCTCCAGCAGCGCCGAGAACTCCCCGCGGACCCGCCGCGCGACCTCCATTACTTCGTCGTGCACGAGCGGCTGCGGCAGCACCCCTGCGGCGGGATTCGTGATGCACGAAATACCGAGCACCTCCATCCCCATGTGCCGCGCCGCAATCGTCTCGGGAACCGTTGACATGCCCACCGCATCCGCCCCGATCGTGCGGAGAAACCTGATTTCGGCCGGCGTCTCATAGCTCGGCCCGTGCAGGGCCGCATAGATCCCGTGCGCGACGGTGATTCCGCGCGACGCCGCGGCGGCGTCCGCGACATCGCGGAGACGCTTCGAATACGCCTCCGTCATGTCAGGGAAGCGCGGACCGAGGCGTTCGTCGTTCGGCCCGACGAGCGGGCTGCTCCCCATCAGGTTGATGTGGTCGTCGATCACCATCAGCGTCCCGGGCTTGAACGCCAGGTTGATACCGCCCGCGGCATTCGTGAGGACGATCGTCCGCACGCCGAGCTGTCCGGTGACGCGCGTCGCGAACGCCGCGGTCTGGAGCGAGTGCCCCTCGTAGTAGTGGGCACGCCCGCTGAGCGCCGCCACTCGCCGGCCTCCGAGCGTCCCCACGACGAGCGTCCCGGCATGACCGACGATCGCGGACAGCGGCCAGTTCGGAATGTCCGCGTACAGGACACCCGTCGCGTTGCGCAGCGATGACGTGAAGTCGCCGAGGCCCGAGCCGAGCACGATCGCGATCTGCGGCGGCTCGCCCATCCGCCGCCGCAGGTAATTCGCCGCTTCCTCGACGAGCGCGTACGACTCCGTCACAGCAGGAATCCCGCGATCGTCGCGGTGACGAAATTTGCCAGCGTGCCCGCGAGCATCGCCCGGAAGCCGAGCCGCGCGAGGTCGTGCCGCCGCGTCGGGGCGAGCGCCCCGATGCCGCCGATCTGAATGCCGATGGAGCTGAAGTTCGCGAATCCGCAGAGCGCGAACGTCGCAATCGTGAACGAACGCGGATCGAGGACCGCCTTCATCGGCCCGAGCTGCGAGTAGGCGACGAACTCGTTGAGGGCCATCCGCGTGCCCAGCAGGTTGCCGATCGTCGGCGCGTCTTTCCACGGCACCCCCATGCTCCAGGCAACCGGTGCAAAGACCCAGCCGAAGATCTGCTGCAGGCTGAGGCCGGCGACGCCGAGCACCGCGTTGACGAGGGCAATCAGCGCGAGAAAGGAGATGAGCATCGCACCGACGTTCAAGGCGAGCGCGAGACCTTCGCCGGTGCCCCGCCCCGCCGCGTCGATCACGTTGACGTCGGTGCGCTCGATTTCTAGCTTCACCGTGCCCATCGTCTCTGGCACTTCCGTCTCGGGGACGAAGATCTTGGCCATCATGAGCGTGCCGGGGGCGGTCATGATCACGGCGGTCAGGAGGTGCTGGGCCTCGATCCCGAACAGGATATACGCCGCCATGATGCCGCCGGAGATGTGCGCCATTCCGGACGTCATCACCGTCATGAGCTCGGATTCCGTCATGCGGGGCAGGTACGGCCGGATCGTGAGCGGGGCCTCCGTCTGGCCCATGAAGATACTGGCCGCGACGTTCAGCGATTCGGCGCCGGAGGCCCGCATGATGCGCCGCATCACGAGGGCGAACGCGCGGACGACGAACTGCATGATGCCGAAGTAGTACAGGATCGCGAAGAGCGCCGCGATGAAGATGATCGTCGGCAGCACCTGGAACGCGAACACGACGCCGTATCGCGCCCCCTCGGGCCCGAGGACAGTCGTCATGATCCGCGGCCACACCACCTTGTCGCCGAGCGGGCCGAACACGAAGCTCGATCCGACGAACGCAAAATCGAGCAGGCGGTTGATCGCCCCGCCGAGCGTCTGGAACACGCGCCGACCCGCCGCCGTCTTGAGCACGAGCAGCGCAAACACCATCTGCAGGCTCAATCCCCAGGCGACCGTACGCACGTCGATCGCGCGCCGGTTCGACGACAGGGTGTAGGCGATCGTCATGATGACGATCAACCCGACGAGCGGCTGAACGCGCGGCACGCCGCCGAACTGCGCGAGGAGCGCGACCACGAGGGCGGCGACGATCGCGACGCCGATCACCGACAGGTCGCGTGCGTCGTACGGGGTCCGCATCGGGCGCACGGGGTGCGCGGCGTCCGCTACCTCAGTCATCAAACCCCCTCGAGAGAACCACTCAGGATGCCGCGCGATATTCGATGCGGTCGACAATCACAGGCCGGACAGCCGGAGGCTCGTCCTCCACGTGTATGGCCGACGCGAGCAGCGGCAGTGCTTCTCCGAGCCCGCGGCCACGCTGGTGGTGGATCAGCAGCACCGCCTCGCCCTCCTCGACGCGACTGCCCGGCGGGCAGCACACCTCGATGCCGACGCCCGGATCGATCACGTCGTCCAGCGTGGCGCGCCCGGCCCCGAGCGCCACGGCCGCCCGCCCCACCATCTCGGCATGGAGTGCCGCCACATGCCCGGAGCGCAGCGCGGGAACGACGTGGCGATCCGGCGCCGCCGGCAGGAGCGCGTAATCGTCCACGACCGCGGGGCTGCCGCCCTGCCGTTCGATGATGCGTCGGAAGATTTCCAGCGCGGCTCCCGACGTGAGGGCGGCGCGGATGCGCGCTTCCGCCGCGGGTTCGTCGCGCTCCACGCCAGCCGCCATGATCATGCGTGCGGCGAGGGTGACGGACAGCGATTCGAGGTCGGCGGGGCCCCGCCCCTTGAGTGTCTCGATCGACTCGATGACTTCGAGGGAGTTGCCAACCATCCGCCCGAGCGGCGCGTCCATGGACGTAATCAACGCTTCGGTGCGGACCCCCGACGCCAGACCGATCGCGACGAGTGACTCGGCCAGCTGTCGCGAGGCCTCCGGTGTCTTCATAAAGGCACCGACGCCGGTCTTGACGTCGAGGACCAGGCCGCCGATCCCTTCGGCGATCTTCTTGCTCATGATCGACGCGCAGATGAGCGGAATGCTTTCGACAGTGCCGGTCACGTCGCGCAGCGCGTACAGGATGCGATCGGCGGGTGCGATTTCTGACGTCTGGCCGATGAGGGCGCATCCGATGTCCGCGAGCGCGCTCCGCAACTCCGCCAGCGAAAGCGCGGTGCGGAAACCGGGGATCGATTCGAGCTTGTCGAGGGTGCCACCCGTGTGCCCGAGGCCGCGGCCCGACATCATCGGGACGTAGGCGCCGCAGGCAGCGGCGAGCGGCGCGAGGATCAGGGAGGTCTTGTCGCCAACGCCGCCCGT
The DNA here is from genome assembly GCA_039648985.1 of Acidobacteriota bacterium. Lineage (GTDB taxonomy): Bacteria > Acidobacteriota > Vicinamibacteria > Vicinamibacterales > 2-12-FULL-66-21 > JALZOC01. The sequence continues at coordinate 21,376 of JBBWZJ010000249.1, read as the reverse complement.
GCTGTGCTTGTCCACCGGGATGCCGTCAAGCCCCGGGTAATCGACCCGGACGCCGGAACGCACCATCGCATCGGTGAGCGCGGCTGTCTCCGGCGCGGACATGCCCCGGAGGAGAATCGCCATCAGGAGTGCGGAGGCCTGGTAGTCGGGAAAGCTGCCGGCGGTCACGCCCTGGACGAAGAAGTCGATTTCTTCGCGGTCCAGGGTGCCGCCGTCCCGCTTGTGCCGTATGACGTCGACCGCGCGCATGCAGGATGTGTGGGGGTCAGGATCGGGGCCGGTGCGGATCCGGCTAAACCCGGACACTACTATAGATTAGAATTACCAGCGACCGCACAGCCCAAATGTCCGAGGTGATGCCCCTGTCGAGCGGGATCTCGCGCCCTGCTTCCGGTCGTGCCGCGCGTGCCGGACGCGTGCTGGCGGACGGGGGCGCGAGCGCCTCGCCGGACGAGTCGAGCTGTTGGCCCCGATGACCACGCCAGATCCTGCTCCACCGGCGCTCTCGCCCGAGGCGGCGGCGAGGTTCGCCGAATTCGCGCGGGCCTGCAAGGGAGCCGCGCGCGCTGTCGCGCTCTACCCGGGCAGCCATCCCGCCATCGGCGCCTCGCTCGGACGTCTGGCGCAGGCGACCACGCGGCTGAACGACTCCGGACCCTTCCGCCTGCAGGTCAGGGCGGGGGCACTGCTGCTCGATGGCGCGGCGTCGGCGAAGCCGGATCCCGCGCTCGCGGAGCTCGCGGAGGTGCTGCACCGGCACCTCATAGGCGCCCTCACCGTCAACCTGGGGGCGGACGCGGACTCGTGGCGCACGCTGCTCCTGCTCCTCGCCCGCACCCCCGAAGAGGTCCGGGCCGACGGCGGGATCGCACACCTCTGGACGACCGCGGGCGGACCCAGCCTCGAAATCATCGAGATCGACTACGCGGAGGTGCTGCGCGAGAAGCAGGGTCTTGCGGCCACGATCGACCAGATCCTCGAGGCGGCGCTTGCGGGACCGCAGATGGAGTTGGACGATTCGGCCGCCGAAGCGCTGATGCAGCTGATTGGGGATCCGGCCAAGCTCGAACAGCTGATGGCGCAGCTCGAGAGTCGTACGGCCGGCCAGGGGCCGGATGTCAAGACGGCGGCCTTCCTGAACCTGCTGCGCGGGCTGGCCGAGCACCTGGCGCGCACCGGTCCGGAAAAGCTCGACGCCATGTTCAAGCAGATGGGTCATGCCGCCGGCCGCCTCACGGCTGACGACATGGTCGCGCTGCTCGCGAAGCGGGATCGCCCGGAAGCCATGGCCGGCGCGATCGATGTAGTCGGCGCGACAACGCAGCGCATGACGGACGCCTCGGTGGCGCAGTTCGTCGCCGGCTCGGTGATCGCGGAGGGAGGCGCGACGGATCGGCTCGCGCAGGCCTTCCAGGCGCTCGTCCCCGAACGCGATCGCCAGCGTCAGCTGCTCGCGCTCGCGGAGACGGAGGTTGCGGCGTCGGAAGTCGGCGACGACCCGGAGCTGTGGGGCCGCGTCGAAGGCATGCTCACGTCGTACTCGGACGACAGCTTCGTCTCGTCGGATTACGGACGGGAGCTGGCGAGCGCCCGCAACCGCGCCGTCATGGTGGAGTCCACGAGCGACGACCCGCCTGAACGGGTGAGCTCGTGGCTCGCAACCGTCGGCGACGCGGCGCTGCGCGGCCTCGACCAGCAGCTGCTCCTCGACTTGCTGGTGGTCGAGACGGACCCGCTGCGCTGGCGGGACATCGCGCAGACGATTGCCGAACACGCGGACGATCTCGTCCGCGTGGGCTACTTCGATCCGGCCTGGCAACTGGCGGAAGCGGTCATCGACCAGGGCGCGGCCGATCCCGACCGCCAGCCGCATGCGCGCGCCGCGCTCGAGCGCTTCGGCCGCGGGTCGATGATGAAGCACGTCGCCGCGCACCTGCGCACGGCGGTCGACGAGGAATACGATCGGTTCAAGCGCATCTGCCATGCGATGGGCACAGCCGCCGTGGCTCCGCTCGCCGAAGTACTGTCGACCGAGCAGGACGCTCGCTCGCGCCGCCGGCTCCGCGAGATTCTGGTGGGCTTCGGGGCGAGCGGACGCGACGCCGTGCAGCAGCTGATGAGCGCGTCGAATTGGGAGGTGCGCCGCACCGCGGCGTACCTGCTGCGCGAATTCGGCGGTACCGAAGGGCTGAAGGAGCTCGTGCCGCTGCTGACCGACGCGGAGCCGCTCGTCCGCCGCGAAGCCGTGCAGGGCCTTGCGCTCAACGGCAGCGAGGAGGCCTCGACCCTCCTCCTCGCCGCGCTCACGAGGAAAGCCGGGCCCGAGCAGCAGACGCTCGCGAGCGATTTGATGGGGATCCGCGACAAACGCGCGGTACCCTTCTTCTCGTTCCTGCTGCGCCGCATGGATCCCACGTCGCTCCCGCACGTTTACGCCGCCGCCATCGACGCGATCGCCGCCATCGGCCCGGCGGCCGGCGTCGAAGCCGTCGCCGGCCTCGAAGCCGCCTTCAAGCATGCACAATGGTGGGCGCCCGGCCGGACCAGACGGCGGCGCGCCACCATCGCGGCCGCCTTGCGGAAGATTGGATCGCCAGAAGCCATCGAAGCGCTCCGCACCGCAGCCGCCACCGGCCCCCGCGGCGTTCGGGTTGCCGCTCGAAGCCAGCTGGTCGGGCTGACTTCAGGGTGACTGCGCAATCGGGACTCGGGATTCGGGACTCGGGGCTCGCTGGGGCCTTTGGGACGCGGGATCGGGAATCGGGGATCGCTGGGGCTTCGCAGTCGGGATCCGGGGCTCGGGGCTCGGGGCTCGCTGGGGCCGTGGATTGGGGACTGGGAAAGCTGATAGCTGAGAGCTGAGAGCTGGAAGCCGGAAGCCGGAAGCCGGAAGCTGACAGCTGACAGCTGACAGCTGATAGCTGATAGCTGATAGCTGATAGCTGATAAGCCGCGAGATTATGTCCGACCTGCAGACGCGCATCGGCCAGTACGATGAGTTGCTCCGGCGTTTCGCCTCCGGCGTGCGCGCGGCGCAGCTCTATGCGCCGGACCATCCGCTCGTGGGGCGCAATGTCGAGGGGCTCCTCGCCGTCCTCAAGGATCTCCACGCGGGGCAGCCCTCGATTGCCATCGGCATCGTCGGGTCCCAGCTCATCGTGGCGGATACGCCGATGTCGAGGGCGAGCCTTGGCATGGCGGAGCTCGTCAAACGGTTGAAAGATCACTTCATCGAGCGCGTCGCGTTCGAGCGCGGCGTGACGCAGCAGGAAGTCGCACCCTTCATCCTGGCGCTGGCGGCGCTTGGCGGGAAAGCGGAGGTGCCCGAAGCGGTGTGGCACTTTCCGCACATCCGCGTCGGGCGGATCACCGCCGAAGATCGCCGCACCGATGGCATCGGCAGCGACATGGCGGCCATCCGCAAGCTCTACTCGAGCGCGGTGTCCGTGGCGCAGGTCGCGTGGGAAAGCGCTGAAACCGAGGGCACGCCCGATCTCCCGACGGCGCTGCAGGCCATCGAGGGGCTCGCCGACGCCGTCACCCAGAACCGCACGGCGCTCGTGGCGCTCACCGCCATGCGCAACTACGACAACTACACGTTCACCCACATGGTGAACGTATCGATTCTCACGATGGGCCAGGCGCGCGCGCTCGGCATCGACGGGCGGCTGCTGCGCGAGTTCGGGCTCTCCGCCCTGATGCACGACATCGGAAAAGTCCGCACGCCCAAGGAAATTCTCAACAAGCCGGACAAGCTGACAGACGACGAGTTCGCGATCATGCGGCGCCACACCGTGGACGGCGCGGAGATTCTGCGGCGGACGCCGGAGATGCCGATTCTCGCGCCCGTCGTCGCGTTCGAGCACCACCTCCGGCAGGACGGCACCGGATATCCCGCCACCGCGAAACGGGACGGGTTGAACCTGGGGACGATGCTCTGCGGCATCTCCGACGTCTACGACGCCATGCGGTCGCAACGCGCCTATCAGCAGGCGTTCCCCACGGACCGGATCCTCGCGGTGCTCAAGCGCAATGACGGCACCCAGTTCGATCAGCACCTCGTGCGGCGGTTCGTCCAGATCCTCGGCATCTATCCACCGGGCAACCTGGTCCGGCTCACCACCGGAGAGATCGCCGTCGTCACGGAAGTGCACGCCCCCGATCCCCACCGGCCGCGCGTCCGCGTGCTCTGCGCGAAGGACGGCACGCGCCTCGACCTGCCGTATGACCGGAACTTGTGGGAAGCGCCCCGGACCGGCGAGGAGGCGCCGTCGGTCGTCGCGCCGCTCGATCCAGTGGAGTACGGCATCGACCCGCTCAACCACATGGAGACCCGATAACTCCCGGTGACGCGCAGCTGAAGCTGCGCGCTACGTACATTCCGATGACACGCGAGCGGACCGCGTGAGGCGCGGCCGAACCTGCGCGCGGCGTGCAATGCTGATGTGCCACGCCGGTGAAACGGTCTGGGGGCGGCCGTCACCAGCTATACTCTCCGGGCGTGACCGAAGGCTTCCGCACAACGTTCGTCGCCTTTGCGGCTCTGGGGCTGGGCCTCACGTGGCAGGCGGTCCGCACGTCGATGATTCCTGTCAGTTCGCCGGACCGGCTTGTTTCGGAGCTGCGCCTCGCCCAGATCATCGCGCTGCTCCTTGCGATGTCGGCGGGCGCCTATGTCGGACTCGCGGTCGCGCACGAAGCGCAGCTCGGCGTCGGCTTCGACGTGGCCCTCGCGATCGGGTTCTTCGTCGTGGCCGCGGCCACACTCGTGCGAGATCCGCACCAGGCGCTCACCATGCTCGCCTTCGGCTTTGCGGCACATGCGGTCCTCGATGTAGCGCACCGCCCCGGCTGGCCGCTGCCCGACGGGATGGCGCCGCGCTGGTATTCGATCGGGTGCGCCATATTCGACGTGTATATCGGCGCGCTCTGCTACTTCCCGATTCTGCGGCGCTGAAAGCGCGTCTCGACGCGTCGGACCACGTCAGTCAAGACAACAGCCCCTTCGTGAGGAGATCACATGACCGTTCGTTACGCCGCGTCTGTGGCGGTTGCTACCGCCTGCGTGTTCGGGTCCGTCGCTCCGACGATGCGGCTGGTGTCGGCCCAGGAATCGAGCCACACGACGATCGTCGAGGCGCGGTCCGCGACGGAGCTTCGCGACTGGGACCGACGACTGAACGGGATGATCCGCACCGGCGAGCTCCGGCTGCGTGACATGCGTAACGACACGCTCATGAAGGGGCGCCGCCACGAGCGATCCGACCAGTACTACCGCGGCGTTCGTGTATTCGGGGGGGACGTCGCCCGGCAGTCGCGAGACGGGGGGCTGACGGAATCCGCATTCGGCACGATTTACGAAGGCATCGACATCGACCCGTCCCCCGCGATCGACGAGGAGCAGGCCCGGACCGCACTCGCCGATCGCGGGCTCGACACCTCGGGCGCACCGGAGCTTGTCATCCTGCCGCTCGGCGGATCAACGCCTGACGTCGTGCGCTACGCCCTTGCCTGGCGCTTCAGGGTGAAAACCCGCAACGACTCGCGCCAGGTGTTCATCGACGCCGTGACCGGCGCCACGCTCCTCGACTTCAGTGACCGGAAGACGCAGACGGCCGTCGGACGCGCGCAAGGCGTGCTCGGCGACACGAAGAAGATCAGCGTCCGGAGCACCACGGGACAGTTCGTGACGGCCGACGAACTGCGCCCGCCCGCGATCCAGACGTACGACATGCGGGGAAACCCCGATCGCGTGGACGACGTGCTCCTGGGCCGCGTGACCCTCGCGACCGCCGATCTCGCCAGTGACTCGGACAACAACTGGTCGGACGGCGCCGTGGACGATGCGCACGTCTATGCGGGGTACACGTACGACTACTACTTCAAACGGTTCGGGCGGCACGGATTGAACAATGCCGATATCCACGTCCAGAACATGGTGCACCCGGTGCGCCGCGGCGATTTCTTCAGGTTCGTGGACGATTTCCCTGAGTACTTCGTCAATGCGTTCTACGACGGGGACGGCGTGATGGTCTACGGAGAAGGATTGCCGGCGGGCCTGACGCTCGGCGGGCAGACGTGGGATTTTCTGGCCGGGGCGCTCGACGTTGTCGCGCACGAGCTCACGCACGGGGTGACGGAATACACGTCGAACCTGATTTACCGGAACGAGTCGGGGGCGCTGAACGAATCGTTCTCGGACATGATGGGGACGAGCGCCGAGTTCTTCTTCCAGCCTCCGGGAAACGGCCCGCTCAAGGCCGACTATCTGCTCGGGGAGGACGTCGTCCGGCCGGGGGGCCTCCGCTCCATGGAAAACCCCGGCACCTACGGCGATCCCGATCACTATTCGAAGCGATATCTCGGCACGGAGGACAGCGGCGGCGTGCACACGAACTCCGGGATTCCGAACCACGCGTTCTATCTCGCGATTGAGGGCGGTACGAACCGCACGTCGGGGCTGACCGTGCAGGGCGTCGGCGGCGGGAACCGCGACCAGATCGAAAAGGTCTTCTACCGGGCGTTCACTCAGCTGCTGCCGTCGGCCGCGACGTTTGCTGTCGCGCGCGCGGCAACGATCCAGGCGGCACGGGACCTGTACGGCAGCGGCAGTCCGGCGGAGCGAGCGGTGACGCAGGCCTGGACCGCGGTAGGTGTGAATTGAACCGGAGTCCGATGCCGATGCTCGTGGCGGTGTCGCTGCTTGTCTGCCCGTCATTCGCCGCCCGCGCCGCGGCACAGTCCGGGGATCGGATCGTCGTCGCGATTTCCGGCGGCGTGCAGGGCAGTGCGCCCCGGCTGACGGACCATTTCGAGTTCGAACGCAGCGTCGAAACCGCCACGGTCGACGTGAAGTACCCGACGAAGCCGCCGGTCCTCGTGGAGGGCAGCGTGACGGCGCGGCTCTGGAAGCGGCTCGCCGTCGGGGCCGCCGTGTCTCAGGCCATGCGAAGCGGCGCGGCGCAGGTCGACGCACGGATTCCGCACCCGCTCCTCTTCCAGCAGCCGAGAACCGTGACCGGCGCGCAGTCGGGCATCGACACAGCGGAAACGGGAATCCACCTGCAGATCGCCTACGCGCTCCAGGCCACGCGCCGGATCACGCTGACGCCCTTTGGAGGGCCGTCTTTCCTGAAGGTAGGCCAGGAGCTGGTGAGCGACGTCAAGTACGACGAGACGTACCCGTACGACACGGCCACGTTCTCCAGCGCGCCGGCACGGCGAGCCTCCGCCGGAGCGCTCGGATTCAATGCCGGCGCCGACGTGCGCTGGATGTTCACCCACTCGGCTGGCATCGGCGGTCTCGTCCGCTTCACGCGCGCAACAGTCAATCTCACGTCCGAGACTCGGACCGTGCCGGTACGTGCCGGCGGTATGCAGGCAGCCGCCGGACTCCGGTTCGTGTTCTAACCCCATCGTGTCCCCCTTCGGCCGCCGTGTGATTGCTGTCGTCCGCCGGATACCGGCCGGGCGGGTCGCGACGTACGGCGACGTCGCCAGGCTGGCTGGCGCCCCGCGCGCGGCACGCGCGGTCGGCACCGTCATGAGCCAGTGTGGCGGCCGCGGCATTCCATGCCACCGCGTGGTCGCGGCGGCCGGACGCATCGGCGGATTCGGCGGGAATGTCGAGCTGAAACGCGCGCTGCTGCGCGCTGAGGGGATGATGGTCGGGCCGTCCACGATCCGCGATTTCGCCCGGCGGCGGTGGCCCGGTCCAAGAGAAGGCCCGTCTCGGTCGGCGCCGTCGGCCGCCGTCGGGGCGCGCGGCCGGAAGAAACATAAATCGCCCGCCGCTCGTTAGATCTGTAATGCCTGTTCACGCACCGGGCGTCGCAGTCCCGGCAACGCCGCACCCGCATGGCTACGTCTAAGGAGACGAGGGTTACCGTGGCCAGCCCGGGCGGGACGACGCGCGCGGCTGACATGGCGCTTGTCGCCCGATGCCGCGCGGGGGATCTCGCCGCCTTCGAGGAGCTGTATGCGGCGCACGCCGGAAAGCTCTTCAGCGTGGCGTGCCGCATGCTGGGGAACCCGTCGGATGCCGAAGACATCCTGCAGGAGATCTTCCTCGCCGCGCACCGCAAGCTGGAGGGGTTCCGCGGAGACTCGGCTCTGGGGACCTGGCTGTATCGGCTGGCGATGAACCAGTGCCTGGATTACTTGCGCAGCCGGGCGGCGCGCACGAGCCAGCTTACCGGAGTGCTGGACGACGAGCCGGCGTTGTACGAGCCGGGCCGGGGCGGCCTCGCCGAGCAGACGGTGGCGAAAATGGATCTCGAGCGGGCGCTCGCACAGCTGCCGCCGGGCTGCCGCGCGGCGTTCGTGCTGCACGATGTGCAGGGGCTCGAACATCGCGAGGTTGCCGACGCGCTCGGCATCGCCGAAGGGACCTCGAAATCGCAGGTGCACAAGGCGCGCCTGCGGCTGCGCGCGATTCTGGGCGGCCGCTGACAGGCACGTGCACGACGTGCCACGTGCAACGTGCCACGTGCAACGAAGCCGGAAGCGGTAGCGGGAAGCGGGTAGCTGGAAGCTGAGTATGGATTGCACGGGGTACCGGGAATCGATTCACGATCTGATCGACGGCACGATCGGACCGATCCGTCGCGCGGAGCTCGAACGCCACCTCGATGGCTGCGTCCAGTGCGGCGCGCTCGTGGCCGATCTCGACGCCATCAGGAACGCGGCGTCGACGCTCGATCCGCTCGAGCCCCCCACGCGTGTCTGGCTGCAGCTCGCGGGACGCCTGCGGCAGGAAGGGCGCGTCACGGCGCCGGTCCCACGGGCTCGCGGCGTGCGCCACCCCGCGATCCTCGCGATCGCCGCCGCCCTGATCCTGGCTGTCGGCGCGTCGCTCGTCATGCTCGCGCCGCGGTTCAAGCGGGGCGCTGCGGCGCCTGCGGTCACGGCGACCAACCCCGTCCCAGCGGGCAACGCCACCGCCGACAGCACCGTCCAAGACGTGGAGAGCGAGTTCCGGATGGCCGAGCAGCATTACCAGAACGCGATTACAAAACTGGAGCAGGCCGCACGGCTCGATCAGGCGACCGCCGGCGGGACCGCGGGCGACCAGGCGACGATCGATCCGCAGACGGCGGCGATGCTTCAGAAGAACCTGCACGTCATCGATGCGGCGATTGCCGAGAGCCGCGCCGCGCTTCGCGCGGAACCCCAGAGTGCGGCGGCACGGGACAGCCTGTTCGACGCCTTGAAGCGGAAGGTGGCGCTGCTGCAGGACACGATCGCGCTCATGAACGAGATGCGCAAGGGCAACGCGGCGGGCGCCGCGGAGATTATCGGCGGCGCGAGCAAGTCGTGAGCGCCACGGTCCACGAGTGAACCAGCGGGTTGCGGAATGAAGAGATGAGCATGTCAAAGACAGTCCTGTGGCTCTCGGTGGCCGCACTCATGGCCGGCGCCGTTCCTGCCGCCGCGCAGTCACGCCCCCGGCAGATCCGCGCCGCCCGCGACGGCGTCCGCGCCGAACGTGTCTACGGCCAGTCGCGGGAAACACAGACGGATCGGCAGACGAAGACGCTCAAGCTCGGTGCCGACGGCGAGCTCGCGCTCGCAAACATCGCCGGCGATATCGTCGTCACCCGCGCGACGGGCGGCGATGCGACCGTCGAGATCGTCAAGACGGCGCGTGGCCGGACCGTGGACGAGGCGCGTGAATCGCTGGGGCTCGTGGACGTGACCGTTGTCGAACGCGGCGGACGCGCTGAAGTGAAGACGGTCTATCCGCGAGGCGAAGAACGCATGACGCAACACCGGCGGAACATGGACGTCTCGGTCGCCTACACCGTCAGTGCGCCAGCCGGAACGCGCCTGACGATCGCGTCGGTCTCTGGCAGCATCAGCGTGGACGGCATCAAGGGGGACCTCAGCGTCAACTCCGTGAGCGGCACGGTGCGCCTCGCGAACGCGGGGCGTGTCTCGACCGCCAAGTCGGTCTCGGGCAACGTCGAGATCGTCGAGACCCAGGTGGACGGCGGGATCGAGATCCAGAGCGTGAGCGGCGACGTGCTGCTCCGCAAGGTCAACGCGCGGCGGATCGAAGCGGGCACGGTGAGCGGCCGCGTTGTCGTCCAGGACGTCCAGGCTGAACGGATCGAAGGCCACTCGGTCAGCGGAAACGTCGACTACAGCGGCACGCTGGTCAAGAGCGGCCGTTACGAGTTGACGTCGCACTCCGGCGACGTCCGTGTGGCGATTGGCCCGGGCGTGGGATTCGAGCTCGAGGCGAGCTCGTTCAGCGGATCCGTGCGCTCCGATCTGCCACTCAAGAGCGGCGAACGCGACGCCGACGAGACCCCCGGACGCCACCGGACGCTCCGCGGCATGTTCGGCGACGGCAGCGCCGTCATCGAGGTCACCACCTTTTCGGGCAACATTGTCGTCTCGAAGCGCTGACGGGCGGCCCGCCCCCCTGTCGTGTTTCACAACGCCGGGCGATCCCGGTCAGCCCTGCCTGCCAATGCCTCCAGCGAAAACCGCGGGGATTTCTCGTCCCGGCCCGTGGCACCCTGATTGCTTCGTCAGTTCGTGAGCCAAGGTCTGCCCCGTTGCACCTATAATTGCCGGGGCAGCGGCCTCTCCCGGGCTCGGCTACCCGGGCGACTGTGGATTCGACGCTGTCAGGAGAAATGTCGTTATGAGAAACCAGTTTGTGGCGGTGGGAATACTGGCGGGTTCGCTGATGGCGGCCCCGGCATTCGCGCAGCACACGGCACCGAACCAGCAGCCCGCGACGGCGACCGCGCCGGCCGCCCCGACAGGCGACTTGCCGCTCGGGACCGTTCACCTCACCAAGGCCGTCACCGCCGACGGTAAGCCGCTGCCGGCAGGCACGTACCAGGTCCGCCTGACGGCGCAGGAAGCCAAGCCCGACGCCGTCGGCGCCAGCAAGAACGTCGAGCGCTGGGTCGAGTTCCTCCAGAAGGGCACCGTCAAGGGACGTGAGGTCGTCAGCATCGTCCCTCAGGCGGAGGTGAAGACTGTCGTCAAGGATGCGCCGCCGGCCGCGGGCACGTCGAAAGTCCAGATGCTGCGCGGCAACGAATACGTCCGCGTGTGGATCAACAAGGCGGGCAATCTCTACCTGATTCACCTGCCGACCGGCGCTGGCAGCAAGGCCTGATCGGGACATCGTCCGGCCGGGGCGCGATGCCCCGGCCGTCCTCAGACGACAAGCCGCGGAATTCTCTCGATCCCGCCGTCAGACAGCCATCACGTCGAACTGTTCATGGTGCAGGTGCGTGTCGGGCCTGATTGTGATCGCCTTCCCGAGCGTCTGCTGCATGTCTCGCAGCACCGCGTTCTCTTCTTCCTTGAGCGCGCGTGCGATATCGGGATTCACCCGTAACACCACGCCCTGCCCTTCCAGGTCGCTCCCGAGCTTCTTCATCTCCGTCAGGATCTCGTAGCAGATGGTCGACGCCGACTTGATCGATCCGGATCCCGAGCAGTAGGGGCAGGGATCGGTGAGCTGGCGCTCTATGCTCTGTTTCACGCGCTTGCGCGTGACGATCACGAGTCCGAAGTCCGAGACCTGCAGCGCCTTCGACGGTGAGCGATCCCGGCGCAGCTCCTTCTCGACCTCCTGGAAGACCTTCTGCCGGTTCTTCTTCTCCTCCATGTCGATGAGATCGAGGACGATGATTCCTCCGAGATCGCGCAGGCGCAGCTGCCGGACGATTTCCTTCACCGCCTCGAGGTTCGTCTTGACGATCGTGTCTTCCAGGCGGCCGGTGCGCTTCCCGACGTAGCGGCCGGTGTTCACGTCGATCGCGACGAGCGCCTCGGTCTGGTTGATGACGAGATAGCCGCCGGACTTCAGCCAGACCTTGCTGCGCAGTGCCTTGTCGATCTCGGCCTGGACGCCATACTCCTCGAAGATCGGAAATTCCTTCGTATAGAGCTTCACCCGGGGCAGCAGCGCCGGCATGATGCGTTCGACGAGCGCGACGACGCGGCGGTGCTCCTGCTCGTTGTCGATGCGGATGGCTGAGAAGTCCTCGGTCAGCAGATCGCGCAGGAGCTTGGTGACGAGGCTCTGCTCCTGGAAGAGGACGGCGGGGGGACGCCGCGATTCCATGCGCTGGCGGATTTCGGTCCAGACCTGGTGGAAGTACGCCAGGTCGCTGACGATGTCCTCCTTGGAGCGGCCGCCGGCGGCGGTCCGGATGATGACCCCGCCGGTGAAGCCGTGCTCTTCGCGGAACTCGCGGACGATGCCGCGAAGGCGGGCGCGTTCTTCGCGCGATTCGATCTTCCGGGAGACGCCCACGTGGTCCACTGTCGGCATGAAGACCAGGAACCGACCTGGCATCGTCACGTGCGAGGTGAGCCGCGCGCCCTTGGTCCCGAGCGGCTCCTTGACGACCTGCACGAGGACTTCCTGGCCTTCCTTGAGGAGGTCCTCGATCTTCGCCTGGGGCTCCCGCTCTCCACCGCGTCCACCACTGCGCGAGGATGGGTGGCCCGTCGATGGGCTCGCGTCGGCGCCGCGGCCGTTCGCCGGCGCGCCGTCCGGTTCCGGCTCCTGCCCTTCCCCCGCGAGCACCGGCTCCGCGACGGGGAGGGGGACCGGCGTCAGCGCGTCTTCTTCATCGCCGGATTCGAGCCGATCGAACTCCTCGACGGTATTGACGACTTCGGTGACGTAGAGAAACGCGTCGCGTTCGAGTCCGATGTCAACGAACGAGGACTGCATCCCGGGCAGGACCTTCGAGACCCGGCCCTTGTAGATGTTGCCGACCACACCGCGCTGACGCTCGCGCTCGATGAAGATCTCGACAACCTGATCCTCCTCGAGGATGGCGACGCGCGTGTCGTGATCCCCCGAGCAGATGATCATCTCCTTGTTCATGAATGGAACTCCAGAAGTGCATGGGGTCCGGCGCGCGTCTCGCGTACGCGTGCTCCACGACCGGGCGCGGCATTCGCCACGCCAGCCAGCACGCGAAAAGCAGGAACAGCAGAAGCGCCATCATTCCCCGTTAGTTCGTAAACCGGCGCATCCTCACGTTGAGGACGAGGCCGAAAGCCGCGAGCGATGCGATCATCGACGATCCGCCGTAGCTCATGAGGGGCAGCGTGAGCCCCTTCACGGGCGCGAGCCCGGCCGACATCGTGACGTTGTAGATCACCTGGAAGGCAAACCCCGAGATGATGCCCCCCACCAGGTAGGCGCCGATGCGGTCCTTCGCGAGCCGGGCCGCTTCGAGCGATCGGATGATGACGAACAGATAGAGTCCCAGCGCGACGAGCACGCCGACGAAGCCGTGCTCCTCCGCGAGGACCGAGAAGATGAAGTCGTTGTCGGCGACGGGCAGGAACTTGTACGTGCCCTGCGTGCCGTTCATGAAGCCCTTGCCCTTGAAACCACCGGATCCGACGGTGATGCGGGCCTGGATCTGCTGGTAGCCGCGCCCGCGCGCGTCCTGCTCGGGATCGAGGAAGGTGCTGATCCGGCCCTTCTGGTAATCCTTGAGGACGAACTTCCACGCGACGGGCGCCAGCAGCACCGCCGCAATCGCCACCACCGCGATGAGCCGCACGCGCAGGCCGGCCAGGAACGCGATGCCGAAACAGACAGGGATGAGCGTGACCGCCGTGCCAAGGTCAGGCTGCTTGCCGATGAGAACGAACGGAACGAGGAAGAAGAGCCCGGCGACGATGAGATCGCTGTAGTTGCGGGCGCCGCGCCGGTTCTCGCCGAAGTACATGGCAAGGATCAGCGCCAGCACCACGCGCGCGAACTCGGACGGCTGGAGGTTGAAGACTCCGAGCGAAATCCACCGCGTGGAACCGCCCGCCCGGACGCCGCCGACGAGCACGAACAGGAGGAGCCCGACGAGAGCGGCGTACAGGAACAGCGAATGCTCGGCGAGGAACCGGTAGTCGATGGCGAGGAACACGATGAGCGCGCCGATGCCGAGCCCCACGGCGTAGAGCTGCACCCAGAACCGTGCACCTGCGTGCCCGCCACCCCCGGTAAGGTGGACGTACGTCGTGCTGTAGATCATCGTCAGGCCCATGGCCGCGAGAAGCAGCACGGCGCCGAGGAGCAGCCAGTCGATGTGGAAGTACAGGCGCCGTTCGAACATGGCCTAGTTCCCGCCCCCCACCGGCGCGCCGCTGCGGGCGTAGGGATCCTTGTAGTCCAGACGAAGCTCTTCGTGCGTCGGCGGCGGCGGCAGCGGTTTCCCGTCGACCGCCGCAAAGTGCGTCGCGAGGATGTGATGGGCCAGCGCCGCGGCATTCGGGCCGTGAATCCCATGCTCGAGAAAGACGACGCCCGCGATCTCCGGATTGTCGCGCGGGGCGAAGAATACGAACCACCCGTTGTCGCGCAGATCCTTGCCGCCTCGCGACGCGACCCGCCCCTTGTTCGAGATGACCTGCGCGGTGCCGGTCTTGCCGCAGACGTCGTGCCCTTCGATCCGGGCGCGGCCGCCCGTGCCGCCGCCGTTCACGACGCCCCACATGCCGTCCCGGATCGCCTGCAGTTTCTCCGGGGTGACGTCAACCTTCGACTGCGGCGCCGGCGGGGGCACCGGCTTCATCCCGGTCCCGTCGTCCACGGCCTTGACGATGTGCGGAGTGATGCGTGTGCCGCCGTTTGCGAGCGTCGCCGCGTACACTGCCATCGACACGGGCGTCACCGCCACCTGACCCTGGCCGATGGCTACTGAAATGGTTTCGCCGGCGTACCACTTCGATTCCTTCTGCGTCTTCTTCCACTCCGTGGACGGGACGAGCCCCACGAGCTCGTTCGGCAGATCGATATTCGACTTGACCCCCAGGCCAAAGAGCGTCGCCCACTTGTTGATGCGGTCGACGCCGAGCATGTTCCCGACGGTGTAGAAATAGACGTCGCACGACTGCTCGATTGCGTGGCGGAGGTCGACCGTGCCGTGTCCGCCTTTCTTCCAGCACCCGAACCGGTGCCCGTAGAACGTCGCGCTCCCCGAACAGTGCACTTGGAAGCTCGGCGTGATGACGCCTTCTTCGAGCCCGGCGAGGCCAACCGCCATCTTGAACGTCGATCCTGGCGAGTATCGGCCCTGCAGCGCCCGGTTCTGGAGCGGCCGCAGCTCGTCGGAATTCAGTGCCGCCCAGGCGACGCGGTCGATCCCCGCGGCAAACGCGTTGGGGTCGTACGCGGGGCGGCTCGTGAACGAGAGGACCGCGCCGGTCCGCGGATCGAGCACGACGGCAGCGCCGTTGAACCCCGACGCCGTGAACGCGTCGTCTGTCGCCTTCTGCAGATCCGCGTCAATCGTGAGCTGCAGCCGCTGCCCTTCGACGGGGTCCTGCTTCTCGAGCTCCTGGATCTCGCGACCCAGACTGTTGACGACGACCGCCCGGTTTCCCTCCGAGCCCATCAGAATCTTGTTGTACGCCTGCTCGACCCCGGCCTGCCCTACGAGGTCGCCCGACTCGACGCCCTGGAATTCCGCCTTCTGCAGCTGGGCTTCGGTGACTTCGGTCACGTACCCGAACAGGTGCGCCGCCATATCGTTGGCCGGGTACCGGCGCGACGGGCCCGGACGCGCTTCGATGCCGGGCAGTTCCCACTTGCGGGCGCGCACCGCGATCACCTGTTCCAGCGTCGCATTCGAGATCAGCACGATCGGCCGGTAGCTGGGGTCTTTCTTGCGGCGGTTCACCGTCTCGCGCAGCTGTGCCTCGTCGGCGCCGGTCGCCATCGCGAGCGTGTGGAGCGTCTGGTCGAGGTTCTTCGTCTGCTCGCGCAGGAGCGCGATGTTGAAGCTGTTCTGGTTTTCGACGAGGATCTTGCCGTTGCGGTCGAAGAGGACCCCGCGCGGTGCCGGCAGCGGCAGGCGCCGGAGATGGTTCTCTTCCGCCATTTCCGCGAACTTCTCGTGCTGGGCAATCTGGAAGATCCAGAACCCGACGGCCAGCGCTGCGAAAAGGACCGCGATGACGTACTGGATCACCGTCAGCCTCGTCGTGAGGCTCCGGCGATCGTCCGGCATGAGCGCTGGGCTGGACATACCTACAACCGAGAACCCAGCAAGCGTAAAACCCCTAAAACCACTAGAACCCCTAAAAACCTAAACCTTAAAACCCGTAAAACCCTAAAACTCCTCAAAGTTCCATCGTAGTTCAATACCGCCTGCGGCCGAATACGGCGCCGCGCGACTGCCGCCGCTGGAGAATCCCCGGCGCCCCTTCGACAACCTGGAACGCCAGCACACCAACGGCGGCGTTCACGAGGGCCTGGATCAAGAGCGCCGAGTACTGGACGGTGAACGCACGGGACTCGATGAGCGCATAGAGCGCCTGGAAGATGAGCTCGTGCGCAAACGTCGCGCCGACGAACATCACGAATCGAGGTACAGGCTGCGAGACGATGAACTGCGCGCCGAGCACCCCGACGAAGAACCCGACGAGGGTCTTCGACAGCCCGCCGACCCCGACCAGTCCGCCCGCGAGCGCGTCCTGGGCGAGCCCCCCGGCGGTGCCGGCCAGCAGCCCGCTCACGGCCCCGAACGCGAGCGCCACATAAATGACGGCGACAAGCACGAAGTTGACCCGCGTGCCCGCCGACATCCACATCCCCGACAGGGTCGCCTGGAGAACGATGGCCAGCGCCAGCGCGGCAAGAACACCGACAGTCCTCATTGTTTAGTCCGTGCCGGTGCTGCCACGGCGGCGCCCGGAACGGGCTCGGGCTCGGCTGTGGCGGGACGCGCCGGCACGAGGACGACGAGGACTTCCTCGATGTTCGAGAAGTTGACGGACGGCCGCACGGTGATCGAGCGATACAGCTGGGGTCCGCGTTCTGATGTTTCCACCTGTCCGATGCGGAATCCCTTCGGGTAGATGCCGTCCACGCCCGAGGCAACGACGACGTCGCCCGGCTTCACGTCAGCCAGATTGGACACGAGCTCCATCGTGAGGGGTGGATCCTTCTCGAGGCCGACAACCATCCCGCCCGCGCGGGTCCGCTCGGTGACCGCACCGGCGGCGGCGTAACGGTCGATGAGCAGCTGCACGCGGGCGGCGTGCGATGCAGGCCGCCCGACGATCCGGCCGACAATCCCGGCGGGGGCGATCACCGCCATGTCGGCCTCCACACCGTCCTCGCTGCCACGGCCGATCGTCAAGGTGCGCATGCCCGGGTTTGGGTTCCCGGCAATCACGTCCGCCGCGATCGTCGGCAGCTCCGTTGTCGCCTTCAGGTCCATCAGCTCCTGCAGCCGCGATGCGCGCAGCGCGAGCGCCCGCTGTTCCTGCAGCCGCACTTCGAGGCCGGCCACCTGCCGGTGGAGCGTCTCGTTCTCCTGCCGCGCGCCGCGGAGCGCGACGTAATTCGCCCAGAACCCGCGTCCGCCGTGCACCGCGCTCGACGTCCCCTGCTGCACGCGCGCAAACACGCCGAACGTCATCGCCTCGAGCACCGGCACGCCGGACTTCGACTGCACCTGCACCGAAATCAGGAAGATGTGCCCCATCGTGAGGACGAACAGGAGAACGCCCGTGCGGCGCCGGATGTCTAACATGGCTTCAGCTCTCAGCTTTCAGCTGTCAGCTCTCACGTTCCCAGGGATCAGCATCCGGCGGGGTCTGACGGCTGACGGCTGACAGACTGATGGCTAATCGATCGATATCTTCCTCAACAGATTGAAGTCCGACAGCATCTTGCCGGCGCCGAGGACAACCGACGACAGCGGATCCTCGGCCATCGCGAGCGGCAGCCCCGTCTCCTCGCGCAGCCGCTTGTCGAGATTCTTCAGCATCGACCCGCCGCCGGTCAGGACGATGCCGCGGTCGACGATGTCCGCCGACAGCTCGGGGGGCGTGCGTTCGAGCGCCACCCGGACGGCGTCGACAATGACGTTGACGGTCTCCGCGAGCGCCTCGCGGATTTCCTCATCCGAAATCGTGATGGTCTTCGGCACGCCTTCGATCAGGTGGCGCCCCTTGATCTCCATGGTCATCCGCTCGTCGAGCGGGAATGCCGAACCGATTTCCATCTTGATCGCTTCGGCCGTGCGCTCGCCGATCAGCAGGTTGTAGGTCTTCTTGATGTACTGGATGATCGCCTCGTCCATTTCGTTGCCGGCGACCCGCACCGCCTTGCTGTAGACGATGCCGGCGAGCGAGATGACGGCGATATCCGTCGTGCCGCCGCCGATGTCGACGATCATGTTGCCCGACGGCTCGGTGATCGGCATCCCCGCGCCGATCGCCGCCGCCATGGCCTCTTCGACGAGGTGCACTTCGCTCGCCTTGGCGCGATAGGCGCTGTCCTTCACCGCGCGCTTCTCCACCTGCGTGATTTCGGACGGGACGCCGATCACGATGCGCGGGCGCACCCACACATTGCGGTTGTGCGCCTTCTTGATGAAGTACGTGAGCATCTTCTCGGTGACTTCGAAGTCGGCGATGACGCCGTCCTTCATCGGCTTGATCGCGACGATGTTGCCGGGCGTGCGGCCCAGCATGTCCTTCGCGTCCTTGCCGACCGCTTCGATGCGGCCGTTCACCTTGTTGATCGCCACGATCGACGGCTCGTTGACGACGATCCCCTTGCCCCTGGCGTAGACGCAGGTGTTCGCCGTGCCGAGATCGATCGCGAGATCGCTCGAGAACAGAGAGAAAACAGAACGAAGACTCACCGATAGCTCCTTCAGTTGCTGAACGCCGGGCGGTGGCTGACGTGGCCCGCCAGGAACCGGAAAATCAGGATGCAGACGTCAGCAGGTTCAGCTTCCCGAGACGTGACGCCCGTTCGGGCCGTGATCTTTCACCCAGTACCTCGCGTCGTCCGCCGCCTGGACGCGTCCGTCGGCCGAGGCCGCGCCGTCGGGCAGCGTGGCGACGCCCACCGAGGCGGTCAGCTGGATCGACAACCCGTCTCCTTCGAGGAACCGGAACGCCGCGATCCGCTCGCGGACGCGCTCGCCGACAGCGGCGGCACCCTCACTCCCCGTATCGGGGAGGATGAGCGCGAACTCGTCGCCGCCGAACCGCGCGACCATGTCCGTCTCGCGGGCGCTCGCGCGGATGACGCTCGCCGCTTCGACAAGCGCCCGGCTGCCGAACAGGTGCCCGTGCGTGTCGTTGATGCTCTTGAACCCGTCGAGATCCACGAACAGCAGCGACAGCGGCCGTCCGCCGCGTGAGGCGCGCTTGGTCTCCCGGCGAAGCACCTGCGACAGGAACCGCGAGTTGTACAGCTGCGTCAGGTCGTCGGTGACCGACAGCGCCTCCGCGCGCTGGATGCGAAGCGCCCCCTCGAGGGCGATCGCCCCCGGCTCGATTCCGGCAAGCAGCGCCGTCATCGTCGCCGTCGTGAACTTCGGCGTCGTCTGCGCCCGAACCCGATCGACAGCGACGAGCGCGCCCATCGTGCGCCCCCGGCAGGTCAGCGGAAACCCGAGTGCCGCCACCTCAGCCTTGTCGGCCACCCGCCGATCCTGCCCGACGCTGGCGGACGCGAACACCTCGCCGCTGCGCATCACCCAGCTCCCGACCGCATGCGCGCAGGATTCGAGCGGCGGTGTCAGGCCCGTGGCCGCCATCGGACGAGTCCGGCCGCCGCCGTCCACCGCCAGAACGAGCCACGCCGGCGCGGGTATCCAGTCGGAGGCCTGCGACAGCAGGGCCTCGGCGACCTTCTCGGGCTCGAGGCTCGAGTTCACCGCGCGGATCATGTCAGCTAGTACATCGGCTCGGGCGAGCCGGCGCTTAAGGGCCGTCTGAAGCGGCTTCAGCCTGCCCGCCAAGTCGCGGCGTACTGCGGACACGGCTCTGCTCGATGGGCGACGGGCGCGAGGCTGCCGACCAGTCGCGGTCAATCGGCTCTGCGTCCTGTAAGAATGGGGGGGCCCTCTAAGTCCTTCTATCGAACGAGAATATAACACACTAGGTGGGTCCCCCTGCCCGCGGATCCGAGGCCAGAGCTTTGGCCGCGGCGGGTATCGCGCAGCTCAAGCTGCGTGGTACGACGATGGCGGCATACCGTAGGCCGGGGCTTTAGCTCCGGCGGCGTATAATTGACGTTTCCCGTTCGCTCAAGAGGCCAACAGACCATGACGATGCTCGACCGGATGCGCCGACACAAGGGCTGGCTCAAGTGGAGCCTTGCAGTTGTCGTGGTGGCATTCATCGTTCTATATATTCCCAGCTTCCTCCAGACCGATGCCCGGGGGGCCGGCGCCAACCAGGTCGTCGCCTCGGTCGACGGCCGCGACATCACGGCGGACCGTTTCCGGCGCGCGTATCAGCAGCAGATGCAGCAGTATCGGTCCGCGTACGGCGGCAACGTCGACGAGAAGATGCTGAAGCAGCTGGGCATCGACCAGCGCATCGTCCAGCAGATGCTCGAAGAGGAGACGGCGCTCGCGGAAGCCGCGAAGCTCGGGATCACGGCAACGGACGAAGAGGTGCGTGAGCGGATCGCGGTCCTGCCGGCGCTGCAGGAGAACGGCCACTTCATCGGCGAGGAACGCTATCGACAGCTGCTGCAGATGCAGAATCCGCCGCTCCGTCCGGACGAGTTCGAAGAGCAGGTGCGGCGCGGGGTCACGGTCGAGAAGCTGCAGGCGGCGTTGACGAACTGGATCACCGTCACCGACAAGGAAGTGGACCAGGAATTCCGCCGGCGCAACGAGAAGGTGAAGCTCGCGGTGGTGTCGTTCCCCGCCGACAAGTTCCGCGCCGGGCTCGACGCGACGGACGCGGAACTGACCGCCTATTTCGAGGCGCACAAGAACGAGCTGAAGATCCCGGAGAAGCGGAAGGTGCGCTACGCCGTGATCGACATGCAGGCGAACCGGGCCAAAATCCAGATCTCGCCGGAAGACATCCAGCGGTCGTACGAGGACAACCAGCAGCAGTATTCGACGCCGGAACAGGTGCGCGCGAGTCACATCCTGCTCAAGACCGAGGGCAAGGACGAGGCGGCGGTGAAGAAGCAGGCGGAGGACATCCTCGCCAAGGTCCGCGCGGGCGGCGATTTCGCGCAGCTGGCGAAACAGTATTCCGAAGACGAGTCGAGCAAGGTCAAGGGCGGGGACCTCGATTACTTCGGCAAGGGCCAGATGGTGCCGGAGTTCGACAAGGCGGCGTTCTCCATGTCGCCCGGCCAGGTGAGCGATCTCGTCAAGACGCAGTACGGCTTCCACATCATCAAGCTGATTGACAAGAAGCCCGGAGCCACGAAGCCCCTGGCGGAGGTGCGCGCACAGATTGAAGATCAGTTGAAGTGGGACCGCGCACAGGCCGAGGCGCAGCGGACGGCCGACGATGTCGCGTCGAAGCTGAAGAAGCCGGCGGACTTCGACACCGTCGCCAAGTCCAGAGGGCTCACCGTCGGCGAGTCGGGACTCTTCAG
>JBBWZJ010000195.1:0-6248 GCA_039648985.1 Acidobacteriota bacterium | reverse complement strand
AGCCGGGAGGCCGCGGAGGTCGCGCGGGCGGACAATAGCGCGCGCTCAACGACCGCCCGTGCTCGTAGCCCGCCCCGTCCTCGTAGCCCGCCGCTTTAGCGGCGGGAAGCTGGAAGCGGGAAGCCCGTCGACGCGGGACTGAAGTTGAGCGTCCCTCGTAGCCCGCCGGTCCTCGTAGCCCGCCGCTTTAGCGGCGGGAAGCGGGAAGCCGGAAGTCGGAAGCCGGAAGTCGGAAGCCGGAAGCGGGAAGCTTGGGTGCACATGAGGTCGTCTCATGTCCTCGTCGCCACCCGGGCGCGTTGATGCTGCCCGGACCGGCTGCGGGAGTCTTCGACCGCGACCACAGGACGCGGCCGGCGCGCTAGACTGGAAGTGTCATGCACGCGTCCGTCCGATGCTGCGTCGCGCTCGCCGTTCTCGCGATCCTGTCTCCGGCCGGCCTGCGATCGGCGTCTGTCGCGCACGCCCAGGTCCGGGGGGCGGCCGCTGGCGCGGCTGGCGCGGCGGCGCTCGACGATGTTCCGCTGCGGATCGACGCGGTCGTGACCGACAAACGCGGGCGCCCGGTGCCCGGGCTCGGGCCGTCGGATTTCGAGCTCGTGGAAGACGGCGCGGCGCGAACTGTCGCGGGCGTCGAGTTCCGTACCCTCCTGCGCACCGGGGCTCCCGCTCCCGCGATCGTGAGCGAAGCGGACGAGGCGCTCGCCGCACGGCAGCCGGGCACACGCGTGTTCGCGTTCGTCCTGGACGAATTCCACGTCTCACCCGGACCAAGCACCGAGCGGGCACGGGACCTGGTGTCGCGATTGATCGACGAGCTGCTCCAGCCGCAGGATCTGGCCCTCGTCATGCGGCCCCTCGACCCGCTGAACGGTCTTCGGTTCACGCGGGATCGCGCCGCCCTCCACGGCGCGCTGGACGCGTTCTCCGGGCGCAAAGGCGATCTGGCGCCGCGAAGCCGCTTCGAAGAACAGTTCATCGGGAGCGCGCCCGCTGCCGTGATTGCCGCCCGCGCGCAGATCGTCACCGCGGCGCTGCGGGAGCTGACACTGCGGCTCGGCGAGTTGCAGGCCGACCGCGGCGTTGTCGTCCTTGTCAGCGAGGGGCTCCGCGATCCCGGCGCCCCCCGGGTCGGCCGTGGACAGGATCTTCAGGGCGTCGTCCGCGCCTCCAGCCGATTCCACTTGTCGACATACACCTTCAATCCGGGCGAGCGGGAGCCGGAACAGGCCGGCGATACCGCACGGGAGCGTGTGGTTGGTACGCTCGAATGGCTCGCCGCGCAGACCGGCGGCCGGGCCGTAGCGGCGGGTGCGGACCTCGCGGCCGGCGCCGCGCAGATGGCGCACGATCTCGCCGCGTACTACGCCATCACGTACCGCCCGTCCGACACCGACGGTAAGTTTCACCCTGTGGAGGTCCGGACGAAGCAGCGTATGGGGGACGTGCGCGCGCGCCCAGGCTACTGGGCGCCCCTTGGCGGCGAGTGGCGCGCGCTCCTCGCGGCCGGCTCCGTGGCCCCCATCTCCGCGCGCCCGCTGCACCGCAGCTCGATCGTCGAGACCTGGGTGGGCCTCGCGTCCGACCAGACGGGACGTGCGCGGATGGTGATCAGCTGGGAGCCCCGCACCCCCACCGCTGCTCCCGTGGCCGTAGTCGTGCAGGCGCGCACCACCGGCGGCGCCGAGCTGTTTCACGGCCGGCTCGCGCCCGTCCAGGGCGGCGCAGCCGGTCAGTCCGACAGCGCGCGATTCGACGTGCCCGCCGGGCGCGTCGAGCTCGACATGTCGATCGTCGACGTGCAGGGGAAGGTGCTGGACACCGAGCTGCGCGACTTCGACGTGCCCGATCTCCGCACACAGCGGCGGGGCCCGATGCTGCTTTTTCCCGAAGTTGTCCGCACGCGCACGCTTCGCGATTTCCGCGCGGCCGCGGCAGACCCCGATGCCGCACCGTCGTCGCTCCGGGTGTTCGCCCGCGGCGACCGGCTGCTGATCCGCGTCCCCGCGTATGACGCCAGCGGCGTCGCGGTAATGGTCTCCGCACGAGTCCTGAACGAGCGCGGCGACACAATGCGGGACATCGAACGCACTACCAATGCGGCGGGGGACGATGTCGCGCAGTTTGCGCTGCCGCTGTCCTGGCTCGTGCCGGGCCAGTACATGATCGAGCTTGCCGGCGCCAATGCGAACGGAACCGTGAAGGAGCGTCTCGCGTTCCGGGTCAGGAGCTGAACGCGCCGCTGGTGCCCGCAATCGCCGTCGCCGGGGACGGCATCAATCTCAGACGCGGCGCAGGCGTTCGGCCGCGCGCTCGAGCGTCTCGTCCTTTTTTGCAAAGCAGAATCGGAGCACGGGCGGGGCCGCCGCACGCGACAGAAACGGCGACGTCGGGATGGACGCGACGCCGTGCTCGCGCGTCAGGCGCACCGCAAAATCCGCGTCCGCCTCGCGCGTGATGGCTGAGTAGTCCATCAGCTGGAAATAGCTGCCGCGGCTCGGCAGCGGCACGAAACGCGATCCCTCCATCAGTCTCAGGAACAGGTCCCGCTTCCGCTGAAAGAACGGGCCGAGCTCGCCCAGCCCGCGAAGATCCGCGAGGAACTCCGCGAGCGCGAACTGCACGGGCGTGTGCGTCGAGAACGTGACGAACTGGTGCACTTTACGGAACTCGGCTGTCAGCGACCGGGGGGCGACGGCGTACCCGACCTTCCACCCTGTCACGTGGTACGTCTTGCCGAACGACCCCACGATGAAGCTGCGCGCGGCGAGATCCGGGTGCCGCGCCATGCTCTCGTGCTGCACATCGTCGAAGATGATGTGCTCGTACACTTCGTCACTGAGGATCAGGATGTTCGTGTCCGCGACGAGAGCGGCAAGTTCCGCGATGTCAGCGGGCGTCAGGACGGCGCCCGTCGGATTGTGCGGCGAATTCAGGAAGAGGAGCCGCGTTCGGGCGGTGACGGCCGCGCGCACGGCGGCCCAGTCGATCCCGTAGGCCGGATACGTCAGCGGCACGACGACGGCCGTGCCCCCACTCAGCTGGATGGCCGGCACGTACGAGTCGTAACACGGCTCGAGCACAATCGCCTCGTCACCAGGGTGCAGCACGGCGGCCGCTGCGGCGAAAATGGCTTCCGTCCCGCCGGACGTGACCGTGACTTCGGAATCCGGGTCGTACTCGCGCTGGTGCAGCCGGCTGTACTTGGCGGCGATCGCTGCGCGCAACGGCAGGACGCCAGGCATCGGCGCGTATTGGTTGTGCCCGGCCCGCATGTGCCGCGCCACCGCCTCGACGAGCGCGGGATCGCAGTCGAAGTCAGGAAACCCTTGCGACAGGTTGATCGCCCCGAGCTCCGCCGCCATGCGCGACATGACGGTGAAGATCGTCGTCCCGACGCCCGGCAGCTTCGAGTCGAGACGCACTGGAGAATTCATGACGGTTCGAAGCACCCGGTGGCGACGTTCTTGACGACAGCATTCCAGGCGAAGTGCTGCCCGTTCATCGCGACGTAGACCCCGGGCGGGAGCACCTGCACGAACGAGAGGGCACTGCCCAGATTGAAGAGTCCGTCGGAACTGCCGAAGGCGTAGGGCACCATCGCCCCCGTCAGCACGATCGTCTTGGTGTCCATGGCCGCAGCCGCCAGCGCACGTGCGGTCTGCACCATCGTGTCGGTCCCGTGCGTGATCACCACGGCGGTCTCCGCGCTCGCGCGGGCCTTTGCGACAATGCGGGCCCGGCCCTCGTCATCGAGATCCAGGCTGTCGATCATTGTCACCGTCTCGATCGCGAGGTCCAGACGGCAGCGTCCCAGGCGAAGCATTTCCGGCAGATGCGTGTCACGAAAGAAGAGCCGGCCGGTGAGCTCGTCATACTCCTTGTCGAAGGTGCCGCCGGTGACGAGGATGCGGATTTTCATACGCCTGCCGAAGAGTCCCTTCCCTGCAGCCCGGGCGCCGATGACAGAACTGCAGCCTTCCGACGAAAACAGCAGGTGAGCCCGATCGACACATTGTAGTGCCGGTCGCTCACCCGCTGGCGCCAAACGGCACCGGCTCAGCGACTTACAGTTGTGCGCGCGACGCCCTCGGGTCTGCGGCATCCCGCTTGCCTCCGCAGGAGGCACCTGAGGAGGTCACTAATGTTCGCTATGGCAGCTATTCTGATCGGCGTCGTGGGTGTGATCTACGTCCGCCGCCGCAGCACGCGCAAGAAGCAGACGGTCTAACGACCAGGAACACTTCGTCTCGAATCTGACAAGGATGATCCGCCGGCTCGGCGGGAGGTCGGCGGGACGCGCCCGCGATCTGCGCGGCGCTCGAGGACCCGACCGAGAGCGTCGCGCGCATCCTTCTCTCTCCAACGACGCCCATCCTGGCGGAGGTCCGGCTGCTTGCCGGACTTCTACCCGTCAGGCCAGGGCCCGAGCTCTCAGCGCACCGAGCGCCCCCACCACGACCAGGTAGCACACCGTGACGATCGACAGCGACATGAACACGGCGTACGCCGAGCGGCCCATGATGTCGTACACGCTGAACGCAATCGTCCCCACAGCCAGTGCCGACGCGATTCGGACAATCGGCGGCAGCCGGTCCGCGTAGTTCACCAGGCACATGACGGCGGGCGTCGAGATGAGGAACACGTAGTCCCACCCCTGCGGCGAGAGCAGGGGAATGCAGGTGAGGAGCAGCGCGCTTTCGAGCCCCTCCGGAAAGATCACTGTCCGCCGCTTGAGGAACACGAAAACAGCGGCGCCGAGGATCAGCAGGGAACTCGCAAACGCGAGCCCCGCTGCCACACGTCCCGCTCCCAACCACTTTGCGAACATCGCGGCGACGGACACGTTGTCCGCATTGGTGAGGTTAGGTGTAGTCGATTCGGTGACGGTTCGCCACCACGCCCGGTGCTGCTCGACATCCCCGGACAGCCCGTACACCAGCGCAGGCAGCAGCAGAATCAGCGCCACAGTCGCGAAGGCGGCCACGACCGATCCCCATCGCCGCCGCGCCAGCAGCCACGGCAGGAAGATGACGGCGTACGGCTTCACGACGATCGCAAGAGCGATGAGAACGCCTGACGTGCGCTCGCGCCCCTGCCGGAGCGCAAGGACGGCGCTCACGACGATGACGGCGAGGAGCGCGTTCACCTGCCCGAGCAGGATCTCGTGCGCAAAGAACTTCGCCATCGCGACTGCCGTCACGACCACCAGGACCCAGAGCGGATGGCGGCGTTCCGGCAGGATACGCGCGCTGAGCGCAACGAGCGCCGCCACGAGTCCGACCGATGCGAGGTACCACGTACCCTTCGCGACCTGAAGCGGGAGGACCCCGCCGGGGATTGCAAGCACTGCAAAAGCCGGGAGGTACTTGAACTGGTAGTGCTGATCTTCGGCCCGGTACAAGGGCTCGCCCGCGCGGGCGCGGACGGCGGCCCGCCAGTAGACCTCGAGATCCGGCATTTTCTTCGAGACCTTGCCGGCGAAGAGCAGCGCCAGGACGAGAATCCCGAATGCGGGGAGTGCGTGCGGCAGC
The DNA here is from genome assembly GCA_039648985.1 of Acidobacteriota bacterium. Classification (GTDB taxonomy): domain Bacteria; phylum Acidobacteriota; class Vicinamibacteria; order Vicinamibacterales; family 2-12-FULL-66-21; genus JALZOC01. The sequence continues at coordinate 714 of JBBWZJ010000195.1, read as the reverse complement.
GTCCGTGGCCTGATCGATGCCACTACGAATCCCGCGAGCGCACTGACTCCGGAGACATGCCTCACGATATCGCAGTTCCGCGTCGGTCCAGGAGAGGGTCGCCGGTGACCGCGCGAGTTCCATCGGACAGGCCGAGCATCCTGAGCTCCCGCAACGGAGAGCGATGCTAGAGTCGAGTCGTGGAAGGTTCGCGTTATCTGATCGAAATGCTGCTGCCGCTGACGGCGAACGACGGCACGCCGTTTGGCGAGGGTGTCTTCGCTGCGACGCGCGCCGAACTGACGGAACGGTTCGGCGGGTTGACGGCGCACCTGCGTGCGCCGGCCCGCGGCCTGTGGAAGACGGATGCCGGCGAGTTGAGCCGGGACGACGTGGTCATCTTCGAAGTGATGAGCGAGACGCTCGACCGCGTCTGGTGGGAGAAGTACCGGGCCAGGCTGGAAGCCCGGTTCCAGCAGGACGTCGTCGTCGTTCGGGCGACTGCCATGACGATGCTCTGAGCGCGCGAGCGACGGGCCGCCATAGGTGCCCACTGGTGCCGTGCGTTGAACGACTCTGCCGGATGCCATGGACGAGGCTGCAGAGCCCGGTCCCACCGCGCCCGGGTCCTTGACGCGTCCGCGCGTGATAACCTGCCTCGAGGAGATTTCGAACCCCTTTGCCGACTGCACCTCCAGAAAATACCGAGGCGCGGCTGCCGCGCCGCAGCCTTCT
>JBBWZJ010000191.1:0-29545 GCA_039648985.1 Acidobacteriota bacterium | reverse complement strand
GGTATTCCGGCACGGCGCGGTCTTTTGCGTTCTGGCCGGTTTCTCGCGGGAGCGCCCAGTATGACGTCACGTGCATGGCTGCCGGCTCTGGCAGCGATCGGCATCGCCTCGACCCTCACCGTCGCGTGCGGCTCGAATCCCAAGCCGAAGGCAGCCGCCGTTCCGGCACCTGCGCCGCGGCCGGCCCCGCCGGCGGCTGCCGTGCCCGCGCCGCCCGATCCCATTGCCACGCTCATCGAGACCTCCCGCAAGCATTTCGAAGCCGGCGAGCACGAATTGAAGGTCGGCCACCTCGAACAGGCCCGGGCCGAGTTCGACATCGCGGTGGACGTCATGCTCGACTCGCCGTACGGGGCGCGCACGGATGCGCGGACCCGCGAACACTTCGATCGGCTGATCGACCGAATCAATGCGTACGAAGTCACCGCGCTCGCCCAGGGTGACGGCTTCGTCGAGAAGAAGTACGAGCCGGCCTCGATCGACGAACTTCTGAAGATTGCGACATTTCCGAAGCCCGACGCGGACGCGCAGACGACCGCCGCGGTCAAGCAGGACCTCGCCGCGACCGAGCACGACGTGCCGATTCCGCAGAACAGCCGCGTGCTCGCGTACGTGGAGCTCTTCCAGGGGCGCCTGCGCGAGTTCATTCATGACGGCCTCACCCGCGGGACGCGCTACCTGCCCATGATCCAGAGCGTCTTCCGCGCAGAGGGGCTGCCGCTCGATCTCGCGTATATCCCAATCATCGAAAGCGGCTTCAAGACCAACGCCGTATCGAAGGCCAGTGCCAAAGGTCCTTGGCAGTTCATGCGGGCGACGGCGACAGAGAACGGCCTGCACCACGACTGGTACGTGGACGAGCGGTCGGATCCTGAAAAGGCAACAATCGCCGCGGCCAAGTATCTGAAGACGCTCAGCCGGATGTTCAACGGCGACTGGAACCTGGTGCTCGCCGCGTACAACGGCGGTCCCGGGCGCGTGCAGCGCGCGATGAAGCGCGCGGGGGAAGAGGACTTCTGGACGCTGTCGCAGTCCTCGAGGTATCTGCCGAAGGAGACGCGCGAGTACGTCCCGCTCATCCTGGCCGCGATGATCGTCGCGAAGAACCCGGCCCAGTACGGCTTCGACATCATCGCGCACGAGCCGATCTCGTACGACAAGGTCACCGTCCCGCGCGCCATCGACCTCCGCCGCGTGGCGGAATGGACCGGCGTCGGCATCGACGAGATCCAGGCGCTCAATCCTGAGCTCCGTCGCTGGACGACACCGGTCAAGTACTCGGATTTCCAGCTCAAGGTCCCGACGGGCACGGGCGTGAAGTTCCAGAGCCGGCTGGCTGACGCATCGCCGTCCGACATGACGGCGCTCAAGTGGTACACGGTCCGGGGGGCGGAGTCGCTCACGACCATCGCGCGCAAGCTCAGGGTCAGCCGGGCGGATCTCGCGGAAGCCAACGGTCTCGGGGTCACCTCGCGAGTCCGACCGGGCCAGGAATTGATCATTCCGCGCGCGCCCACGACGCTCCTGGCGGGGCGGCCCGAGCGGACGGCTCCGGCCGAAGTGGCGGCACGCCCGCTCACCGGTTCCGTGACCGTCGCCGCCGCGGCGCCCCGCGTCCAGAGCCCCATCCTTTACCGGGTGAAGCGCGGCGACACGCTCTCCTCCATCGCGCAGCTGTTCGACACCACCGTCACGCGGATCAAGACTCTCAACCGGCTGCAGGGGAACGCCGTCCTCGCCGGCACGCGCCTGAAAATCGCGCGCTGAACGATCGGGGCCGCGGACGCGTCGAGCGCGTCCGCGCGTCCGTTCCGACATCGCAGTTACCGCAATCCCCCATCGTCTTTGATGCTGTCAAAGTGGCTGCGTCAGTCGTGTTTTCCTCCAAATCCCGCGGCTTCCGCGTTGATCACTCGCTTGCACTGGCGAGTTGGTGCTCGCGTGCGTGCGGACCGCCGCCGTGTTCGGGATCGAAGCCAGCCCTGTGCAGGTGGAGGTGGACGTGTCGTTCGGCCTCCCGGCCTTTACCGTCGTGGGCCTTCCCGACGTCAGTGTCCGCGAAAGCCGGGACCGGGTCCGCAGCGCGATCCGCAATTCGGGATTCGAGTTCCCGCAGCACCATGTGACGGTGAATCTCGCGCCCGCGGACGTCCGCAAGGCGGGCTCGTCGTTCGACCTGCCCATCGCTCTCGGCGTGCTCGCGGCGACAGGGCTGGTCACCCGGCGCGACGTGCACGACGTGCTGCTCCTCGGTGAGCTCTCCCTCGACGGTGGCATCCACGCGGCGCGCGGGGTGCTGCCGATTGCGGCAGCCGCCCGGCGTGAACGATACAAGGGTCTGCTGCTCCCCCAGCCGAACCGGGCCGAGGCATCAGTCGTGGAAGGCCTCGAGCTGTACCCGGTGCGATCCCTCGGCGAGGCTGTCTCCGCGCTCAACGATCCGGGTCGGTTCCGCGCGGCGCTCGAACCGGCATGCGCGGTGGCGCGTGAATCGCCGCCCCCCGCCGAGGGGGACTTCGCCGATGTGCACGGGCAGGCGCTTGCCCGGCGCGCCCTCGAGATTGCCGCCGCCGGCGGACACAATACCCTGATGGTCGGCCCACCCGGATCGGGCAAGACGATGATGGCGCGGAGAGTCGCGGGGATCCTGCCGCCGCTCGTCTTCGACGAAGCGCTGGAGGTCACGTCCATCCACTCGGTGGCGGGCCTGCTCACGGCGGGCCATGGTCTCATCACGGACAGGCCGTTTCGCGCGCCGCACCACACCATTTCCGACGTGGCGCTCGTCGGGGGCGGCCAGACGCCGCGGCCCGGCGAGATCAGCCTCGCGCATCACGGCGTGCTGTTCCTGGACGAGATGGCGGAATTCAGCCGGCACGTGCTCGAGGTGCTTCGTCAGCCGCTCGAAGAAGGATGCGTGCGCATCGCGCGCGCGGCCCGGACCGTCGCCTTCCCCGCCCGCTTCATGCTGATCGGCGCGATGAACCCGTGCCCGTGCGGGTACCACGGAGACGGCGCGCGGGCGTGCCGGTGCTCCCCCATGCAGATCGCACGCTACGAGTCGCGCCTTTCAGGTCCGCTCAGGGACCGGATGGACCTCTCCGTCGCCGTCTCGGCGCTGCCTGCGCGTGAGCTCAGCGACTCGCCGGGCGGCGAGGCGTCTCTGCTTGTGCGCGGCCGCGTGATCGCGGCGCGGTCGCGTCAACTCGCGCGCGACGGCCGGCTGAACGCACAGCTGAAAGGACGGGCGTTGCGCGGGCGCACGCCGCTCGATCCGCGGGCACGCCGCATGTTCGACGGCGCCCTGACGCGGCTTGCGCTGACTGCGCGCGGGCACGACCGGGTCCTTCGCGTCGCACGCACGATCGCCGATTTGGAAGGAGCGGAGGCCGTGAGCGCCAGCCACCTGGGCGAAGCGCTCCAGTTCCGGGGAGACTGACCGTCACTGCTTCGCAGAGTCGGCGAGGGCCTTCCGCGCTTCGTCTGCGCCGTTGAAGTCGCTCTTGATCGCGAGCCCGCGCGTCAGCGCCGCGCGCCCCTGCCGCGTCTCCCCCGCTTTGAGGTGTGCGAGCCCGAGATGGTAGTGATACACCGGATTGTCCGGCGACTTCGACAGCGCGCGCTCGAACGCGGCGACCGCGTGCGTCGCGAGTCCCTTGCGGTAGTACACCCAGCCGAGGGTGTCCTCTGCCTCGGGGCGCTGCCGCATCTCCTCCTGCGCCACGGCCGCAAGCTTCAGCGCCTCGTCCAGCCGCCCGTCGTCCGCGTACATCCAGGCGAGGTTGTTGGCCGCGACGCCGGCTCGCGGATCGCCCTTGAGCGCGTTTTCGTAGTCGGCACGGGCCGCATCGCGGCGGCCGCGCGCTTCTTCGATCATCCCCATCAGCGTGAGCGGCCCGGCGGGAGCGTTCGAACGATCGGCCAGCGTCTTGTACTCGGTCAGGGCGCGATCGAGCTGGCCGTTCGACATCGCGATGCGGCCGAGCAAGTCGTAGGCGTCGAGCTGCGACGGATCTGCGGTGACGAGGTCGCGCAGCTCGGTTTCTGCTTCCGCCGTCTTCCCGCCTGCCAGATTGACGCGCGCGGAGAGCAGGCGCAGCCGGGGGTCGTCCGGGCCCGTGCGGCGCCACCCGCCGATACGCGCCCGCGCGGCGTCGAGCTTCTTCTCGGACACATCGACCGTGACGAGTCCGGCGCGGGCGTCGTACGAGTCGGGGGCCAGCCGCAGCGCCTGGTCGAAGGACGCGCGCGCGGCCGCCCGATCGCCGCGCTGGAGCGCCAGCCAGCCCATTTCGAGTCTGAGTGCCGCCTGGTCTGGCTGGCGTGCGATGCGCGCCGCGATTTCGCGTTCCGCCCGCGGGAGATCTCCCTGCGCACGCAGGCTGCGCGACAGCAGCACGGCGGCCTCGACATCGTCCGGACGCTCTCGCGAGACTTCCTCGGCGGCATGGACCGCGCCTGCCGTTTCGCCCCGCTCCAGGCGCAGCCTCGCCAGCTGGAGACTGGCGGCGGCGGCGCGCGGGTTGATCTTGAGCACTTCCTGGAAGGCTTGCTCGGCGGCCGTGGTGTCCCCGCGGGCCACGGCGGTCAGGCCGAGCGTGTACTGGCCGGCGGGGGACTCGGGCTCGAGCTTTACCGCTTCGCGCGCCTGCGCGCCCGCCTCGTCGGCCTTGCCGTCGCTCAAAAGCATCCGGGCCTTCGCGAGGCGGGCCTCGGCATTCTTGGGCTTTTCCGCCAGCACGCCGTCAACGAGCTTGTGTGCCTCGGCCTTGCGGCCCGCCGTGTACTCCAGCGTGGCGATCCGCAACCGTGCGGCACGGCTGTCGGACTTGTCCGCGCCGGCTTCGACGCGGTGGAGGACCGCCATCGCCTCGTCGCGTTTGCCAATCCCTGCGTAGTAATCAGCGAGCGCGAGCTCCCCCCCGGGCTGCGACGCCAGTGCCTTGAAGTGTGGTTCGGCTTCCGGTGCGCGACGGCTGGATAGATACAGCAGCGCGAGCGATCGGTGGACGGCGGGGTTCGCTCCGTCGATCGCCAGGGCCTCCTTGAGGGCCTGTTCCGCGCGGTGGACGTCGCCGTTGGCCCACTGGTAGCTCGCGAAGGCGAGCCGCGCGTCGATCGAGCGCGGGGCGAGCTCCACCGCCTTCGCGAAGGCGCTGCCGGCCTGCGCGTGGTTGCCGCCGGCGAACTGCGCGGCCCCGAGCGCAGACCACGCCGGTGCGTACGACGGGTCGAGGGCCAGCGCCTGCTCGATCTGCTTGACGGCCTTGGTCGTCTCGTTCAATCCGGCCAGGGCATTCCCGAGCAGGATGTTGGCCGGCGCGCTCCGGGGCGCCGCCTTGAGCGCGAGTTCGGCCCGCGTCTTCGCCTGCTCGAATTCGCCCGCGCCGAGCAGCAGCGTTCCGGCCTTCAGCTGCGCGTCGACATTGGCCGGTTCCAGATCCGCCGTACGTGCGTACTCGCCATACGCCTTGGCCGCGTCGCCCGAGGCTTCATAAGCCTTGGCGAGCTTGTAGTGCGGTTCGGCCCAGTCAGGCCGAGTCTTGACCGCATTCCGGTATTCGAGGATGGCCCTGGTCAACTGGTGGTTCGACGCGTAGGCGTCGCCGCTCGCCACATACTTCGCCGATCGGGCCACGGGATCGCGCGAACACGCGGCAATCAGGAGGGTGGCGGCAAGCCAGCCGCAGCGCCGGGCCATCGGATGCGTCATGGCAGGTGTCGATCGAGTTGCGTCAGCAGCAGCCGTGCAAACGCGGCGACCTCCGACTTCGCCGCGTCGACGCTCGACGAGACCGGCGTGATGAGCCGCACCAGGCCGCCGTTGGTCCGATGGAGGTGTGCCGCGTCCAGCATGAGGAACGCCTTGTTCGCGTACTCGTTCGCGGTGACCCTGCCGCGTCCCTGATACCAGTACAACACGACCTGGCGATCCAGGGCTTTCTGTATGACGAACTGGTTGACGGGAACGAGCCGGTCCCCGGCGGGCAGTTGCGTGACTGTCGTTTCGGTCGGGATCCATCCCGCTCCCGGCAGGCAGTTCTGGGGTGAGTGGATAGTATCCCCCTGACGCTGACTCGCATAATAGCCCACGTAAATGCCGACGGGCGGCGCACCCGCGCGCGCGTACTGCCGGTTGACGTAGTCATCCACGCCAAGCTGCGCCAGCACATCGTCGGCAAGCGGCGCAGCCTCGCGCCCGTGCCAGTCTCCGAGCGCCAGGGGCAACGACGCGAGTGGCACGCGGGACACGACGGCCTCGACCGAACCGGCGCGTGCACTGTACAGCCCGGCCCCTGCGAGCATGACGAGCACGACGAGCGTCCGCCCGATCATCTTGCCTCCAGTCCCGCGCCGTGGCCCAGGGGACTCCGTGCGCGATGGGGCCGTGCCGCAATGAGCCGCTGCACGAACATCAACCCCGCAAACGCCGCGCCGAAGACCAGCCAGCCGGAGAATGCGTGGAAGAAGCCTTCGGCGGCGGCCGGACTGATGAGCTCGGACGCGAGGCCGGTGCCCGCCACACGCGCGGCATTGGCGGCAATCGCGATCGGCACCGCGGAGAGCGCGATGACGAGCCGCGCACCCGTGCGTCTCTCGGTGAAGTAGCCGAGCACGATTCCAAGCATGATGAGCGAGACGAGCGAACGGATCCCGCTGCACGCTTCGGCGACTTCGAGGTCGCGCGTCGGGAGCTGGAGCACGTTGCCTTCGCGAACCACGGGGATCCCGGCGGCCGCAATCACCGTCTCCCCCACTCGCGATGCCAGCAACTGCAGCGGCAGAGCGATCTTGTTGAACAGGATCGCGGGCAGCGGCACCATCAGGAACAGGAACGCGATCGGGAACGCGAGAACGCGCAGGTGCTCGCGCCCCCAGACGTACCAGACGATTCCCGCCAGGACCCCGATCATCGACACGCGGGTCAGGAAGAGCTCAGCCCCGAGCCGCCCCGCGAGCAGCACCACCAGGCTGGCGGCGATGAGGAGGAGGCCGGCGAGGCTCGGGCTCCGGGACGCGCCGCGCAAGCCCTCGCGACGTTCCCACGCGAAGAACGCAGCCAGCGGCAGCACGAAAAATCCGTGCGAATAGTTATCGTCCGTCGCCCACTGGTGCGCGAGCGCCTGGAGCACGCCGGAGTAAAGGAGGAGTACGCCCGCGCCCAGGACGAGCGCCACGGCCAGATCCCGATTGCGCGCCGACGCCGCCGTTCGTTCAAGCATCGCAGCCCTAGAAATCGAGCCTTCGCAAAGCGCCCGCGAGTCCCAGCAGGAGACTGCCGGACAACAGGATCGCCGTCGGCTCGTTGGAGATCGCGGCCAGCAGCCCTGCCCCGAGACCGCCATGCGAGTACACGGATCCGGCGGCGGCCGCCAAGGACGCCAGTATTAGGATAGCGGCTGCCTTCATTGACCGGTTCCTTGCCACGTGTGCGCCATGGATTTTCATAGTTGGCCGCGAGGGTCTGCCGGCAGCCCATCCTGTGCAAGGAACTGTCCAGATCGAGCTGGGCCGTAACGACTTACGGCTACCGACCCGGCAGGTGCTATGGTAGAGTTGCGTGCCGTCGACCGCTGGTGTGTTCCCGTCGTTTTTCACCCACGAGGAGGGCCTTGGCCTCTCGCCGCTATTCCATCGTAATCGCGGATCGCACCACGGGCGTGGTGCGCCGCACCACGCTGTCGCTCTGGCCCACGGTCGGGGTGGTGGCGCTGCTCTTCGCCATGCCGGTCCTCGTCGGCCTGGGGGCGCGATGGAGCGCGAAGTCGGTGATCGCCGACCTCTCCCACACCACCGCCGCGCTGCAGATTGAGAACAGCAGCTACCGCGAAGCCACGGCCGAACTGACAACCCAGTTGACGTTTCTGCAGGCCTCCGTTGACGCCCTGGGGACGCAGGCCCGTGTGGATCCCGCGGCGAGCCGCGCCATGGACAAGCTCCCGGCGTACGTGAAGTCCCGCGCGATGGGTGGCGGCTCGTCGGTGCTCGCGCCGGTGCTCGACGGTGCCTTCGCGGCGCCGGACAACACGTTCGGGGCGCTGCGCGATGTGCTCGCGGTGCTCGAAAACCGGCTCGATGTCGTCCGGAACGGGGTCGAACGGCGGCAGGCGCTGGCGGCGGCCACGCCGTCCATCTGGCCGGTCGTCGGGTGGCTCTCCTCACCGTACGGGTCCCGGCGCGATCCGTTCACCGGCGGGGCGGACTTCCATCCCGGCCTGGACATCTCCGCCGACTACGGCGTGCCGGTCCACGCGCCGGCCGACGGCGTCGTGGAAAGTGCGGGCCCGAGCGGCACGTACGGAAACCTCGTCGTCATCGATCACGGCTACGGCATCACCACACGGTATGGGCACCTGTCGCGGTTCGCGACCGCGCCCGGCGACCGGGTCCACCGCGGCGACGTCATCGCCTACGTGGGGTCCACGGGCCGATCGACGAGCTCGCATCTCCACTACGAAATTCTCCTCAACGGGCAACTCACGAACCCGCTGAAACTCCTCGCCGGCCGCTAGCTTCCAGGCGATCTCACGCGGTAGGTAGCCCGAGCTTTAGCTCCGGGTCCAGCGCTTCTCACGCGGAGCTGAAGCTCCGCGCTACGTACTGTCGTACCTCAGTACGTAGCCTCGGAGCTTTAGCTCCGGGCAGGGTCTCACCGCGCCACGTGCAACTCCCCGCCTCGTCTACATGTTGTACAATCGATGGATACCCGGAAGAGATTCGTCCCTCCAATGATTGTTGATACTCTGCTCGCGAAGGTCATCGGCACGCAGAACGAGCGTGACCTGAAGCGTCTGCGCCCGCTCGTTGCCGCAATCAACGCCAGAGAGCCGGACATCCAGAAGCTCTCCGACGAACAGCTCCGCGGAAAGACTGCCGAGTTCCGGCTGCGCCTCGGCAACGGCGAGACTCTCGAGGACATCCTCCCCGAGGCCTTCGCCGTGGTGCGCGAGGCGGGCCGCCGCGTCCTCAACATGCGGCACTTCGACGTGCAGCTCATCGGCGGCGTCGTCCTGCACCGCGGCCGCATCGCGGAGATGAAGACCGGCGAAGGCAAGACGCTCGTCGCGACGCTCCCGGCCTATCTGAACGCGCTCGACGGCAAGGGCGTCCACGTCGTCACCGTCAACGACTACCTCGCCCGCCGCGACTCGGAGTGGATGGGACGTCTGTACCGGTTCCTCGGCATGAGCGTCGGCGTCATCCAGCACGATCTCAACGACCAGGAGCGCCAGGTCGCATACGCCAGCGACATCACCTACGGGACGAACAACGAGTTCGGGTTCGACTACCTCCGCGACAACATGAAGTTCGATTTGTCGCAATACGTGCAGCGCGGTCACAACTTCGCCATCGTCGACGAAGTCGACAGCATCCTGATCGACGAAGCCCGCACCCCGCTCATCATTTCCGGGCCGGCCGAGGAATCGACCGATCTGTATTACGAGGTGGATCGGATCATCCCGAAGCTGACGCCGGGCGCGGTCACACAGGGGAACGTCAAGGCCGAGGACCGCGACGAGCTCGAGAAGACGGGCGACTACCTCGTCGACGAGAAGCACAAGACGGTCACGCTGACGGAGACCGGCATGGCCAAGGCGGAGAAGATGCTGGAGCACCGGCTCCAGCCGGGGGGGCTGTACGATCCGGCGAACATGCCCCTCCTCCACCACATCAACCAGGCGCTTCGCGCGCACACGCTGTTCCGCCTCGACGTCGATTACATGATCAAGGACGGCGCGGTCGTGATCGTGGACGAGTTCACCGGCCGCCTGATGCCAGGCCGGCGGTGGAGCGACGGGCTGCACCAGGCTGTCGAAGCCAAGGAAAAGGTCAAGATCGAACGCGAGAACCAGACGCTCGCCACGGTCACCTTCCAGAACTATTTCCGCAAGTACAAGAAGCTCTCCGGGATGACCGGCACCGCGGATACGGAAGCGCAGGAATTCAACAGCATCTACAAGCTCGATGTGTTCGTGGCGCCGACGAACCGCGTGCTGCGCCGCATCGAAGAGCCCGACACGGTCTACCGGACCGAGCGGGAGAAATTCGAAGCCATCGTCACCGACATCATCGAGAAGCAGAAGAGCGGCAGGCCGGTGCTCGTCGGCACGGTGTCGATCGAAAAGTCCGAGCGGCTGTCGAAGCTTCTGAAGCTGCGGGGCATCCGGCACGTCGTGCTGAACGCCAAGTATCACGAGCAGGAAGCCGAAATCGTCGCGCAGGCCGGACGCAAGGGCACGGTGACGATCGCCACCAACATGGCCGGCCGCGGCACTGACATCCTTCTCGGCGGCAACCCCGAGTTCATGGCCCGGCAGCAGACCCTCGCGGACCAGATCGCGCAGAAGCTCTCGAAGGGCGAGGAGAAGTTCGTCGACGACGACGAGTTCGTTTACTTCTTTCACCTGAACAACTTTTACCGTGTGCCGCGGGCCGAGTACGATCGGATCTATTCGGCGCTGAAGGCGCAGACCGATGCGGAGCACGAAGAAGTTGTCGCGCTCGGCGGCCTCCACATCGTCGCAACCGAACGCCACGAAGCGCGGCGGATCGACAACCAGCTGCGCGGCCGCGCGGGACGGCAGGGCGATCCCGGCTCGTCGCGCTTCTACCTATCGCTCGAAGACGACCTGATGCGGATCTTCGGGTCGGACCGGATCGCCGGGCTGATGCAGCGCCTCGGCATGGAGGAAGGGGTCCCCATCGAGCACAAGATGGTGACCAACGCGATTGCACGGGCGCAGAAGCAGGTGGAGGCGCAGAACTTCTCCGTCCGCAAGCACCTGCTCGAGTACGACGATGTGATGAACAAGCAGCGCGAGAGCATCTATGCGCTGCGCCGCGAGCTGCTCGAAGGCAAGATCCACATCACGGACGGGGAGGCGATCGAGAGTCGCGAGTACCTGCTGACGCTCGCCGAGGAGCTGCTCGACAGCACGGTGGAGACCTACGCGGGCGAACAGGTGGACCCCGAAGAGCGCGATGTGGACGCGCTGCTCCAGGCCGTGAGCGAGATCTACGGCATCGAGACCGGCGAGCTGGGGACGCTCGACCTCGACGGGATGAAGCCGGAGGAGATCACCGACGCGCTCTGGGCGCCCATCCTGCAGAAATATGAATCCAAGGAAGCGCTCGTGCCCGCCGACGTGCTGCGCCGGGTCGAGCGCGACATCATGCTCCAGATCGTCGATGCGCAGTGGAAGGACCACCTCTACAGCCTTGACCATCTCAAGGAAGGCATCGGGCTGCGGGGCTACGGCCAGCGCGACCCCCTCGTGGAATACAAGAAGGAGAGCTTCGCGCTCTTCACCGCGATGAAGGACCGGGTCGAGGAAGAAATCGTCCGCTACCTCTGGCGGCTCACCCCCGTGATGGGCGACGGACCCGAACAGGAGCCGATCCGCCCCGCTCCGCCCCGCCGGGCGCCACAGCAGATCACGCTGAACTCGCCGTCAGCTTCGGCTCCCTCGCCGTTCGGCGCGCTCGGCGGCGGCACGCCGCAGCACGCGAAGACGGGCCCTCCGATCCCGGCCCGCACCGGGGGAGACGATGTCATCAGGCAGGTGAAGCGCGACGAGCCGAAGGTCGGCCGCAACGATCCGTGCCCCTGCGGCAGCGGCAAGAAGTACAAGAAGTGCCATGGGGCGGCTTGAAAAGGGTGCCAGGGGTGCCAGGGTGCTTACGGCACGGCGAGATACACGCGTGAGGGCAGCAGATTGTTGGCTGCCCTTTTTCATTTGAGGCGTCCATGGAAACCCGAACCGACGTTCTGAACTCCGATCAGATCGCCATAGGCCTCGCGACGGCGTTGACGTTCGACGACGTGCTGCTCGTGCCGCGCCATTCCCAGGTGCTGCCGAGCGCGGTGGACGTGACGTCGTGGGTGACCCGCAATATCCGTGTCAACGTCCCGCTGCTCAGCGCGGCGATGGACACCGTCACCGAATCGCGGCTGGCGATCGCGATGGCGCAGCAGGGCGGCATCGGCGTCATCCACAAGAACCTCTCGGTCGAAGAACAGGCGTCCGAGGTGGATCGGGTCAAGCGCTCGGAGAGCGGGATGATCGTCAACCCGATCACGCTCTCGCCGACCAACCGGATCTACGAAGCGCTCGAGCTGATGAAGAAGTACCGGATCTCCGGAGTCCCGATCACGGCGGACGGCGGGAAAGAGGGAAAGCTCGTCGGCATCCTGACCAACCGCGATCTGCGGTTCGAGACGAACCTCGATCGGCCGATCGCCGACATCATGACGCGCGATCCGCTCTTCACCGTGCCGGTCGGCACCACGCTCGAACAGGCGCGCGAGTTCCTGCACCGCCACAAAGTCGAGAAGCTGCTCGTCGTCGACGACCGATACATGCTGAAGGGGCTCATCACCGTCAAGGACATCCAGAAGCTGGTGAAGTACCCGACCGCGTGCAAGGACAGTCTCGGCCGGCTGCGGGTCGGCGCCGCCATCGGCACCGGCAAGGATGCGCTCGCGCGGGCGGAGGCGCTCGTCGCGGCACACGTCGACGTGCTGGTGATCGACACCGCGCACGGGCACTCGCAGGGTGTGCTCGACATGGTCCGGCGCATCCGCCGGCAGTACATCGACGTCGATCTGATTGCGGGCAACATCGCGACCGGCGAAGCCGCTGAGGCGCTCATCGATCTGGGCGTGGACGCGGTGAAGGTCGGTATCGGCGCGGGATCCATCTGCACCACGCGTGTGGTCGCCGGCATCGGCGTGCCGATGATTACCGCCATCGCCGACTGCGCACGGGCGGCGGCGCCCCACAAGGTGCCGGTCATCGCGGATGGCGGCATCCGTTATTCGGGCGACATCACCAAGGCCATGGCCGTCGGCGCGAGCTGCTGCATGATCGGCAGCCTGTTTGCCGGAACGGACGAGAGCCCTGGCGAGATGATTCTCTACCAGGGACGCAGCTTCAAGGAATACCGCGGCATGGGGTCGCTCGGCGCGATGCGGCGCGGGAGCCGCGACCGGTATTTCCAGGACGAGTTCGACCTCGATGCGAACCCCGAGTCCGGCGAGAAGCTCGTCCCCGAGGGCATCGAGGGCCGGGTCGCGCACAAGGGCAGCGTCGCGGGGATGATTCACCAGCTGGTCGGCGGGCTTCGTGCGGGGATGGGATATTGCGGCAGTCCCGACGTCCCCGCGCTCCAGCACGATGCGAAGATGATCCGGGTCACACCCGCCGGCCACCGCGAAGGGCACGTGCACGACGTCATCATCACGAAGGAAGCGCCCAACTACCGCGTGGAGTAAGCGCGGGACGGACCGCGGAGCTGAAGCTCCGCGGTACGACAGCTGAGCGCTGACGGCTGTCAGCTCCGCTCGATCGAGATGCGCCGTTCGTCGTCCCCCTCGGGTGCGATTCTGACCAGCCAGGCATGCGGCGGCGCTTCGTTCCAGCGCTCCGCCCATTCGACCGCGACAACGCCGCCACCTTCGAACATCTCGTCGAGCCCGAGCTCCCCCACTTCGAGCGGCGCCAGCCGATAAAGGTCCACGTGGTACAGCGGCACCCGGCCGCGGTACTCCTGGATGATCGTGAACGTGGGGCTCGAGACGTCGTCCGCGGGTGCGCCCATCCCGCGCGCGAGGCCGCGCACGAAAGCTGTCTTGCCAGCACCGAGGTCGCCATGCAGCAGTACCACGTCTCCCGCGTGAAGGCGTGCAGCAAACTCCTCCCCGGCGTTTGACGTCTCCTGCTCGCTGCGGGTCACAAAGGACGTATTTGCCGGGTTACTGATGCTCTGCCTTCTTCCGTCGCCGCGCGGTCAGCTCCATGAGCGCGTCCCCCAGACGTGACGCGACATCGCCCGCGATGAGCGCCACTTCCCCTTCGTCGGCTTCCGCAAGGTCTCCGGCGCTGCCGTGCAGATAGACGGCAAGGCGGCACGCGGCCTCTGCGTCGAGCAGCTGCGCGAACCAGGCGGCAATCATGCCGGTGAGGAGATCCCCGGTCCCGCCCGTCGCCATGCCTGAATTGCCCGTCAGGTTGATGAACGCACGGTTGTCCGGCCCAGCGATGACGGTGCGGTGCCCCTTGAGCACGACGTGGAGACGATGGGCCGCCGCGAATTCCGTCGCGTGCCGCAGGCGGTCGTGCTGCACCGCGTCGACGCTGATATTCAGGAGGCGGGCCATTTCCCCGGGATGCGGGGTGATGATGACGTCCACGCCGTCGCGGCCGACGAGGCGATCGGGCTCCCCCGCGAATGCGTTGAGCGCGTCTGCGTCGAGCACCAGCGGAACGCCGGCGCGCTCGAGCAGCCCGTGGACGAACGCCGCCGTGCCGGGAGAGCGGCCGAGGCCCGGCCCGATCGCAATGACGTCCGCCTGGATGTCGAGCACGCGGTCGAGCGCGGCATAGTCGATCATCCCGGCCGCTGTCTCCTCGAGCGGCTCGGTCATGTACTCGGGGGCCATCGCCGCAATCATCGGCACGCACGAGCGGGGCGTGGCAATCGTCACGAGGCCCGCGCCGGAGCGGAGCGCGCCCAGCCCGGCGAGGTGCGCGGCGCCTGACCGCCCGAACGATCCGGCGACGACGAGCACACGGCCGAAGTCCCCCTTGTGTGAATCGGACGTGCGCGCCGGGACGAGATCCCGCATGTCTTCGCGGGTGAGGATCTCGATGTGCGGCCCTTCGATGTCATCGAGGATCGGGAGTGGAATGCCGATGTCGGCAATCACCAGGTCGCCGCCGTGCGCATCGGCCGGCGGAAGGATGAGCGGGATCTTCGGGGCGGCCAGCGTGACCGTCATCGAGGCGTCGATCGCCTCCCCCGCGACTTCGTGCGTGTCGGCAGACACCCCCGTCGGCAGGTCGATCGCCACGACCGGCACGCCCAGTCCATTCACGTCGGCGACGACGGTTTCGAGCAGACCGCTCAGCTGCCCGTTGAACCCGGTCCCGAGAATCGCATCGACGAGCAGCTCGCACTGGGAAATCTCGCTGAAATGGAGCTCCCATTCCTGCGCGTTCGTGATCTCGACCACGGTCAGCCCGATCCGCCCGAGCACCTCGAGATTGGTGCGGGCATCGCCGCGGACATCGGCCACGCTGCCGAGCAGGAATACCGACGTCTCGACGCCGCGCTGGATCAGGGTGCGTGCGACGACGAAGCCGTCGCCGCCGTTGTTGCCGCGTCCGCAGAGGACGCCGACGTGGCTGTCCGCGAGATCTTCGAACGCGGCTTCCATCGCGGCCACGGCCTGGCGGCCGGCATTCTCCATCAGGACGATCGACGGAATGCCGATCTCTTCGATCGTGCGGCGATCCGCCTCGCGCATCTGCTGGGTGTTGAGCACGCGCATCCGGCCGAGCGTACCGCTTGTGCTAGACTGCCGTCAACGACGGCACGGCGGTGCCGCGCGTCGACATTCCACCACGCCATCACGCGTCAAGAGGACCCGTCACACCGATGCCGATTCGCGGCGCAGTCTACGTCAACGGCCGGATCGCCCGCGCCGAGGACGCCGTCATCCCCGTGTACGATCACGGCTTTCTGTACGGCGAAGGCATCTACGAGACGCTGCGCACGTACGACGGTGTGCCGTTCCTGTACGATCGCCACGTCCGCCGCCTGCGCGCGTCCGCGGCGCACCTGGCGCTCGACGTGCCGTTCAGCGACGACGCGCTCCTCGGGTGGATCCACGACACCATCGCCGCGGCCGGCGAGATGGACGAGGCTTACATCCGCGTGCTGCTGACACGTGGGGTCGGCGAGCTCACCTACGACGTACGCGCCACACCGTCCCCGTCGCTCGTAATCATCGTCAAGCCTCTGGACGAACCGCCCGCGCGGATCCTGACGGAGGGGATCACGATCTCGCTCGTCCCGATCCTCCGGAACCATCCCGGATCCGTCAATCCGATCATCAAGTCGAACAACCTGCTGAACAACGCGCTCGCGATGCAGGACGCCAACCGGCGCGGCGCCGAGGAGGCGCTGATGTGCAACTACCGCGGGGAGCTGGCGGAGTGCTCGCAGGCGAATTTCTTTCTGGTGCGGAAGGGTGCGGCGCTGACGCCGGCATCAGGGGCCGGGCTGCTCGAAGGCGTCACGCGTGCATTTCTGTTCGAGGTCGGCCTGGACGTCGGCGTGGACGTCAGGAGCGAGACGCTCCGTCCCGAGGATCTCGACACGGCGGACGAGGCGTTCATCACGAGCACGACGCGCGAGCTGAGCCCCGTCACGCGCATCGACGATCGGATCATTGGCGACGGCCGGCCCGGCCCCGTGACGATGAAGCTGCTCGAAGGATACCGTCGCCGCGCCCGGGTGCTCTCCCCGAAATCCGGAGGCTAGCGGCCGGCGCCGGCGGCCATCCGGTAGAGCATTTCCCCGGCCCGGGGGACCACGAGTGTGTTCCCGCCGCCATTCCAGGTCTTTGGATCGATCGTCGCCGGATCGCGATAGCCGAGATTGATCCGCTCACACCGCTCCCGCGGGATGGACGTCGCGAGCGTGACGCGAATACGCGGCTTCTCGATCCCCGACGCCGCATCGTACGTGCCAAGCCCTTTCACGTGCGTCGAATGCGCAAGGATTCCCCAGGGATAACCTGAAAACTTATCCCACTGGCCGAGGAAGTAATCGCGGCAGTGGTAGCCGATGCGGTCGATGAGCGCGCCGTGGACGTAGCTCACCTCGCGGATATGCGGCGCGTATACGATCACTTCTCCGCCGTCCGCGACAACCGGCTCCGTTTTGTAGGCCCCCTTCGCACCCGTCCAGAGGTCATCGTACATGGCGGGCATGACGGCGAGCACCTGATTGAATGCGCGCGCCACAAACTGCACGTGGCGCCGCTGCGAAAGCATCGCGGCTTCGCGCCAGGCCTCGTGGGGATCGCCGCAGAACACCCCGGCGGTGCCCTCGTGCGTGACGACGAGCGCGAGCAGCGAGAGCGGCGTCTTCAGCATCGCGGCCGCCCTGTCGATAATCGCCCGCACCGGCGTGTCGATGGTGCCGATCACTTCCGAGCTCGTGATGAGCGCGCCCAGCCAGTGGGTGAAGTGAATGATGTCCGGCGCGGCAATCCCCGGAAACAGGTACTTGGTGCCTCCCGAAAACCCCACGACTTCGTGAGGAAAGACGGGACCGCAAATCAGCACGTGGTCGTACTCGGTCGCGAGCCGGTTCAGCGCCACCGGCACTGCGCGGCTCAGGCGTCCGCCGGTGACTTCCTCGACGACGGCCGCGGGGATCGTGCCGAGCTCGACGAACGTTGCGGGATCATCCCAGCGGTGATTGAAGATCCGCCGGCCGCCGACGCGTCCGCCGGACACCTGATGCCCCACGAGCGCGCTCAACTGCGCGTCGTCCATCGGCGAATGAGTGCCGAGGGCGACGAGATAATCGAGCGCCGCCACACGCGGTCCGAGCTCGCGCTCCAGGATGCCGAACATGACGGGCATCGGCATCGTGCGAGTGCCGTCGGGGATGAGCACGAGCACGCGCCGGCCGTCCACGTTCATGCGGCCGAGACCCTCGGCCGCAACCGCGCCGATCTCCTCCGGGGAGAGATGACCTTCGACGAGCCCCTTTCCAGCCACACTCATGATCAACCTTCTTCCAGCCTGGTCCCCTGGTGTCCCGCGGTCATGGAGTCTGCGCGCCCCGCCCGGCTTTCGCGATCTCCAGCAGTTCGGGATTCGTCCACGGCCGTGTGCGTCCGGCGGTCTGCGCGCGGACGTCCTTCACGAGCGCAGGCGTGACCGGGGAGGCATCCTGACCCCATTCGCGACGCACATAAGTCAGCACGCCTGCAATCTGATCGTCGGTCAGCACCGAGCCGACGGGCGGCATCAACCCGACCGCGCCTTCCTTTCCGTTGAGAAGAATTCGGACCGGCACCTCCGCGGGCGCGAGCGCAAGTTCGGATCCCACAAGACTCGGCGCCAGCTTTTCCTGTCCGCGTCCATCCGGCTGGTGGCACGCCTGGCAGATGTTCTTGTAGACCTCCTGCCCCGCATTGAACCGGACCTGCTCCTCGGCCGTCAAGGGCGCCACTGGCGCGGCAAGGCCGGGTTTTCCGGGCCACTCGACGCGCGCCATGATCGCGGCCGCGCGGGGTCCGAGCTCGTCCTGCTTCGCGGCGAGCGCCGCGAGTGTCGCGGGCTCGCGGCTCAGACGCACGACGCGCCGGACGGGTGGGGGTGGAGGCGCCTGGGGAAACGCGTACGCGCCGCCGGGGCCGCCGCGCGCGCCCGGACACGTCGGACAGGGCGCCTGCGCCACCGGCGCACCGCCCCGGCGGCCGCCGAGCCCTCCCGGCATCGCTGCGCCAAGCACCGCCACCTCGGCCCCCCGAAGCAGCGCGGATCGCTGCCACTGAGCGCGCCCCTCGTCGGCGGTCCAGGCGAACAGGTTTTGAATCGCCGCGTCCTGCCCTCCGCGTACGAGCGTCGCCGCCAGCATCGTCACCGCCGCGTCCCGCTGCGGCGTCTGGGGTCCTGCGAGCCGCAGGAGTTTCTCGAGGGCAGCCCCCTCACTGCCGCGCAGCCCGCTGAGCGCTGCGTCCACGATGATGGGATCGTCGCCGTGGCGGTCGAGCAGCGTCACGATCCCTGATTCGCGCACGCCGGCCGGCAGCGATCCGAGCGAGGCCGCGAGCTGCTGCCGCACGGTCCAGTCGGGATCGTCCTGCCGCTCGAGCACCGCCGCCTGAATGGGATGATTCGTCTGACCGAGCCAGCGTTCCGCGAGCCGGACCGCTGACGCGCGCACGTCACGCGAGGTGTCGTGCAGCGCTGCGGTGACGACCGCTGGCTCGATCGCATCGATGCCGTCGAGCGTCCAGAGCGCGTGCAGCCGCACACGCCAGTCCGTCGCCGCGGCTGCGAGCTTCGCGAGGTCGGGCGCGGCTGACTTGTCGGCGCGCTCCACGAGAATCCGCTGCGCCGTATCACGCCACCAGCCGTTCGGATGCGAGAGCGTTTCCACGAGCTCCGCGGACGAAGGATTCGACATCCGTTTCGTGTCGCGGCGCGTCGTCTCGTGCACGACGCGGTAGATCCTTCCGAGGCCGGTCGGCTGCTCCAGCCTGTTCGTCAGGATGTGATCCCGCAGGTACTCGGTGATGTCGGCCCGCTGCTGAATCACACCGCGGTACATGTCCACGATGTACAGCGTTCCGTCCGGTGCGTTCGACAGGTAGACCGGCCGGAAGCGCTCGTCGGTCGAGGCGAGGAACTCCCCTTTGTCGTACGCCTTGCGGGCCTTCAGCGTCGTGCCATCGTCGCTGAGGACGATCCGGCTCACCAGGTTCGCTGCCGGCTCGGCGACGAATACGTTCCCGTACAACTCGCCTGGCAGCCTGTCGCCCCGATAGATACGCGGCGCGCAGACTGACGTGAAGTGGAACAGCGTGCCGTCCGGCCGATCGATCCCCAGCTGGTACGCGCGGTTCGTGCCGGGATTCGGTCGCGCCGGCCACACGACATTCACCAGGTTCTCGTCGTCACGCAGCGCCTCGTAGCTGCCGCGTGTGCGCAGCAGGTTCGGGTTGCGGAAGAAATAGGGAGTGGGCACGAAATCCACATGGACGGACGACTCGTTCGTGTTGCGGTAGATGCGGCCCGTGTCGTCGTGCGTCGCACCCCACTCCCCTCGCGACAGCGTCTTCTGCACGTCGAACTTGCCGTTCTTCAACCGCAGGTAGATGTCGGTGTCGGCCGTGTGCATCAAGTTGTCGAGGCCCCATTCGAACTCGTTGGCGTTCTGCTCGACCCGGGCCTCCCGGCGCCCGTACAGGTCCGTCACGAGCTCCCGCGTGTCCATGCGGAGGTCGCCGTTGGTGTCGTGCATCAACCAGGCGTTCGGCGGCTCCCCGACGAGCACGCCGTGCTCGAGGACTTTCAGCGCACGCGCGAGCACGAGGCCGTCGGCGAAGACCGTGCGCTTGTCCATCGTGCCGTCATGGTCCGTATCCTCGAGGACGACGATCTTGCCGACGGGCTCCATGTAGGGCTCGGGTGCGCTCAGATTGGGCACGAAGCCGGGCATTTCGACGGCCCACAGGCGGCCCTCCGGATCCCAGTCGATGACGATGGGATCGTGGATGAGCGGCTCACTCGCGACGAGCTCGAGATGGTAGCCGGGGGGCATCGAAAATGTCTTCAACGCGTCGGCGGGCGAAAGCGCTGGCGACCCGTCAGGCCCCTTCTGAACCGGCGGCGGCCACTGACCCGTGGGAGACGTACCCTGGTAACCGAACACGGTGACGGCCGTCGCGGCCATCGCGAGCGCGACGATACGGAACCTGGCGAGCAACATGGTCTTCGCAACCTCGGATCGAGGACAGAACGTGGATGACTGACGGCGCTCCGTCAGGCTCATGATATGCGGGCGCCGCGCGCGTGTCATTACCGGGCCGCCGCACTCTGGCCCGGCCGGAAGTCGCATCCGTTAGAATGCAGCGCTATGAAGTTTGCGATTTGCAACGAACAGTTCGAGGGGTGGCCGTTCGACCGCGTCTGCCGGTTCGTGAACAGCGTCGGCTACGAAGGGCTCGAAGTCGCGCCGTTCACCCTCGCGCAGTGGATTACGGACGTCACCCCGCAACAGCGCGCGGACCTGCGGCTGCAGGCGGATGATGCCGGAGTGGAGATCCTCGGGCTCCACTGGCTTCTGGCGAAAACGGAAGGGCTGTACCTGACGTCACCGGATGCGGCTGTTCGCCGCAGGACCGCCGCCTACCTGGTGTCGCTCGCCGAAGCCTGCCACGGCATGGGCGGGACCATCATGGTATTTGGTTCACCGAAGCAGCGTTCGCTGCTGCCCGGCGTGACCACTGCTCAGGCGTACGAATGGGCCGCCGAGACCTTCCGCGCCGCGCTGCCCGGAATCGCGGATTGCGGCGTGACGCTCTGCATGGAACCGCTCTCGCCAGCCGAGACGGACTTCGTGAATACGTGCGCAGACGCCGTCCGGCTCTGCGACATGGTGAACCACCAGAATTTCGCGCTGCATCTCGACGTCAAGGCGATGTCGAGCGAGCCGACGCCCGTGCCCGAGCTCATCCGGCAGTACGGAAGCCGCGCCGGGCACTTTCACGCCAACGACTCGAACTTACGGGGCCCCGGCTTCGGCACGGTGGACTTCGTGCCGATCTTCCATGCGCTCCGCGAAGTCAGTTATACGAGATGGGTGTCCGTGGAGGTGTTCGACTACTCTCCGGATCCTGAAACGATCGCGCGCCAGAGCATCGACTACATGCTGAAATGCCTGGCTGCGCCGCTCGCCGGCCAATGAGACTCAGGCCCCGATAGCGCTCCGCGGGTTATTCGTGGTCATCCGCCGCACGTCGTCCGGTGAGAGATGGAGCGCCTCGGCCAGGTTCCCGGCGCTCTGCCGCATCGTCACCGCCGATCCCACGAAATGCGATCGGTCGGGTGCCCGCGGCACCATGTCCTCCTCGATCACGACATCCCACCGCCCCAGCGTGTAGCGGCCCGGACCGAGCCCCGCCGGCGCGATCGCGTCGGTGACGACGATGCATCGATCGACCCCGGCAAGCCGCACGTAGTTGCCCAGCGCTACGAAGGGTACGTGGGCCCCGTCGGCGATGAACGTCAGCCAGAGCCGTGGCGCCAGGCTGAGCACACGCTGCACGATGTTGTCGTGCCGGTGCACCTGCATCGGGCAGCCGTTGCCGAGATGCGTGAACATCGAGAGGCCCGCATCGATTGCGGCGCGGAGCTGATCGAGAGAGCCGTCCGTGTGCCCTGCCGAAACGACGATGCCGGCGCCGGCCAGCATGCTGACGAGACGCGCGTCCGGATCGCGCTCCGGAGCGAGCGTCACGATGCGCGTCAGGCCGCCGGCCGCGTCGAGCAGCCGCCTCATGATCTCGGTGTCACCGTCGCGAACGGCATCGGCCGGGTGGGCCCCACGATATCCGGGGGCTGCGCTGAGAAAGGGCCCCTCGATGTGAATGCCGCGCACCAGACGCCCGGCAAGCGAATCGGCTTCACGAAACCGTGCGAGCGCCGCGAGTCTCGTGCACATCACCTCCACGTGATCGGTGATGATCGTGGCGAGGAAGCCGGCGACGCCGTCGGCCTCGAGACGTGCGCAGGCGTGATGGAAGTCCGCCGCAGTCAGCGTGTCGCTGTTGAAGTCGATGCCGGCATAGCCGTTGACCTGGAGATCGAAATAGCCGCTCACGACCGGCACGTCAGGGCCGCGCGCCCCGTCCCCCGGCGGCAAGCTCGAGCAGTTCCTGGTTCGTCCATGGGCGCGTGCGGCTCGCGGTGAGCGCGCGCAGCTGCTTGACCGTGTCGGGATCGACAGCCGACGCGCTGTTACCCCACTGGCGGCGCACGTACGTGAGCGCGCCGGCAATCTGTTCATCGCTGAGGCTGGAGCCCAGGGGCGGCATCAAGCCGATTTCCCCTTCCTTTCCGTTCAGCAGAATACGGACCGGAATTTCGGGAGCGGCGAGCGCAAGCGTCGATCCTACGAGGCTCGGGGCGAGCTTCTCGCGCCCGCGGCCATCCTCCTGATGGCAGGCGATGCAGAGGCTCGCGTAGACTCCCTGCCCTGCGGTCATCAGCTGCTGCTGCGCCGCGGTCAGCGGCTGCGCCGGCGGAGCCGCCCCCTGTGCGGGGGCCTTCCCCGGCCATGTCAGTCTCGCGAGGATGTTCGTCACCCGCGGTCCGAGGTCTCCCCCTTTTGCGGCGAGCGCCGCGAACGCGGCCGGTTCGCTGGTGAGTGCGATCGTCGCCCCTCCGCGGCCCCGTCCGCCTGCGGCTGGGGCCTGTCCGGCGGCGGATTCGGGAAATGCCCGTGCGCCGCCCGGACCTCCGCGTCCGCCTGGAGCTGCGGCGGGCGCGGACTCCGGAAATGCCCTCGCGCCGCCAGGACCTCCGCGTCCACCCGGAGCGGCCGCCGCCGTGGCCGGAGCCGGTGCAGTTCCGCGCCCGGGGGCAGCACCGGGGAGAGGGGCGCCGAGGGCCGCGGCTTCGATGCCGCCGAGCAGCGCCTGCCGCTGCCACTCGGGACGGCTGTCCTGGGCCGTCCACTGCAAGACGTCCTGCACGGACGCGTCGAGCCCGCCTCTCATCACCGTAGCCGCGAGCGTCATGATCGCGGCGGTGCGCTGCGGCGTGCTGTCGGGCGACTGCATCACCCGCTGCAGCAGCGCACCTTCACTCCCGGCGAAGCCGCTCAGCAACGCGTCGACGGTCAACGGATCGTTCCCGAAGCGCTCCAGTAATGTCAGCGCCGTTGTTTCGCGCGCGGGCGTCCCCGGCGGGACCGCACCAATCGTCGCGGCGAACTGGTGGCGAACGGCCCAGTCCGGATCGTCGAGCTTCTTGAATACCGCAGCCTGGACAGGGCTGCCCGGATCGCCGAGCCAGCGCTCCGCCAGCTGCAGCGCCGCCACGCGCACGTCGCGCGACTGGTCCTCAAGCGCCCGCACCACCGTCGCAGGCTCGATGGCATCCAGGCCGTCGAGCGTCCAGAGGGCATGAAGACGTGTGCGCCAGTCCGGCGCGCTCTCGGCCCGAGCCTTCAGCGCTCCCGCAACCGAGCGGTCACCGCGCTCGACCAGCAGCCGCTGGGCGGTGTCCCGACGCCACCCGTTGGGATGCGCCAGCACATCGACGAGCTGCGCGGGCGTCGCCTTCGACAGTGCCGGTGGTCCGTCGCGCTTCGTGTCGTCGTGGACGACGCGATAAATGCGCCCGTGGCCACTCGGCTGATCGAGCTTCCGCGACAGGATCTGATCTCTCAGGTACTCGGTGATGAAACCTTTGTGCTGAATGATGCCGTGGTAGGTGTCGACGATATACAAGGTGCCGTCAGGCGCATTCGACAGGTAGACAGGGCGGAAGCGCTCGTCGGTGGAGGCCAGGAACTCGGCGCCGTCGTAGGCCTTCTTCGATGTGAGCGTCGTCCCGTCGTCGCTCACGATCAGGCGGCTGACGAGATTGGCCGCGGGCTCGGCGACGAATACGTTTCCATACAGCTCCGCGGGGAGTCGATCCCCGCGGTACACGGTTGGCGAACACACCGACGTGAAGCGCGTTAGGCGGCCATCCGGCCGGAGGATCCCGTCCTGGTATCCCCGGTTCACGCCGCGCGTGGGCCGCACCGGCCACACGGTGTTGATCTCGGGGTTCTGCAGCGACTCGTAGCTGCCGCGCGTGCGCAGCAGGTTGGGGTTGCGCATGAAATACCGGGCCGGCAACAGGTCCACGAACAGCGCCTGCTCATTCGTGTTCCGATAAATGCGACCGGCATCGTCCTGGCTGGCGCCCCACTGCCCGCGCGAGAGCGTCGGCAGATACTCGAACTTGCCGTTCTTCAGCCGCAGGTAGCCGTTGTGTTCGGAGGTGTACATCCAATTGTCGAGCGCCCACGTCAGGCTGTTGGCGTTGTGCTCGACATTGGCGAGCGCGGTGCCGTAGGTGTTCACGACGAGCTCTCTGGTGTCCGCCTTCAGGTCGCCGTCGGTGTCGTGTGCCAGCCAGAGGTTCGGCGGCTCGCCGATGAGGACGCCGTGATCGAGGACCTTGAGCGCGCGCGGCTGGACGAGCCCGTCCATGAAGACGGTCTTCTTGTCCATCTTTCCGTCGCCGTCGGTGTCCTCGAGCACGCTGACGCGCCCCAGAGGCTCCCGCTCGTTCGTGGCGGTCAGGTCCCGCATGTACCCACGCTGCTCGATGACCCAGAGCCGCCCGTCCGGGTCCCAGTCGATCAGAATCGGCTCTTCGATCATCGGCTCGCTCGCGACGAGCTCCACATGGTAGCCAGGGGGCATGAAGAACGTCTGCATCTCCGCTTCCGGCGAGAGCACGGGCGAGTCGTCGGAGACCGGCTGCAGCCCGGGAGGCCACGGCTTGCCGTTCTGAAAGGCGAATCCGGTGACGGCTGACGTCGCCACGAGTAGGGCTGCGATACGAAGCCGGGCTGCTTTCATGTCTCGATTCCTCTGGCGCGGTCGAGGCAGACCGTCCGGGCGAGCGGCGCGACGATCAATCAGCCTCCGATCCGTCGACACACCGCAGTAGAATGGCCGCCGCGAAGGCGCCGGCGTCGTGCCGGTCGGCTACAGCGAGAGTCACCGATGAATTATCACCTGAAATTGTCGATAGGGGTGCTTGCGATCGCCGCCGCAGGCGTGTTGCCCAGCGCAGCCCAGGAGCCGCGACCCACGATGCCCCGCGCTGGCGTCGGACCCGGGGATCGACCTGTCGTCGATCCCGCGGCGGCCGATCGGGGCCGACACGTGTGGGCATCCGAGTGCATCACGTGCCACGGCGCGCAGGCGCGCGGCACGGACACCGTCCCAAGTCTCCTGCGTTCGATGGTGGTTCTGCGGGATCGGTATGGATCCGAACTCGGGCCATTCCTGAAGAAGGGCCACCCGATGCAGAACGGAAGCCCGAGCACCAGTCTCACGGACGCGCAGATCGCCGATCTGACGCACTTCCTCCGCCAACGCATCGAAGACACGCTCCGCGGCGCCGCGCCGTTCACGGAACATAACGTGGCGAGTGGAAATGCGGAGGCCGGCGCGGCGTTCTTCAAGGGCGACGGCAAGTGCGCGACGTGCCACAACTCGACGACGAACGATCTTGCGGGCATTTCGTCCCGCCTCTCGGGTCCGGTGGACGTGCAGCAGCACCTGCTGTTTCCGGGAGGGCGCGCGAGGCGGGGATCGCCGGCCGGTGGTCCGAGCCCCACGACGGTCACTGTGACGCTCACACCACCGTCCGGAGCGCCGATGTCTGGCGCACTCGTCGAAATGGACGACCAGTTCGTCACGCTGGGCGATGCGTCCGGGGCGATCCAGGTCGTGCGGCGCGTCCCCGGGCTGCGGGTCGTCAAGAACGATCCGCTGCAGGCGCACCACGATCTGCTCGATCGACTCACCGACACGAACATCCACGATCTCGCGGCGTATCTGGAGACAATGAAGTGAAGCAGCTCTGTGCATCGATCGGACTGTTGCTCCTCACAGCTGCTGGAACGGCGGCACAGAACGGCCTCGATCCAGCGAAACTACTGAGCCCCGGCACGGACTCCTGGCCGACATACAACGGCGACTATTCGGGACGGCGCTACAGCCCCCTCGCGCAGATCGACATCACGAATGTCAAAGCGCTCAGCCTCGCCTGGATGCGGCCGCTGACGGGACCGGTACAGACGATCAAGGCGACGCCGTTGATGATTGGGGGCGCTCTCTATATCTCGACCCAGGACAATGCTTACGCGTTCGACGGGCGGACGGGCCGCGAGCTGTGGCATTTCGCGTGGCAGTCGCAGGGTGGAAACCATCTCTCGAATCGCGGGATGGCGGCGCTCGGAGACACGCTGTATTTCGAAACGCCGGACTGCCACCTCGTGGCGCTGGACATGAAAGACGGCAAGCAGCGCTGGAACAAGGTCATCTGCGATATGAACCAGTTCTATTACGGCTCGGTGGCGCCCGTCGTCATCAAGAACCACGTGATGACCGGGGTCAGCGGCGACGACATGGACAACCCCGGATACCTCGAAGCGCACGATCCGGGGACCGGGGAACGGCAGTGGCGGTGGTATACCGTCCCGCAGACGATCGACGAGCCGGGGTCCGACACGTGGCCGAACCTCGAAGCGGCAAAGCACGGCGGCGGCATGACGTGGCAGCCAGTCACGTACGATCCGGACCTCAATCTGGTTTACGTGACGACGGGCAACCCGCAGCCGGTCATGGCCCACAAGAGCAGGCCGGGGGACAATCTGTTCACCGGATGTATCGTCGCGCTCAATGCGGACACCGGCAGGATGGCGTGGTACTTCCAGTCCTCACCGCACGACACGCACGACTGGGATTCGAACGAGACGCCGGTCCTCCTGGACGGCACGGTCAACGGGCAGCCACGCAAACTGCTCGCGATGGCGGCCCGGAACGGACAGTTCTTCGTGCTGGATCGGACGAACGGCAAGGCGATCGTCTCGACGGAATTCGTGAAGACGAACTGGTCCCTCGGCTACGACAAGCGCGGCCAGCCGATTCCGAATCCCGCGAAGATGCCGCAGATCGACGGGGCGCTGGTCTCGCCCAACGCGGGCGGCGCGACCAACTGGTATTCACCGAGCTTCAGCCCGAAGACGGGACTCTTCTACGTCAATGCGAGCCGCTCGTACAGCGTTTTTTACCTCTACGACCTCAGTGACACACCGGCGGGCTGGGGCGGCAACGATCGGGGCGGCTGGTCCGAATCGATGCTCGAGGCGATTGATTACAAGACCGGCAAGATCCGCTGGAGTCATGTCTGGGACAGCGGCGGGAGGACCGGTATTCTGAGCACGGCGGGGAACGTCGTGTTCAGCGGCGGATCCGCCGGGTTCACCGCGCTCAACGCCACGACGGGCGATTTTCTGTGGGCCTCGCGCCTGCCGAGCGCCGTCAGCAACGGCCCGATCACATACGAACTCGACGGCCTTCAATACGTCGTCGTTGCGGCGGGCAATTCTCTGGCGGCGTTTGTTTTGAACAAGTAAATGGTTCGGGGTTCCGGGTTCGGGGTTCGGGGTTGGTCTTGGTTCAAGGTTCGGGGTTCGGGGTTCCGGGTTCAGGTTCGAGGTTCCGGGTTCGGGTTCGGGGTTCAGGTTCGAGGTTCCGGGTTCAGGTTCGAGGTTCCGGGTTCAGGTGCGGGCTTCAAGGCGAACCGAACCCGCACGCCGAACCGAAGCGAACCGTGAACTCCGAACCTGGAACCGGAATGAACCCTGAACTCCGAACCTGGAACCGGAATGAACCCCGAACCCTGAACCTGGAACCGGAGCGAACCCGGAACCCCGAACCTGGAACCGGAGCGAACCCGGAACCCCGAACCCCGAACCGAAGCGAACCCGGAACCCCGAACCCCGAACCTGGAACCCTCCGCCTAGTGCGGACTGCCGTTCGTGTTAGTGTGACGCCCAAGGAGATCTGATGCTGTATACGAGACGTGAACTCGGGAAGCTCGCGCTGGCGACGGTGCCGGCCGCGGCCTTTGTCGGCCACCCGCGTGCGGCCCTGGCGGCCGCGAAACCGAACTCCAAGGTGGCTGGCGTACAGATCGGTCTGAACGTCCCGTATGACTTCGGCAACAACCTCATGAGCGGCGACGACGTGCTCGATGGGTGCGTCAAGCTGGGCGTGAGCGCCGTCGAACTGCGCTCGCAGCCCGTGGAGTTGTTCATGGGCGTGTCTCCGGCGCTGCTCACGCCCGCCGGCCGTGGGACCCCTCCAGCAGACGCGGCCGCCGCACGGAAGACCGCGGGCGACGATCTGGGCAAATGGCGCGCCTCGGCGCCCATGAACAAGGCGAAAGATTTCCGCAAGAAGTATGAAGACGCGGGCGTGCTCATTCAGATTCTCAAGTTCGACAACATCCTGAACTTCAGCGACGCCGCTCTCGACTACGCCTTCGAGCTCGCGCGAACGCTGGGCGCCCGGGCCATTTCGTGCGAGCTTCCGGTAGACAACGTGGACGCCTCGAAGCGCCTCGGCCAGTTCGCGGACAAACACAAGATCATGGTCGGTTTCCACGGCCACACGGCGATGACGCCGGCAATCTGGGAGAAGGCGTTCACGTACGCGAAATACAACGGCGCGAACCTCGACATCGGTCATTTCATTGGCGGCAACAAGACGTCGCCGGTCCCGTTCCTGAAGCAGCACCACGACCGGATCACGCACGTGCACATCAAGGACAAGACGCTCGACGACAAGAACGTGCCGTTCGGCAAAGGCGACACGCCAATCAAGGAAGTGCTGCAGGTGATCCGCGATAACAAGTGGCCCATCCAGGCCACCATCGAATTCGAATACGCCGTCCCGCAGGGATCGGATCGCATGACCGAGATTGGCAAGTGCGTCCAGTTCTGCAGAGACGCGCTGGCCTAGCGGCACCCGGCACCCGGCACCCGGCACCCGGCACCCGGCACCCGGAACCCGGAACCCGGAACCCGGAACCTGGAACCTGGAAGCTGATAGCTGATGCCTGACCGCAGTGAGCTGCGAACCTGAATGCGATATCTATCAGCGGCCCTGGCCGCGTTCGTGTTCCTCCGTGCACCAGGCGCCGCTGTGCAGGCGCAGCAGGCGCCCTACCGGACGCACACCACAACGTATGCCGCGCCGCACTATGCGACGGCTGAAGAATGGGCGAGGCGCCGGTCTTACCTGCGCGAGCACATTCTGGCCTCCGCCGGCCTGCTCCCGATGCCGGTCCGCACCCCGCTGCACCCCGTCGTCTTCGGCGAGGTGAAACACGACGGCTACTCGGTCTCCAAGGTTTTCTTCGAAAGCCTGCCGGGATTCCTCGTCACGGGGAATCTGTATCGGCCGGCCGGGTCCGGTCCGTTTCCGGCGATCCTGTCACCGCACGGACACTGGCCCTACGGCAGACTCGAGAACACCCCGACTCTCTCGGCACCGGGTCGCTCGATCAACCTCGCGCGGCAGGGCTTCGTCGTCTTCACGTACGACATGATCGGCTACAACGACAGCCGTCAGCTCCCCCATACATTCGGC
>JBBWZJ010000113.1:0-20476 GCA_039648985.1 Acidobacteriota bacterium | reverse complement strand
AAGGGCATCTCCGGCGGATCGACGGCGAGGCGCGCGCGCGAGGCAAACAGGCCGACGCCGCGAAACTGCAGCTGACGGCCGCCGTTGCCGCGTTCCGCCAGGCCGCCGAGCTGCGGCCGAACTGGCCGGACCCGTTCCTCGGATTGATGCGGAGCTTCATCGCGCTCGACGACATGGAGCGGGGCGCCGACGCGCTGGCGCAGGCGCAGCGTTATGCCTACACGGCGGGCACCCGCGACTGGGCCCAGCTCGCCGACGGCTATTTCGCCCGCGCGGAGAAGCTGGGCGCGGCGGATGACGCCGAGTCTCTGACGCGTGCGGCGGAGGCATACAACACCGCGATCGAGGACTATTCGAAGATCACCGGCTTTGCGAACGCTACCCAGAAACTGCGCGAGGCCCAGCGGCGGCTCCGGCAGATTCAGGATCGGATTGCCCATCTGTCCGCACCCCTGACCGGCTCCGCCGATACGATGACCTCGCTGGGCCCGCAGTGGAGCGACGAAGCACGGCGGAGTGCACGCCTGCAGGTGTCTGCATGACCCTGACGTACACACTTGCAGCCGAGCGCGATGCGCGGCGGGTGCGGCGAGGGCGTCACACTGAACGGCCCGACACGGTGCTCCTCCTCACGTCGTTCGTCGTCGTCCTTGCGATAGCACTGGCGTACCTCGGACGTACCCGGGCGTTCGAGGTATCCGAAACTGCGGCCCACCGTGATGGGTTCGTCAATTTGAACGCGGTTCAGGACGCGTCGGAGCTGGAGCCAGCACTCGCCGCGGTCTTCACCAGCGCGGCGGATCGCGCCTTCGCGGCTCGCGAGTTGTTCGGGTTCCTGACGGCCGATCCAGCGCGCCGAGTGAAGGTGCCGAATGTGGGCGCGATTTCACACGTGATGGTCCGGACGACATCCATCGAAGCGTCCAGGAATCTGCAGGCGCTTGCGGCGCGCCTCGAGGATCACCGGAGCGGCGCGGCATCGGCCGCCCTGCCGGAATCGATTCCGCTCTTCACGGCCGCGGAAGTCAGTACCTTGAAGTCGTACCTGACCGTGCGAACGCGGGACGAATTCGGAAGGGAAGTGTTGCTGCTGGCCGCGTTGTACGTCCTCAGCTTCCATGCGGTCGCGCTCGTGTGGAGACTGCGCGGTGTGAATGGGGACAGGCTGCTGCTCTCGACAACGCACCTGCTGACGGGAATTGGCTTTGCCGTCCTCCTGAGCCGCCCGGACCCGCTGCGGGACACGATCCTCTTTGCCCGGTTCGCAGAAACGACGATCGCCGGCCTTGCAGTGATGACGGCGCTGTCCATGGTTCGCTTCACCGCCGCCGGGTTCGTCAATTTCAGCTACCTGCCCCTGGCGGGCGCCCTGTCGCTGTCGGTTCTTCTCATTCTGTTCGGGACGGGGCCTGGCAGCAGCTCCGCGAGGGTCAACCTCGGGCCGCTCCAGCCGATCGAAGCCATCCGCCTGCTGCTCGCGTTGTTCCTGGCGGGCTATTTTGCGCGACGGTGGGAACTGCTGCGGGAAGTTCGAGGGGAGTCATTTCGGAACCTCCGGCTGCCCCGGTGGCTCAACCTGCCGCGAGGCGAGTACATCCTCCCGGTGCTCGTCGGAGTCGCGGCGGCTCTGATGTTCTTCTTCCTGCAGAAGGATCTCGGCCCCGCGCTCTTTCTCTGTTGCGTGTTCCTGGCCGTGTACGCCGTCGCCCGGGGCCGCGTCGGAATGGCGGCCCTCGGATTGATCCTTCTCGCGTCGGGCTTCTACCTGGGGTACCGCCTCCATGTGTCGGCCACGCTCGCCGACCGCGTCCGCATGTGGGAATCTCCATGGGACAACACCGTCGCGGGCGGCAATCAAATCACGCATGCGATCTGGGCGATGGCGACAGGCGGCGGCCTGGGGACAGGACTCGGACTCGGCAGCTCGCGATACCTCCCGGCCGGGCACACGGATCTGATCCTCGCGGCCATCGGTGAGGAGCTCGGGGCGGCAGGCCTGGTCGCGGTCGCCGCCGTGTTCGCGCTGATGACGTGGCGCGGATTCCGCGTCGCGCGGCTCGCGTCGAACGACTACGGCTTCTTTCTTGCGACGGCGTTGACCTTGTTCCTGGCGTTTCCGGTTCTGATTATGGCCTCCGGCATCACCGGCATGACGCCGTTGACAGGGGTCGTGACCCCGTTCCTCAGCTACGGCGGTTCGGCGATGCTTGCCAACTTTGCCGCACTCGGGATGCTCGCCGCGATTCACGCTGACGCCCGCCCCGGAGGAGATTTCGAACCGTTCCGCCTCCCCCTGACGTGTCTGGGAGGCGTCCTCGCCACGTGTGCGGTGGTTCTGGTGGCGATCGCCATCCGTGTGCAGGTGGTCAGTGCCGACGCCTACGTCGTGAAGCCGCACCTCGGACTCCAGGCAGACGGTGCACGACGATTCGAGTACAACCCCAGGATCCAGGACATCGTCTCGCAGATCCCGCGTGGAACGATTTACGACAGGCGCGGCCTTCCTCTCGCGACGGACAACGCGCGATCGGTTGCCGAGGCGCGCGCTGCCTACGGGCGACTCGGGATCGATGTGGGGGCCGTCTGTGCGAACCCCGGCGACCGCTGCTATCCACTCGGGGGCCTCGCCTTCCACGTGCTCGGGGATGCACGGACGCGCGTGAACTGGACGGCCTCGAACACGTCCTACGTGGAGCGCGACGCCGCGGATCGCCTGCGCGGCTTCGACGATCACGCCGTGAACGTGAAGACCGTCGATGCGGCAGGGAGGCCGATGTACACCGTGTACCGCGATTATCGCGATCTCGTTCCAATCCTCCGGCATCGATACGAGCCCGCGAACGCAGCCGTGGCGGCGTTCGGGAGCAAACCGCGCGACGTGCGCCTCACGCTCGACGCGGACCTGCAGCGTCGGGTGGCGGCGATTGTCGCGGACTACGGCCGCAAGGCCGACGGGAAGGCGGCGGCTGTCGTCCTCGATCCCGACACCGGGGCGGTCCTTGCCAGTGCCAGCTATCCGTGGCCGACATCATCCGGTGTTCCGGCCGGGAGTGGCACCGGGGCGTCCGATGCGCTTCTCGATCGCGCCCGCTACGGGACGTATCCCCCCGGATCGACATTCAAGGTGGTCGTGGGCCTCGCGGCGCTGCGGCAGAATCCTGCTCTCGGTGCGACAACGTACACCTGTGCGCGGCTGCCGGACGGCCGCATCGGCGCGTCCATTCCAGGGTGGACTCGACCGGTCCGTGACGACGTGATGGATACGCAGCCGCACGGGACGATCAACATGCACGACGGGTTCGTGCGGTCGTGCAATGCGTACTTCGCGCAGCTCGCGACAAGGCTCGGGCCGGAGTCCGTTCTTGCGATGGCGTCGCAGCTAGGGATCTCGCTCGCCCGGGATCCGGGGCGATCGCTTCAGCGGGTGCGTGACACGCTCCCGCAAGTCGGGTACGGGCAGGCGGACGTGCTGGCGTCTCCTCTGCGCATGGCGGCCGTTGCCAGTGTCGTGGCAGCGAACGGGACCCTCCATTCACCGTACCTGGAGGACATGCGCGCTAGGGACGCGCCGCCGGCGCAGCTCGTCCCGCCGGAGACCGCGCGGCGCCTTGGCAGCTACATGCGCGACGTGGTCTTGAGTGGCACCGGCCGAAGTCTTCGGAATCACCAGGGCGACATCGCCGGCAAGACCGGGACGGCAGAAGTGTCGAACGCGCCCTCCCACGGCTGGTTCATCGGATTCGCGCCGTACGGACCGGCGAAGAAGCGGATTGCCTTTGCAATTGTCGTCGAGCATGCCGGGTACGGCGGCGCGACAGCGGCACCCGCGGCCGGGGAGATCGTCGCGGCGGCGACAGCGGCCGGCTTGATCGAGAAGTGACGTCAATGGACATTCTGCGAAGGGTGCGAGATCTCGAAGCGAGGATTGCCACCACCGTCGATCGTACGGTGGGCGGTTTCGTCCAGTCCGGCACGCGCGAACCACTCGAGATCGTCCACGCGATCGTCGAGACGATGGTGCTCGAGGTGCAGGCAAGCGGGCGGGGACGTCGCGTCTTTCCATTCAACGCGGTGGCCGTCTCCGTCCTCGCGCCCTCGCGTGACGCACGGGCCCGCTTCGACGCCGTGCTCGGGGACGGACCCTCTCTGCGCGACCGGATGGTCCAGCGCCTCCACGCCGCCGGATGCGATGTCGCCGACCTGGACGTCGCGCTCGAATACGTCGGACGGGCGCCGAAGACCTGGCAACGGCAGGAGTTCCATGTGGAGTTCCTCCGCGTCGACAAGCCGGCCCCGATGCAGACCGTCGCACAGGCGACACCGGTCCGGGTCGAGGTGACGGTCCTCCAGGGGACGGCCGAAAAGCGCACCTACTCGTTCGGCGCGACAAGGATCGACCTCGGGCGCTGCGCCGAGGTACGCGACAGCCGCCACCGGTTGATCCGAACGAATCACGTCGCGTTCGTCGAGGGGGCTGGCGAAGTCAACCAGAGCGTGTCCCGCCGCCACGCGCACATCTCCCACGACCCCGGATCGACAGAATTCCGCCTCCATGACGACGGCAGCGAACATGGGACCGGCATACTTCGGAACGGACGCACGCTGGCGGTCCCTCGCGGCGCGCGCGGCGTCCGGCTTCAATCGTCGGACGAGATTGTGCTGGGAGACGCGCGGCTGCGTGTCAGGTTCGATCCCGACAGCGCGCGGCCGCGTTGAACGCCGTACGATCCTCGTGTCAGGATGTCGCCACGCCGGTGCGGACGAAGCAGGACTGGTCCTGCGGCGCTGACGTGGAGGACGCCATGAACACCCGCAGGCAATTTCTGATCACGGCACCGTTGAGCGTCCTGGGCGCGGCGGTCGCGTGCGGTGCGGACAAACAGAATGCGTCAGCCGGGAGTCAGCCGGCCGCAACGCCTGGTGCGCCGCCCACATTCGGCGCGGCGCCGGCGGCCGGTCCGCCGGTTTCATCCTCCACCTTTGCCGAGGCCGAAAAGCTCGCGCAGGTGACGATGAGCCCGGCGGAACGCGACATGGCGGCAGCCAGCTGGCCGCGATCCATGGCGCCACTCCTGGAGCGTCGCGTGGGGCCGCGGAAGGTGGCGCTTGCCCCGGGGGTGGCGCCGGCGACGCGCTGGACTCCGCTGGTTCGCACCGGCTCCCGTGGGCCGATACGTGACACGTTCGTCCGCACTCCGATGGAGGCGATCCCTCTCCCGGGTGACGACGCGGACATCGCGTTTGCGCCAGTCACCCGGCTGTCGCGCTGGCTGGAGCGGCGGGAGCTCACCTCCGAGCGGCTGACGCGGATCTATCTGCGCCGGATCGAGCAGTTCGACCCGAAGCTCCGGTGCATCATCACGCTCACCGCCGACGCCGCCATCGCACGGGCGAGAAAGGCCGACGCGGAAATCGCGGGGGGACACTATCGAGGCCCTCTTCACGGAATCCCGTTCGGCGTAAAAGACCTGCTGGACACAGCGGGCGTGCCGACCACGTACGGCGCCGAGCCGTTCCGTAACCGTGTGCCCGCGACTGATGCTGTCGTCGTTCGCCGTCTCGCGGAAGCAGGCGCGGTGCTCGTCGCCAAGTTGAGCCTCGGGGCGCTGGCGCTCAACGACATCTGGTTCGGGGGCCAGACCATGAACCCGTGGCTACTCGAAGAAGGGGCCTCGGGATCCAGTGCAGGGCCAGGCGCCGCGACCGCCGCCGGGCTCGTCGCGTTCTCCGTCGGCAGCGAGACGGGCGGCAGCATCGTAGCGCCGGCCATGCGCTGCGGCATCACGGGGCTGAGACCCACGTTCGGCCGCGTCCCGCGCAGCGGCGCCATGACGCTCTGCTGGTCGCTCGACAAGCTCGGGCCGATGACCCGCAGCGTCGAAGATGCGATGCTGGTGTTGCAGGCGATAAGCGGCCATGACGGCGGCGACGAGTCGAGCGTGCCAGCCGGTCTGGACTTCGATGCGACGGCGCCGGTGCGAAACCTGCGCGTCGGTTACGTGCCCGCCTGGATGAAGGAACCGCCGGCCACCGATGTTGATCGGGCCGCGCTGGAAACGGTCCGGACGCTCGGCATGCGGCCGACCGAGGTTCACCTTCCGGACTGGCCATACAACTCGTTGATGCCCGTGCTCTTCGGCGAAGCCGCGGCGGCCTTCGAAGAGCTCACGCTGCACGGCGATCTGGCCCAGCTCAAAGTCCAGGTGCCGGACGCGTGGCCGAACCTGTTTCGGCAGGCGCGGTTTCTCTCCGCCGTCGATTTCGTCCAGGCGGATCGTTTTCGCCGGCTGGTTGCGCAGGAGATGGCCCGTGTGTTCTCCGACGTGGATCTGCTGCTGGTGCCGTCGCTGCGGGACGAGATGCTGACGTTGTCGAACTTCACCGGACATCCCTCCCTCACCTTGCGCGCGGGATTCGTCAACGTGTCGGAAGCGCGCAGCGACTGGGCTCCCGATCCGAAGAACCCGCTGCCCCGATTCTCGCCGCCGCGCCGCGTGCCGCACGGCGTCACCCTGTTGGGCCGTCTCTTCGAGGAGGGGACCGTCGCCCGCGCGGGTCTCGCGCTCGAGCGGGCCTTCGGCGTCGCAGACGAGCGGCCTCCAGGCTTCCAGCCTGCGGCGCCGGCGAAACCGTGAGGTCCCGCATCACCTGTCGCGGATTTCCTCGGGCGGCCTGACGGCGACGAACTCCTTGTAGAGCAGCAGGTCGTACACGATTTTCAACGTGCCGGCGATGAAGAACGGGAAATTGATCAGCGCCGGACGGGCGAACATGAACCCCACGAAGAGCGGGCTGATGGCCGCACCGATCGTCCGCGCGACGCCAGTGATGCCGGCTGCGGCCGACCGCTCCTCCGGCGTCACGACCGCCATGATGTACGACTGCCGCGTCGGGACGTCCATCTGGCTGATGCTGAACCGCAGCAGCAGGACGAGCACAGCCAGGGGCAGCGTCGGCATCAGCGGCACGAGGATGAGCAGCACGTTCGACGGAAGGTGCGTCGCGACCATGGTGCGGATGAGTCCGAAACGGGCCGCCAGCCGCGACGCGACGAGCGCCGAGATCCCCGCAAAGATGTTCGCCCAGAAAAAGACCGCGCCGAGCATCGCGGGGTCCAGGTGGTAGCGCAGGTAGAACCAGTACGCGGCGAAGCTCTGGACGACGAATCCGCCGCCGAACGAATCGAGCGCGAAGAGCGCCGAGAGCTTCACGACGACATCGCGGGAGCGATCGAGCCCGGAGAGCCCCGCGAACGTGGCTCGGAATGCCTTTTTCTCACCGAGGCTCGCAGCCTCTGCGCTCCCCGACAGACGCGAGAAGAGAAGCGTCAGGACGACGCCGAGCGCGGCATACAGAATGATGACGCCCCGGTAGCTCGCGACCGGGGCGAGATGCATCGCCGAGGTCTGGAACATCCGGGTCGCCACGCCGCCCGCCAGGGCGCCCAGAGCCGTGGCGACCGATCCGGTCAGCGTGTACCACGCAAACACTTCCGTCCTGGTCCTGTCGGTGACGACATGGGACAGCGCGGCCTGCTCAATCGACAGGAACGGCCCGACCTCGTTCCCGCTCGGGCTGATGACACCGATCGTCCCCGCGAGCACGAGAAGCCACAGCCGCCCGGTGCTGGCGAACACGACGCCGGCCGCGGCCATCAGCATCGCGCCGATCATCAGCATGCGTCGCCGCCCGATCCGGTCGGCGCGCGTCGTCAGAAACAGCGACACGAGCGTGTCCCCGACGAGTGTCAGCGTGAGCAGCATGCCGGTCTGCGGCTCGGTCAGCCCCGCGCCGACGAGATAGAACACCAGGACGACCGACAGCGAGCCGTACGCGAACAGCCGGACGAACCTGGTGGAAAAGAGCAGCCAGCCGTCGCGGGTCAGGCGTTGGAGAGCGGCCGGTTCAAGCAATCCGTGGTCGCCTGTGCAGCCGGGTATCGGAGGAGTGTCGGGACATAATGGTCAGAGGCTCACATACTGCGCGGCGCGGCGGAATCCGGCGAGTCGCGAAAAACATGCTACAGCAGCGTCGCGGAGCGCGGCGCGGCAATGACAAAATGTCGTTGGGGACTGGAGACACCCGTCCTTCAGCCGAGACTACTCGATCATGCTCGCGTCGGATTTGCGGCTGATGTGCGTGCTGGCGCATCCCGACGATGAATCGCTCGGAACCGGGGGAGCGCTGGCCAAGTATGCAGCCGAAGGGCAGCGCCGTGAGCGGCGGGCGGGCGCAGGAATCCGACTTGTTCGAGGAATTGCGATGACGATCAGCCCGGAGCTGGAAGCACTCAGAACGCGGAGGGCGGCGCTCGAGATCGAGGCTGACGAGTTCCGGGCGATCGGACATCGGCTCGTCGACGAAATCGCCGACGGATTGTCGAGAGTACCCGGGGGGCTCGTCACGCCGGATGAGTCGCCAGCGCAGCTGCGCGCGACGATTCGCGCAGAGCAAGGCCTGCCGTCCACAGGGGCGGACGCGGCCGCGCTCGTAAGCGACGCGACGAAACTGCTCTTCGGCCACTCGACCTTCAACGGCCATCCGCGGTTTTTCGGGTACATCACGTCGAGCCCGTCGCCTATAGGGATGTTCGGCGATTTCCTCGCCGCCGCGCTCAATCAGAATGTCGGGGCGTGGCGCCTCGCCCCGCTCGCGACGGAGATCGAAGGGCAGTCGGTCCGATGGATTGCCGAGCTCGTCGGGTACCCGACCGATTGCGGCGGGTTGCTGGTCAGCGGCGGCAACCTCGCGAACTTCGTCTGCTTCGTCGCCGCGCGCGCCGCCCGCGCCGGCTGGGACGTACGGAAGGAGGGCCTCGCACACGGAGGTGCGTCGCTCCTCGTGTATGCCTCGGTGGAAACTCACACGTGGATTTACAAGGCCGTCGATCTCTTCGGGCTCGGCACAGACGCGATCCGGCTGATCTCGACAGACGACGAGCAACGGATGGACTCGTCTGCGCTCCGGCAGGCCATCCAGCAGGACGTGAAAGCCGGTCATCGTCCCTTTCTCGTCGTCGCGACAGCTGGCACCGTGAGCACGGGTGCTGTCGATCCCCTGCCCGAAATCGCCGCCGTCTGTCGGGAACACGATCTCTGGTTCCATGTAGACGGTGCGTACGGGGCGCTCGCGGCACGGGTGCCCGGAGCACCCTCGAGCCTCCGAGCCCTGCACATGGCGGACTCGGTCGCTGTCGATCCGCACAAGTGGCTGTACGCGCCGCTCGAAGCCGGCTGCGTGCTCGTACGGGATGCCGAGAGGCTGCGCGGTGCGTTCTCCTATCACCCGCCGTACTACCACTTCGACAGCGACGCCGTGAACTACTTCGACTACGGGCCGCAGAATTCCCGCGGGTTTCGTGCGTTGAAGGTGTGGCTCGCCCTCAAACAGGTCGGGAGCGACGGCTGCCTCACAATGATTGGCGACGACATCCTGCTCGCACGGCACCTGCACCAGATCGTCAGCGACCATCCCGACTTCGAGGCGGTCACGCGGAACCTCAGCATCGCCACCTTCCGGTATGTCCCGCGTGATCTGAGGCCGCGGCTCGGCACGTCATCGGTCGAGGAGTATCTGGACGTGCTGAACCGGAACCTGCTGACGGCGCTCGAAAAAAGCGGCCAGGCGTTCCTCTCGAACGCCGTCGTCGGTGGAAAATTCCTGCTCCGCGCCTGCGTCGTCAACTTTCACACGGCGCTGGGCGACATCGAAGCCGTGCCACCGCTGCTGTGCCGGTTCGGCGCGGAAGCCGATCGCGTCCTGCGGCGGGAGCGCAACCCCGGATAGGGCGGCGCTGATGCGCCGGGCGCGCCGACCGATAATCAGACATGCGCGTGTTTCCGAACCGGCATCTACCACCGGCCGCTCTCCTGGCGGGCCTTATTGCGATCGCGAGCGCCGCGGCAGACCGGCCGATGTCAGCCGATGTCTCGTCACCTGGGATGCAGGCGGCGTCGGCTCCACAGGAGCGCATCATCGGCCTGCTGAATCTCCCGGAGATCGTAGGTGACGGTTGTGGCCCGGCGAAACCCGGGAGCGCAGACCTGCATTCAAGAGCGTCCGCAGACAGCCCCGTGACCGGCTCCCTCCGCTACCGGGTATCCGACCGGCAGGCGGACGGCCGCGCCTGTGGCAGTGCGCGGCTCGACGTGCGGCGCCCCGACGGGACCGGCGAGGAAGACCTGCCGACACTCG
This sequence comes from Acidobacteriota bacterium, assembly GCA_039648985.1. Classification (GTDB taxonomy): domain Bacteria; phylum Acidobacteriota; class Vicinamibacteria; order Vicinamibacterales; family 2-12-FULL-66-21; genus JALZOC01. Next base: position 10,282 of record JBBWZJ010000113.1, on the reverse strand, counting down.
AGAGCGAGTATGAAATCGCCGCGGCGATCGTGCACGAACGATCCGGCCAGTGGTTCCGGATCGCACGCCGGCAGGGTTCAGCCTGGATCAGGCGGGAGCATATGGAAGACTTCAAGCCGTACCCCGAGCTGCTCACCGAAACGCTCGCGTATTTGAGGCCAGGTTGGGATGGACAGTTGTGGCGTTCGCCGGACCTCGGACCCGCACGAGTCCCGCCCGCCTGGACGCAGTACCTGGATCAAGAAGTCACCGTTGACGTGCTGGAAATTCGGCGTACGTCTGGCGACGTGTGGCTGCACGTCCGCCTGAAGACCGACACGTGCGGCGGAACACTGCCCAACGTCGAAGAGATCGCCGGCTGGGTGCGCGGCTATCGTGTGTCAGGCGTCACGTCCGCCTGGTTCTTTTCCCGCGGTTGCTGAACCCATCCGCCGCCAGCTGTCACACGGACGAAGACCGCTCCGTCATCGCGCCCCAAAGAATGGGAAGAGTCGGCCGATTTCCTCGGCGTTCGGCCGGCGTCCGTACTCTGAAATCTCGAACGCCTCCGCGGCCTGCACGGCATCGCCGCGCTCCGGTCCGTAGAGGTCGCGAAGCTTTGCGCGATATTCGGTGGCCGTGTGAACGAACCGCCGCCGGAACGAGTCGCGCACCTCCGCCTTCCGGCGCGCCTTGCCGGCTTCATCCGCGGGAATCAGCTGCGGCCCTCCGTTTGCGCCGCCCTCGTAGAACTGCGACGGCAGCGCTTCGACCGTGGCCAGCTTTTTCTCCAGCATGTCGTCGATCGAGACGACGACGTCCGCTCGAAACGGATTCGGCCTGGTGAAATCGTCCTCGTACGACAGGAACACGGGGTTGCGCGGCAACGCCGGCACGTCGGGACAGAAGAACGGGACCGTCACCATGTATGACGCGTCCTGGATCAGCTGACCCACGGCGCGATGGTCCGGGTGATAGTCGTTCGGACGATGGCCGATGACGATGTCGGCCTTCCAGTCGCGGATGAGACGCGTGATCGTGCGCCGGTTCTCCAGGGTCGGCTCCAGTTCTCCGTCGTGGATGTCGAGCACCTGCGTCGTGATGCCCAGGATCCGCGCGGTCTCCAGCGACTCCGCCGTCCGCCTTCGAGCCAAGGGTCCGCCGGCCTCGCGCCAGTGTCCGATGTCGCCGTTCGTGACTGAGACGAACTTGACCTGGTGACCAAGTGCCGCCCACTTGGCCGCCGTGCCGGCGAGGCGGAGCTCGTTATCGTCGGGATGCGCGCCGAACGCAATGATCCGGAGCGGAGTCGTCTGTGCGGCGGCAGTGGGAGCATGGAGCCCGAGCGCGGCGAACAGCGCAACGGTCGTGAATACGAGTGACATCTTCATGGTGTGTCCTGGAGAAATCCGTGCGAGTCAACAAATCGGATCGCGATCAGCGCGACGGCCGACAGTCTAGTTCAGTTGCCGCGCGATTTCTCCTGCAGAAAAACGGCCCGGCTGCTTCGGGGTGTTCGCACCACCGGGCGCAGATCAGGTGGGATGCATCGGACTGGAACGCGACGACACGTGCCGACGCGGGTCCGGAACGCACATAATCAGCCCGGTGCGAGTGGAGGAAACGACGGACCGGAAGCCTTCACCGCGTGGTCAACCGCGTTCGATCCACCTGGGAGTGAGAACATGCGAATGTTCGTCGTCGTGATTGCGGTCGTGATGGGCGCATCGCCAGGTGGGCTCGCCGCGAGGAATTCTGGATTCGCTCCGATCTTCGACGGCAGATCGTTCAGGGGATGGGAAGGGAGCCACGCGATCTTCCGCGTCGAGGATGGCGCGATCGTCGGCGGGTCGCTGCGCGCGAGGATCGCGCGGAACGAGTTTCTCTGTACGGAGGCGGTGTACGGAGACTTCGAGCTGCGGCTGAAGGTGAAGCTTGTCGGCGGCGCCTCTGCCAACGCGGGTATCCAGTTCCGCAGCCGGCGCATCCCCGGCAATCATGAGGTCATCGGCTATCAGGCGGACGCGGGTCAGGACAAGTGGGGATCGCTCTACGACGAATCCAGGCGCAGGAAAACGCTGAGCGCACCGGATCCCCGGGGCGTCAAGCCGCTTGTCAGGCTCGGCGACTGGAACGACTACGTCATACGCGCCGAAGGACCGCGCATCCGCCTCTGGTTGAACGGCGTGCAGACGGTGGACTATACCGAGACGGATCCGTCGGTGGAGACCAAGGGGATCATCGGGCTGCAGATTCACGCGGGCCCGCCGAGCGAGGCCTGGTACAAGGACATCACTCTCCTGGATGCCAGTCGGCCGTAGCGACCCTTGGTCATGCAAAGGCCTTTGCAATGAAGAGATTCTGCGACGTATCCCGGCGCGGTGACCTCGACCTTAGTCGGGGCCGGCTCGGCAATTAGTCGCCGCCCGCAGCGACTGTTTGGGGTCGCCTTGAATAACGCTGGTCTTTCGCGATTGATTCCGTGGCCGTCGGGTTGCTCGGAACCGACGCGTGCGACATACGAATTGCGCAAAGGCAGTGGCCCGGACGCTCGCCGTCGGTGCAGCTCTCGCCGTCACGCTCTGTTCACCACGCCCGGCCTCCGCAGCCACCTTGACGACATCGAGCATCGGCAGCATGTCGTGGGGCGGAGACGAATTCTTCGGCTTCTGGTTCACGCTGTCGAATGACTCCGGATTCGCCGGCATTTCCGGTGACTTCTCCTCGATCGTCCTCACCGTGGGTGGGGATCTCGCCGGAGATGGTTCCGAGTTGCTCGCCGACGTGCCCGCCCCCGTGGTGCTGGCGAGCGGGGCTTCCTGGTTCGAAGCGAATGTCCCGTCGGGGATTACCTCGGCGCTGCTCTCGTTCAATTTCCTGCCCGTGCTGCCGTCAGGCGCCGCGGCTGTCGAAGGCCAGTCGGCATTCAGGATTGCGCTGACCGGCCCTGCAGACCTGTTTCTGGACTACTCCTATATGACCGCCGACGCGGGCGATCCGGCTCCCGTGCCGGAACCCGGCAGCCTGCTCCTCCTCGCGACGGCGCTTGCCGGCGCGGGCACGTGGCGCGGCCTCCGACGGTCCATGCGTGCGCCTCCCGTCCGTTAGACGCGGACCCACAGTCCAGCGACAGCCCGGAACCGAACGATGACGCCGCGACCTGCCCGCTATCGTTCGCATGCGGCGGCGCTATTGGTGGCGCTGGGTCTTTCGTCGCTCGCCATCCTCGCGAGTCCCGTTGCCCTGTCGACCGTGACGCCGACCGGCGCATCCGCCGACGTCGCCATCAATATCGACGGCACGGGCTTCAATCTCACCGCCGGCAGCAATCAGGTCACCTTCACGCCGGCCGCCGGTCCCGCCGTCACGACGGCGGCCACCCGCGTGACCTCAGGGACCAGTCTGATGCGCCTTACCGTGACGGTCCCGGGCGGCCTGCCGACCGGCCAGGCGGCCGTGCAGGTTCGCAACACCGCGACAGGCGAAATCGGCAACGGTGTCTCGATCGATGTCCTGAGCCTGACCCTCCCGGGCGTGGCCTTCGCTTCGCCGGGGACGCGCGTCGATGTACAGGTCGTCGGTTCATCGAACAGCAGGTTCATCGCGGGCAATTCGCGTGCGGTGTTCGGCGCGGGCATCACCGTCAATTCGACGACCGTGCAGTCGGCGACTACGCTGATCGCCAACATCACCATCGCGGCGACGGCCGCCACGGGCCCCCGGTCCGTGGGTGTCACGTCCACGAATCAGCAGGCCATCGCCCCGAACGCGTTCGTCGTCTCGCCCGTAGCGCCGGCGAACCGGAATCCTTCGGCGTCGGCTGGCGGCCCGTACTCGGGACTGGCTGGTGCGCCGATCCAGTTTCATGGCACCGGCGAGGACCCGGATGTCGGCGACACGCTCGCATACGGCTGGGTTTTTGGTGACGGGGGCACGGCAACAGGGCCGTCACCCGCCCACACGTACGCGGCGGCGGGCGCTTTCACGGCGACCCTCACTGTTACGGATGGTCACGGCGGAAGTGCGAGTTCCGGTGCAGCGGTCACGATTACCACGCCTGTCGCCAATCAACGGCCAATCGTAAGCGCCGGCAGTTCCCAGACCATCACGCTGCTTGCGGCCGCCGCGCTGAGCGGCACGGCGACAGACGATGGCCTGCCGACCGGCAGCACCGTGATCACTACGTGGACGAAGTTGAGCGGGCCCGGCGCGGTGGCGTTCGCCACCCCCGGCGCGCTGACGACGAGCGCGAGCTTCGATCAGCCCGGCAGTTATGTGCTGCGCCTGACCGCGACCGACTCGCTGCTCTCGAGCACCGCTGACGTGACCGTCACGGTCAACCCGGCGCCGCCTGTCAACCAGAAGCCGACGGTGACGGCGGGTTCGGATCAGACCATCACGCTGCCTGCGGTCGCCGCGCTGAGCGGCACGGCGACAGACGATGGCCTGCCGACCGACAGCACCGTGATCAGTACGTGGACAAAGTTGAGCGGGCCCGGCGCGGTGGCGTTCGCCACCCCCGGCGCGCTGACGACGAGCGCGAGCTTCGATCAGCCCGGCAGCTACGTGCTGCGCCTGACCGCGACCGACTCGCTGCTCTCGAGCACCGCTGATGTGACCGTCACGGTGAACCCGGCGCCGCCTGTCAACCAGAAGCCCACCGTGACGGCGGGTCCGGATCAAACAATCACGCTGCCGTCAGCCGCCGCGCTGAGCGGCACGGTGACAGACGATGGCCTGCCGACCGGCAGCACGCTGAGCACCACGTGGACGAAGTTGAGCGGGCCCGGCGCGGTGGCGTTCGCGACTCCGGGCGCCCTCGCGACGAGTGCGAGCTTCGATCAGCCCGGCACCTACGTGCTGCGCCTGACGGCTACCGACTCGCTGCTCTCGAGCACCGCTGATGTGACCGTCACGGTCAACCCGGCGCCGCCCGCCAACCAGAAGCCCACGGTGACGGCGGGTCCGGATCAAACGATCACGCTTCCTGCGGCGGCAGCGCTGAGCGGCACGGCGACAGACGATGGCCTGCCGACTGGCAGCACGGTCATCACCGCGTGGACGAAACTGAGCGGCCCCGGCGCCGTCGCGTTCGCCACCCCCGGCGCGCTGGCGACGAGCGCGAGCTTCGATCAGCCGGGCACCTACGTGCTGCGCCTGACCGCGACCGACTCGCTGCTGGCGAACTCCGTTGACGTCACGATCACGGTTGCGCCGGTCGGCAACCACAAACCGGTTGCGAACGCGGGTGCCGCGCAAGTCGGCGACGCAGGGCTCGGTGTGACGTTCGACGGCTCCGGGTCCGCCGATCCGGACGGCGACACGCTCACGTATGCGTGGTCGTTCGGCGATTCGACGACGAGCACGGACGGGAAGCCGTTCCATGTGTACGCCGTCGCGGGCGCATTCACCGTCACGCTCATCGTGACGGATTCCCACGGGGCCGTGTCCGAGCCCGCGCTGACCACCGCCACGATCGGGGCTGCCGCCGACCGCGCACCGCCGGTCGTGACGCTCAGTGGTCCGAAGGAAGCGCTCCCGGGCGCGCAGGTCACCATGACCGGGACCGCGACCGACAACATCGGCGTCCAGTCGATCATCGTCAACATAAATGGTGCGCAGCCTCTCGAAGTGCCCGGATCACCGTTCCAGCGGGTGATTGCGATTCCCGACCTGGTTGCTCCAGGCAGCACCGTGACCGTCAGTGCCACAGCGCGCGACGCGGCGGGCAACGTCGGGACCGCATCGGCCACAGTCACCGTCGTCGCCGAGCCGGACACGGAAAAACCCGTCGCCCACGTCAGAGCCCCACTCCACGCGTCGCCCGGGACCGTGCTCCAGATCACCGCCACCGCATCCGACAACGTGGGGGTCGCCTCCGTCATTCTCGCGGCCGACGCGACGACGGTCGGATCGCTGACGGCACCGCCGTTCGAAGCAACTTACGTGATTCCGGCGGCTGCCGTCGTGGGTTCGACCGTGACCGTGTCGGCACAGGCGACGGACGGGGCGGGCAATCGTGGCACCAGCACCGCGTCCATCGAGATTGTCGGCACGCCGGACGACGTGCCCCCCACGATCAGCCTGACAGCGCCGGCGACAGCACAAGCCGGCGAGTCGGTCCCCGTGTCTGCTGTCGCGGCGGACCTCGGCGGTGTCGCGTCGGTCCGGTTCTTCGCCGACGGCGTCCGCATCGCAACAATCATCGACGCCCCCTACGGAACGCTCCTGGTGGTGCCGGCCAGCGCTGCTCCCGGCGATCACGTGCACGTCGAAGCGCGGGCGATCGACTTTTCAGGTCTCCAGGCGATCGCCACGAGAGACGTCGTCATCGTCACCACGGGCCAGGGGGTCCTGGTTGGCGAGGTGTACGACGACAACACAGGCCTCCCGCTCGAAGGCGCGACGGCGGCGCTCGTTGGCAAGGATGCTCGCGGGCTCGCCTACACGCAGGTCACGCTCTCGGATACGCACGGCCGGTACGTGATTCATGCCCCCGAGGGCAACGGTATCGTGCAGGTGGCGAAAGCCGGCTGGTCCGCACTGGACCGTCCGGCCCTGATCAAGCCCGACACGGCAATCGAGCTCGTCGACGCCAGGATCACTGCCGCGGCCGCTGGTGCGCCGATTGACGCCCTTGCGGGCGGAACCGTTACCGGCGATCGGGTAATCTTCCTCGAGGCATGGCAGCGCGAGGTCTCTGCCGCGGAGGATCCGTCGGTCGGCACGACAACGGGTCCGAACGTGACGCTGACCATCCCTCCGGGATCGCTCAGCGCAAACAGCACCGTCACGCTGACGCCGCTCAGCCGCCAGTCGCTCCCGGGCCTGCTGCCCCCGGGCTGGACGCCCATCGACATTCTCGACATCGGACCGCACGGACTCGCCTTCGCGAGCGCGGCTTCCGTGTCGTCACCGAACGCGCTCAATCTGAAAGCCGGCACCCCGGTGACGTTCACCGCGTGGGACGAACAGGCACGGGCATGGCGCGCTCTTGATTCGACCACGCTCGCTCAGGCGAAAGCCGTTCTGACCGGGGTCGTTTCGGGCACCGGTCAGTATGCCTGGGTCGTCGCGGATACCTCGCCGAGCGTGCCGCCGCAGCCGGCCGCGGGCGAACTGCTGGGCGGTGTCGCCGCCGTCCTTCTGCCCACGACCGCCACCGCCGTCGTCAATCCACAGCCCAGGATCCTCTTCTACAAGCCGGGCGTGAAGTCGGTCGTCCGCGGGACGGTGAGCACGCCGGGCGCGCTGCAGCCGAGCGGCACCATCATCCGGTCGCGGATCACCGAGGCGTACCAGTTCTACACGTCGGCGGAGCTGCACCTGGAGCCGTTCGAGCAGGATCTGGTTCTCTACCAGATTCCCGGCGGGGCGACCCCGGTGATGGCGGCCGGCTACCCGGTCTCGCCCTCCCTCACGTTCGAACCGCTGTCGCTCGAGAAGGGCGTAATCACCGTCGAAGTGCGCGCGCCAGAAGAGGCGGTCCACGAGGTCGTGTTAATTGGGACCGGCGGTGGATCCATCAGCGTCCCGAGCGGTGAGCGCCTGGATGTCGCGGCCGGCAGCACCCCGCTCACCCTCCCTGTGGAAATCCGAGCGCTGAGTGCGGCTGAGCTCGGTGTGGCGTTGCCCCCCGGCTTCGAGCTCGCCGGCGCCGCCGCTATCTCGTTCGCGAGCGCGCTCACGGCGCCCGCGACATTCTCAACCGCGCGGCCGCTGCAGGCGACCGACACCGATCTCTTTCTGCTGACGCGTCTGCAGGAGGTCGGCGGCCAGACGCGCTACGTGCTCGTCGGTGTCGGCCGGATTTTGAACGATCGCCTGGTGTCCGAGCGGACGCTTGCGGGGACCGACGCGATCTTCGAAGGCGTGCAGGTTCCGGGGCGATACGTATTCCTGCGTCCCGCGAGCCCGGTCGCGTTCGCCGCCGGGACCGTCACCGGCGCGGCGGGCACGGGCTTTCCGGGTGCCCTCGTCTCGAGCAGCACGCTCCCGACAGTCTCGGTATCCCGAACCGGGGGCGGCTACATTGCGGGCATCGCAGTCGGAGACGTCACGCTCACGGCGCTCGACGTGCAGAAGACGGACACCGTCAGTGCGCTGGCGACGACATCGGTGGCCCGGCAGGTGGTCGCACTGAATCTGCCGCTCGTTGCGCGGCCGCCGACCGTCACGTCCGTCAGCCCTGTCAACGGTGCTATCAACATCGCGCTCGGCGACCCCATCGTCATCCATTTCTCGAGCCCGATCGATCCAGCGACGGCGACGCTGCAGACCATTCAGCTCACGTCGTCCGCCGGCCTCGTTCTCGGCACTCTGGCGCTGACCTCGAACAGCACCGCCGCCACGTTCCGCCCGCTCGCCGCGCTCCAGCCGAACACGGCGTACACGGTCGTCGTCACCAATGCCGTCAAGGATCCGTTCGGGCGCGCGCTGCCGGCGTCGTTCACTGCTGCGTTCACGAGTCTCGACACGGTCGCGCCGCCGCCGCCTGCCGCGGGCAGTTTGTCGGCGACGATTCCCGGCACCGACGGCAAGACGACCATCACGGCCACGCAGGGGACGGCCGGCGCGCACGACACGGTCGTGATCCGGAACGTCACGAGGGGGACCATTACTCCTGTCGTCCTGGATCCGAACGGCGGGTTCGTGGCTCTGGTCGTCGCGGGTGTCGGGGACAAGCTGCAGCTGCTCATCACCGACGCGGCGGGCAATACAACCGCTGCTCCAGCGCCGCGCTTCCACCGTGAGAACGCCAACGGGAGCATTTCCGAAGCGATCGGCAGTGAGGGAGGTCGCATTCTCGGCCCTGGCTGCGTACCAGAGGCTGACGGCACGCCGACCGGGCCGGCGTGCGTGGTCATCGATGTGCCCACCGGCGCATTCGCGGGCGGGACGATCATCACCGTGAGACCGGTCGCCGAATCTGAGTTTCCCGTCCAGCTGACTTTCGAACAGAAGGTGTTCTTCAACTACACCGGCGGTTTTCAGCTCGATCTGGGCGGCGCCGCCCCGTCGACCTATCTCAATGTCAGCATCGCGGCGCGGCCGGACGACACGCTGGTGGACCGGTGGGTGGTCGGACAGGTCGCGACGGTCGGTGGATTGTCGGTCCTCAACGTCGCGGACACCGCACGGCTGATCGAGCGTCGCATCGCCACTTCCTCTCCGCCCTGTCCCGGCGTCACGGGCAGCGGTGTCTACGGATTCCTGAAATCGGCGCGCCCGCTCGGCGTCACGTTCACGCAGATGGCGAGCAGTGATGAATTCACGAACGCACTCGTTGCGGTTGCCGAGGCTCTGACGCAGCTCGAGAATGGCTCGCCATTTCAGTTGCCTTACCAGACCTCGATCGATGCAGCATTCGCGTCAGCTCTGGGCACCATACCGAAGCAGGTCTGTCTGCCCGTCCTCAGCGGCCGCGTGACGATCGGAGCGAATCGGTCAGTCGTGCCGATTCCGGCGCCGCTGCTGTCGGCGGCCGATGAGGAAGTCGTCGTCACCAATCACGCGGCTGGCCGCGAAACGAGCGCGCATCTCTATCCTCCATTTGACACGTCGGTGAGTGTTGACGGCAGCGATGCCGACCCCATTTCCGTCGAGGTTCACTCGCGCGTCTTCGTCAACGGGGCACTGGTGGACGCGACACGGACGCTGGACGCGGCGCAATGCACCGCGCATAGCCTTGCCGCTGACTGCCTCAAACTCCGACCGCGCTCGTTCGTCGTTGTCGAGATTCCTCAAAGTCAATTTCAGCTCGGCGATCAATCCATCCTGGTCCAGAACGCCCGGACCAGAGCACGCGCAACCCTTGCATTCGTCGGCGGGCGGCGGTTCTCCACGGTCAAAATGATCGTCGAGGGCTCCGCGGCGGACACCTACACCGCGCAAGTGATCCAGCCCGGGGGTGCGAGCCGGCAAGTCGCGCCGCTTCCTCCGGTCGCCTATCCGCTCGGGTCCGGGGCTCTCCTGGTTCGCGGGATCCCAGGGGCGATCGATCCCACGCGCGCCGAGATTCTCGTCTACAACCTGAACCGCGCGGCAGGCGAGCCGGGACTGGACCCTCAGGCGGGGGTGAAGCGCGTCGTTCTCCAGACCCGCCACCTGGGAGCGGTGGTGCGGACGGATACCATCCTCGACTCGGCCGCGAACGATATCGATCGAGTGGTCACTGGCGGTTTTCTCGTTGCACTGAACGCGAGCCTGACTGATACGTTCACCGTTCACGTGGAGTACGAGAACGGCACGGTCGACGACTCGAATCTGCCGCTATTTCGCATCACTGTCTCGAACGCGAGCA
>JBBWZJ010000066.1:0-27537 GCA_039648985.1 Acidobacteriota bacterium | reverse complement strand
TCCGACATCCCCGCGATCCTCAGCCACACGCGCGACGTCGTGTTCCTCGGCGACGAGCAGATGGCGATCATCACGCGCTCGGGCGTCGAATTCACGGACTATGCGGGCGTCGGCGTATCGGCGAAGAGCACGCGGGTGTCCTGGGATCCGGTCATGGCCGAGAAGGCCGGATACAAGCACTTCATGCTGAAGGAGATCTTCGAGCAGCCGATTGCCGTCAAGGAGACGGTGCTCGGGCGTGCGTCGCTCGAAAGCGGCAAAGTATTCCTGCACGAGATCGAGATCCCGGACGCGGCGCTCCGCGCGGTCGAGCGGATCATCATCCTGGCCTGCGGTACCTCGTGGCACTCGGCGCTGATCGGCAAATTCCTGTTCGAGACGCTCGCGCGTGTGCCTGTGGATGTGGACTACGGGTCCGAATATCGCTACCGGGATCCGATCGTCGCGAAGAACACGCTCGCTGTCGTGATCACCCAGTCGGGCGAAACCGCCGATACGCTGGCCGCGCTTCGGGAGGCGAAGAAGAAGGGGGCCCGCAGCATCTCGATCTGCAACGTCGTCGGCAGCATGGCAACCCGCGAGACCGATGGCACCGTCTATACCCATGCGGGGCCGGAGATTGGCGTCGCGTCAACCAAGGCGTTCACGACGCAGATCGTCGCGCTCCACCTCCTGGCGATGTACCTCGGACAGATCCGCGGGTCACTCACGCCGGAGGCGGCGAAGCCGCACGTGGAGGGCCTCGCCCAGATCCCCCTGCTGCTCGAGCAGACGCTCAAGTGCGAGCCGCTGATGGAGGAGATCGCCAGGCGCTTCTATCAGCGCAGCGATTTCCTGTATCTCGGGCGCGGGATCAATTACCCGATCGCACTCGAGGGGGCCCTCAAGCTGAAGGAGATTTCCTACATTCATGCGGAAGGCTACCCGGCCGGCGAGATGAAGCACGGGCCGATCGCGCTCATCGACGAGCAGATGCCGGTTGTGACCATCGCGCCTGACGATCACGTGTTCGAGAAGATGATCGGGAACATCCAGGAGGCCAAGGCTCGGGGCGGGTCCGTCATCGCGCTCACGACCGAAGGGCACGGGAGCATCCGCGACCTGCTCGATCCCGTGCAGGATTTCGTGATCGAGGTGCCGAAGTCGCACCCCCTGCTCACGCCCGTTCTGATGACGATTCCGCTGCAGCTGCTCGCGTACCACATAGCCGTCCGTCGGGGCTGCGACGTGGATCAGCCGCGGAACCTGGCCAAGAGCGTCACGGTGGAATGAGCCCGGCGGACGCCGGCGCGATTAGGAACGTCCGGGCGCCGGCGCCAGGAACGCGGCTTCGATCGCGGCCGCCATCTCGCGCGTGCCGACTTTCGCGCCTGACGGCTCGGCGAGGTCCGCCGTGCGCACTCCGTTCCGCAGCACGGCTCCGATCGCCTCTTCGACCGCCTGCGCTTCCCGCTCCAGCTTCAGCGCGTGCCTGAGCAGCATCGCGGCCGATCCGATCGCGCCAATCGGGTTGGCGATGTTCCTGCCCGCGATGTCGGGGGCCGAGCCGTGTACCGGCTCGAAAAGTCCCGTACCATCGCCAAGGCTCGCGGACGGCAGGAGTCCGAGTGAGCCCACAACCGCGCCCGCCTCGTCCGAGAGAATGTCGCCGAACAGATTCTCGGTCAGGATGACGTCGAACGCTGACGGCGCAAGGGCGATTTTCATCGCGCAGGAATCCACGTACATGTGGTCGAGGGTCACGTCCGGGTACTCCGCGGCCAGCTCGGTAACGACCTGCCGCCACAGCCGCGACGTCTCGAGCACGTTCGCCTTGTCGACCGAGGTCAGACGCTTCCGCCGTGCGCGGGCGGCTTCGAACCCGCAGCGTGCGATGCGCTCGATCTCGTGCCGCGAGTAGCGCATGGTGTTGTGCGCCGAGACGCCGTCGGCGGAAATCCCGCGAGGCTCACCGTAATACAGGCCGCCCGTCAATTCACGCAGCACCAGCATGTCGGTGCCGGCGACGACGGTTTTCTTGAGCGGCCCTGAATCCTCGAGGCCCGGCCACACCCGGGCAGGACGGAAGTTGGCGTACAACTGCAGCTCGCGGCGCACGGCGAGCAGCGCCGTTTCGGGCCGGCGCGTGGAGTCGCCGCGGTCGAACGCGGGGTCACCGACCGCGCCGAGCAGAATCGCCTTCGACTCCCGCGCAGCGGCCAATGTTTCAGCGGGCAGCGGCGGCATGTCGCGCCTGAGCGCGGCGCCGCCGATCGCGGCTTCGGTCATGTCGAACTGGTGTCCGTAACGGGATGCGACGGCTCGGAGGATCGACGCGGCGGCGGCGACGACTTCGGGACCGATGCCGTCGCCGGGCAGCAGGAGAATGGATGCGTTCATGACGGCGCGGCTACGGCTCGGCGCTCAGCGTCGTGGGCACGACAGCGGCCGGTCAGACGCCGTGGCCGTACCCGACTTCCGCGGGTGTCGCGGTGAAATCCGGCATCGATCCGGTGGACTGGCCCGACGGGGTGCCGCGGTGGCCGCGCAGCTTGCCGACGACAGCCGACAGATCGTTGTCACTGACGACCTTCTCGCGATCCGCGATGGCCATGATCTCCCAGTAGACCGTCTCGAGCTCGCTCCGATCCAGCGTCAGTCCAAGCTGTTCGCAGCGCCGCTGCACGGCATGGCGGCCCGAGTGCTTCCCGAGGACCAGCGTCGCCTGCGGCACGCCGACTTCCTCGGGCCGCATGATCTCGTAGGTGCGGCGATCCTTCAGCATGCCGTCCTGATGGATGCCGGCTTCGTGCGCGAACGCGTTGCGCCCGACAATCGCCTTGTTGGCCTGGACGGATTCGCCGGTAATGGCGGTGAGCAGCTGGCTGGCCGGGTAAATCTCGCGGGCGTCGATGCGCGTCGTGAACGGCAGGCGATCGGCGCGGACCCGTGTCGCCATGACAAGCTCTTCGAGCGAGGCGTTCCCGGCGCGCTCTCCGATGCCGTTGATCGTGCACTCGACCTGCCGGGCGCCCCCGCTGACCGCGGCCAGCGTGTTGGCGACGGCGAGCCCGAGGTCGTCGTGGCAGTGCGCGCTGAAGATCGCGTGCCCTGCGTTCGGGACGCGGGTGAGAATCGTGCGGAAGAACTCGCCAATCTCGTCAGGGGTGGAATACCCGACGGTGTCCGGCAGGTTCACGGTCGTGCAGCCCGCCGAGATGACCTCTTCGATGACGCGGCACAGGAAGTCGGGATTGCTGCGCGTCGCATCTTCCGCCGAGAACTGCACGTCGTCGGTATAGCGGCGCGCGCGGTGGACGGCAGCGACCGCAGCATCGAGACACGCCTCGCGGGTCATCCGCAGCTTCCGCTCCAGGTGCAGGTCTGAGGTCGCGAGAAACAGATGGATGCGGCGCTGAGCCGCTGGTGCGAGCGCTTCCCCGGCCCGATCGATGTCGGGCGCGCTGCAGCGGGCGAGTCCCGCGATCGTCGTCCCGGTGACCGCCGCCGCAATCGTCCGCACGGCCTCGGCGTCCGCTTCGGACGCGATAGGAAACCCCGCCTCGATCACGTCCACCCCGAGCGCCGCGAGCTGCCGCGCGAGCGTCAGCTTCTCCTGCACGCGCATCGAGAATCCGGGCGCCTGCTCCCCGTCGCGCAACGTCGTGTCGAAGATCGTGAGGCGGTTGGTAGACATGAGTCCTCCACAGACAGTAGAACCCGAGGTCCGCCCCTGCGTCCAATTTATAGTTTTTGCCTTTATATCAATATTCCTTATTATAGGCGGATGCAGCTGCAGGACCTCAATGCTTTCGTCGCGGTGGCAACCGACCGGAGCTTCTCCAAGGCGGCCAAGCGCCTCCACCGGACCCAGCCGGCCATCAGTCAGGCAATCCGGCGCCTCGAGGACGAACTCGGCGACAAGCTGTTCGATCGGACCTCGCGGAACGGCGCCCTGACCGAAGCGGGCGTGCTGCTCCGCGAGCACGCCTCGCGGCTCCTCCGCCTCGCCTCAGAAGCCGAGGCCGCTGTCCGGGAGCTCCAGCAGGTCCGGCGGGGCCGGGTGGTGGTCGGCGCGAACGAGGCGGCCGTGCACTCCCTTCTGCCGCTTCTCGAGACGTTCGCGCGCCAGCATCCTCAGGCGCGTCTCGAGGTGCGGCGGGTGCCGTCCCGTCAGATCGCGACGGAGCTGCTCGAGCGCAGCCTCGACTTCGGCGTGCTGACGTTCCAGCCGCCGGACAAGGGGCTGCAGTCCATCTCGCTGGGGTCGGACGAACTCGTAATGCTCGCGAGTCCCGGTCACCGCCTCGCGCAGAAAAAGCGGGTGACGATCGAGGAGGTCGGCCGGGAAACCGTCATCGCACACAATGACCCGTCCCCCGCACGGGACCGCGTGCTCCGGGTCTACGAACGCCGGCACGCGCCGATCAACATTCAGATTGCGCTCCCGAGCCTGGACGGCATCAAGCGGGCGGTCGAGATGGGCATCGGCGTGGCCGTTCTCCCGCGCCGTTGTGCGCTCAGCGAGATCAGCCGGGGACAGCTGGTGGCGGTGAAGGTTCCCGAGCTCAGCTCGCCGAGGACCGTGCGGCTGGTGTACCGGAAGGCGGGCGAACTGAGTCACGCGGCAAATGCGTTCCTCGAGATGGTGCGTCCGATGTAGCGCGTGTCAGCTCCAGTGGAGATACGGCAGCCGTGCGGCCGTGGCCTCGACCTCCTCAAACCGATCGAGGAGCAGCCCGGTCGCATCCCATGATCCGTCGAGGAACGACTCCCGGGCGCCAGGCGGGAGAGTCAGGCTGAAACTGCGGCCGCCCGCCCGCACCGTCATCGACTCGAGGTCCACATCGACGTTCAGCGCAGGATCGCTCTCCACGGCTGCCATGAGCGTGTCGAGCGCCGACTGATCGGCGCTCACGCACGGCATCCCCAGCGCGACCGAGTTGCCAAAGAAGATCTCGGAGAAGGACTGGCCGACGACGACCTCGATGCCGCTGCGCCGGATGGCCTGCGGCGCGTGCTCGCGTGAAGAGCCGCATCCGAAGTTCGCGTTCACCAGCAGGATGCGCGCCCCGCGGTACTTCGGGTCGGCGATTGGATGCCGCTGCCCCTCGGCCTCGAGCTGCTGGCGATCGTCCTCGAAGAGATGCTGTTCGAGACCCGCGAACGTAATCGACTTCAGGAAGCGCGCGGGGATGATGCGGTCGGTATCCACGTTGTCGCCGCGCAGCGGGATGGCGCGGCCCGCGATGCGCTGAATTCTTTCAATCGGCATCGGCCATCTCCCGCACGTCCACCACCTCGCCGGCTACGGCCGCGGCGGCAACCATCGCGGGGCTCATCAGCAGCGTCCGGCCGGTCGGACTGCCCTGGCGACCCTTGAAGTTGCGGTTCGAGGAGGACGCGCAGATTTCGCGCCCTTCGAGCTTGTCCGGATTCATCGCCAGGCACATCGAACAGCCGGCGCCGCGCCAGTCGAATCCGGCGTCGATGAAAATCCGATCGAGCCCTTCGCGCTCGGCCGCGAGCCGGACCGGCTGCGAGCCCGGCACCACCAGCGCGCGCACGTGCGGGGCGACATGGCGGCCCCGGACAACGCGCGCGGCCTCCCGCAAATCCGAGAGCCGCGCGTTCGTGCACGACCCGACGAAGGCCACATCGATGCGCGTGCCGCTGATCGGGCGGCCGGCAGTGAACCCCATGAACTCCAGGGCTTCGGCGATGCCGGCGCGGTCCCCGCCGTCGCCGCTGGCCGGCGTGGGGAGCGGCTCGTCCACGTAGACCGACTGGCCGGGATTGATGCCCCACGTCACCGTCGGCCGGATCGCCGCGGCGTCAATCGTCACCTCGTCGTCGTACGACGCGTTCCGGTCCGAGGCCATCTCGCTCCACCATCTGCATGCCGTGTCGAACGCGTCCCCCTGTGGAGCGAACCGGCGTCCCCGCAGGTAGTCGAACGTCACCTGGTCGGGATTCACGTATCCGACGCGCGCGCCCCCCTCGATGGACATGTTGCAGATCGTCATCCGCTCGTCCATCGTCATGCGCTCCACGGTATCGCCCGCGTACTCGTAGGCATACCCCACACCGCCGTTGACGCCCAGCCGGCGGATGATCTCCAGGATCACGTCCTTCGCGTACACGCCCCGGCCAAGCCTGCCCGTCACCGTAATCCGGCGCACCTTCAGCGGGTCGAGCGCGATGCACTGGGACGCGAGCACGTCGCGCACCTGTGACGTGCCGATGCCGAACGCGACAGCGCCAAACGCGCCGTGCGTCGAGGTATGACTGTCGCCGCACGCGATCGTCACGCCCGGCTGCGTCAGGCCCAGCTCGGGTCCGATCACGTGCACGATCCCCTGCACGCCACTCGCGAGATCGAACAGCCGCACGCCCGCCTCGCGACAGTTGCGCTCGAGCGCCGACAGCATGTCCTCGGCCATCAGATCGCGGAACGGGCGGCGCTGATCCTGCGTGGGGACGATGTGATCGACCGTGGCGATGGTGCGCTCGGGAAAGCGGACCTTCCACCCGCGGGCGCGCAGCATGTCGAACGCCTGCGGGGTCGTGACTTCGTGGATGAGATGAAGGCCGATGAACAGCTGGGTCTGCCCGTTCGGCAGCCGCCGTACCGTGTGCGCATCCCAAACTTTCTGGAGCAGAGTCGAGGACATGGATTTTGGAAATGGTACTACATTGCACGACCGGGGGTCGGGGGTCGGGGGTCGGGGATCGGGGATCGGGGATCAGGGATCCGGGATCCGGAGTACGGAGACTGGGCCCGAGTCGGCTGCCGAGGTGAGTTCTCTGCTCCTTTGACCCGAGAGTACGGCTCCGACATGGCAAGACAATTGGTTGCCCAACAGGAGGGAGGCGACATGAGCGGAAAGAACAACGTTAATCCTGGGCAGTACAAGGTCGGCGGGCGGGAAAAGCCGGGCAAGCCCCTCGGACCAGAAGCGGAGAACAAGGAGTCGTTCGCAAAGTCGAGGAAGCAGGAACGGGGTGCAGCGCCGGAAGAGGCAGCCGCGCCGAAGGAGAATAGAAAGCGTTAACGCGCGCGTGGCGCCTCAGCGCTCTTGCGCAGGGCGCGCACCAAGGCGTGGAGCAACTGGCGCGTTTCCGTCAGTTGCTCCACTACCCGGCTCAAGTCATCAGAGGCGAGGATTTTTAGACGCCTTCCGATCTCGAGCTGCGTGTCCAGTTCAGCTAGAGAGCCGACTGCAATCCGTACGTGATGGAGGTACCGTCCCCGAGGTCCACCTGCGTGACCCTCGGCGATGTTCGAAGGAATGGAAATGGCCGCGCGCCGGAGTTGCTCTCCAAGTGCAAAGCGTTCGGAAGCTGGAAGCTTTCTTACAAGACCATAGGTCGTCAGCACCAGGTCCATCGCGGCGTTCCATGCACGCAAGTCCCGAAAGCTACGAATCGTCGGCGGCGTAGTCATTTCTGCGATCTGTTCGAAGTGCGAAGTACGCGGATTCTGCTGTGTTGTGCCCCCAGCGCCTCACGACGAGGACCATTTGGTTCTGTCGAGCAATCCCCGGTCCGTGTTCCCCGATCCCCGATCCCTGATCCCTGAACCCTGATCCCTGATCCCTGATCCCTGATCCGAGATCCCGACCGTCCTGTCCGCGTCAGTTCTGAGCTCGAGCCACAGGCGGCGACGTATAATGAGCTCCCCCCATGGATTTCCTCGACAAACTGAATCCTGAGCAGCGCGAAGCCGTGCTCCACCGCGAAGGGCCCGTGCTAATTCTGGCCGGGGCGGGATCGGGGAAGACCCGGGTCATCACCTACCGCATCGCATATCTCATCGGCGACGGGCACGCGGAACCGGACCAGGTCCTGGCCGTCACGTTCACGAACAAGGCGTCCCAGGAGATGCGCGAGCGCGTCGAAGCGCTCATCGGCGACGCCGCGAGCCGGGTGTGGCTCTCGACGTTCCACTCGCTGTGCGCGCGTCTGTTGCGGCGCGAAGCGCCCAAGATCAATCTCTCGCGCGATTTCGTCATCTACGACTCCTCCGATCAGGTCGCCGTCGTCAAACTGGCGCAGCGCGAGCTTGGCATCGACGACAAGCTCGTTCCGCCGCGAGCTGCGCTCTCCCGGATCAGCCAGGCGAAGAACCGGATGGAGGGCCCCGAGAGCATGCGGGGCGGCTGGAACGTCCGCGACGAACAGATCGCCAAAATTTACGAGCGCTACCTGTCAGCGCTCAAGGAGGCGAACGCCCTCGACTTCGACGACCTGCTGCTGAAAACCGTCGAGCTCATGGAAACGTCCGAGCAGACGCGCGAGTTCTACGCGCGCAAGTTCAAGTACGTGATGGTGGACGAGTACCAGGACACCAACCGCCCCCAATACATGCTCATCAAGCGGCTGGCCGAGATCCACCGGAACATCGCCGTCGTCGGCGACCCGGACCAGTCGATTTACAAGTGGCGCGGCGCGGATCTCCGGAACATCCTCGACTTCGAGCAGGATTTCGGCGACGCGAAGGTCGTGCGCCTCGAGCAGAACTACAGGTCCACGCAGACGATCCTCGACGCCGCGACCGCAGTCATCAGCCAGAATCGGAACCGGAAGGAAAAGAGGCTCTGGACCGACCGGAAGGGGGGCGCGAAGATCATCTACTTCCGCGGGAACGACGAGCTCGAGGAGGCCGACTTCATCACGCGATCGCTCAAGCAGTACCGCGCGGAGGACGTGGACGCCACGATGGCGATCCTGTACCGGACGAACGCGCAGTCGCGCGCGATTGAAGACGCCCTGATGCGCGAAGGGCTGCCGTACAAAATCATCGGCGGCGTCCGGTTCTACGAGCGCAAGGAGATCAAGGACGCGCTCGCGTACCTCAAGCTGATCATGAACCCGCACGACGACGTGAGCCTGCGGCGCGTGATTAACGTGCCGGCCCGCGGCATCGGCAAGGGAGTGATGGAGTCGCTGCAGGAGATCGATCCGAACGCCGTGCGCGCGGAAGTGCTCCCGTTGCTCGCCGCCGGCGTGCAGGAGGTGACGTCGGCGCGGTCGCTCTGGGCGAAGCTCGTGTACGCCGTCGTCGAAGGCACGCTGACGCCCCGCGCGACGGCCGCCCTGAAGAGTTTCAGGGATCTGATCGCCGGGCTGGCCGAGATCGCACGCAAGGAATCCGTGTCCATCACGATGGGGAAGATGCTGGATCAGAGCGGCTATCTCTCCGACCTGCGCGAAGAGAACAGCGAAGACGCGAACGAGCGGATCGAGAACCTGATGGAACTGGTCTCGGCCGCCCGCGAGTACGAAACCCGTGAGCAGGAGGCGTCGCTCGGCGGGTTCGTGGATCGCCTCTCTCTCCTTTCCGAAGCGGACGAGGAGTCTGGCACGCGCGAGGCGAAGATCTGGATGATGACGATGCATGCGGCGAAGGGGCTGGAGTTTCCCCTCGTCATCATTGCGGGCCTCGAAGAAGGCCTCTTCCCGCACTCGCGATCGGCCGAGAGCGAGGAGGAGCTCGAGGAAGAGCGGCGGCTCTGCTACGTCGGCATGACGCGGGCGGAGTCGCAGCTGGTGCTCACGAGCGCGGCTCGCCGCCGCGTGTTCGGCGAATATCAGGCGACGGACCCCTCTCGTTTCCTCGACGAGATCCCGGCCGAACTGGTCGAGCGCATCGCCCCCGCGTACGCCTCGTCGCAGCAGAGCGCGTTCAATCATGGCCACTACGAGTTCAGGACGAACCCGTATGGACGGAAGGGGAAAGCGCCCGGCCGGGCCCGGGAAGTCGAGTCCGCCTACAAATACGAGGACGAGGACCAGACCAGCGGCAGCCTGCGGACCGGCATGCGCGTGCGGCACGCCCAGTTCGGCGTGGGCACGGTGGTGTCGGTCGAAGAGCACAACGACGACCTGAAGATCACCGTCCGCTTCAACCTTGTCGGCGTCAAGAAGCTCCTCGCGAAGTACGCGAAGCTCGAGCCAGCCTAGCCCGCACGCATCGACCGTTCAGAGGGCGCGCCCTTCGCCGGCCCGGCGCCGGTCCTGAGCGTCCCAGGACTGACGGCTGGTGCTCGAGGGCCACCGCGGAATTTTCCCCACCCCCGCGAAACAGTTCGCAATCGTGCCCGCATGCCGGCTCCGGCGACCGAATATTCCCCTGCAAAGCCTCGGGCCTCGCCGTGGCACGCCTTTGGCCTTCGTCCAGGACGGACTACAAGACATCCTCCTGAAACTGTCCTTCGCGAGGGCCAGCGAACGCCGTGCCGGCGGCTGCGCGGCACCGGCGAAGGTGACGCAGTACTTCCGGCGTTGACTGGAACGCACATGAATATAGATTCCGCCCATCCGGCGCATCCCGACCGCGTGTGCTGGGGCTGCTATCGATACTGTCCCGCAGCGGCTCTCGGATGTGGCGGCGGCACCATCCGCACCCCTCATCCGAGCGAGCTGTTCGGTGACGACTGGCTGGAATGGATTGTCGCTCGAGGCAATCGGGCCGAGTCGCTGTTGTCACAGACGGCGACGACTTCGGGCTCGAAATGACGAGTGGACGCAGTCCACACGTAAACGATCGGACTGTGCGATTTGGAACAGTCCGCGGATCGTCTGCGCCATATCCCCGGAGATCACTCCAATCACCACGAGTCTGTGACGCGTTCAAAGACACGCAAAGATGTCGATCCGCTCGAATCGGTCCATGCAGATCGTAGAGACCGTTCAGACCCGCGCAGCGTCGACCTCCACGCTCCCGTCCACCGCCGTGAGTGCGCCCGTGGTGGACCCAGGCGCGAGCTGCCGCCACTGCGGTCTCAAATGCGATGGGGGATTGGTCTGGTCGGCGGAGGGCATCTTCTGCTGCCACGGCTGCGAGGCAGTCTTTGGATTGCTGCAGGCCGGGCATCTGGCCGGTTACTACGCGTCCGAGACACCGCCAGGCGTGTCCCAGAAGTACCGCGCAACCCTGGATGCCAACCGGTTTACACCGCTCGATGATCCGGCGATCGCCGGGCGGTTCGTCGAGTTCGACGACGGGCGCATGGCCGTGGCGACATTCTCGATACCCACGATTCATTGCGCTTCCTGCGTGTGGCTGCTGGAGCAGTTCTGGCGGTTCGACGCCGGGACCACGCGCACCGAGGTGAACCTGCAGCGCCGCGCCGTGCGGGTCGAGTATCGGCCAGTCGAGACCTCTGTGCGGCGCATCGCCGAGCACCTGTCGTCGCTCGGCTACGAGCCGGTCATGGCCGCTGAAACGCCTGGCGGCACAGTCCCATCGCTCCGGCGGCGGCTCCATCTGCAGATCGGGATCGCGGGGTTCGCGTTCGGCAACATCATGCTGTTCAGCGTTCCGCGTTACGCGAATGGCGCGCCGCTCGCGGACGGGTTCCAGTCGCTTTTCGACGCGCTGAATGTAGTGCTGGTCCTGCCGGTGCTGCTGTTCAGCGCCTCGGACTACTTCCGCATTGCGTGGCATGCCCTGCGCCGGCGCACGATGGCGCTCGAGGTGCCGGTGGCGCTCGGACTCGTCGTGCTGTTCTCGCGCAGCCTCGCGGACATCGCGAGCGGGCGCGGGCCCGGGTTCCTCGACTCCTTCGCGGGCCTCGTGTTCTTCCTGCTGATCGGGCGGCTGTTTCAACAGAAAGCCTTCGACAGCCTGGCGTTCGACAGGACGTATCGTTCGTTCCTGCCGCTGTCGGTGCGGACTGAACGTGCAGGTGGCGCCGTCCCGACTCCTCTCGAGCAGCTGCAGCCGGGCGACCGCATGGTCCTTCGCCGTCACGAAATCGTGCCCGCGGACGCAGTCCTCGTGGAGGGGCATGCGACCGTCGACTACCGGTTCATCACCGGCGAGGAGGCCGCCATCCTGCTGCGCGCCGGAGACACCGTGCGGGCGGGTGGACGCGCGGGATGCGCGATGCGGCTGCAGGTCGTCCGGCCGGTGTCCCAGAGCCAGCTCGCAAGCCTCTGGGCCAACCCGCTTTTCGGCGCGCCGAAGGCGCGCTGGATGGCCGACATCGCCGCGCGGTTCGGTGCGTGGTTCACGGTTGCGGCCATCGGCCTGGCGATCGCGGGCGCCGCGGCGTGGTGGCCCGATGCGGCGGCGAGCGCAAGCGTCGCCACCGCCGTGCTCATCGTCGCGTGCCCTTGTGCGCTGACGTTGTCCGCCCCCATCACGCTCGGGACGGCCATGGGGCTGCTCGGCAGCCGCGGCCTCTACTTGAAACAGCCAGCGGTCGTCCTGGACCTGAGCCGGATCGCCACGGTGATCTTCGACAAGACCGGCACGTTGACGAGTGGCCGGACACGCAGCGTCGCCGAAGCCGACGGTCTGAGCGATCGGGCGTGGACGCTCGTGCGGCGGCTGGCGCTCGAGTCGACGCATCCCGTCAGCGCGGCGATCGCCGCGGATCGCGATCACGTCCTCGAGGGTGTCGAGAATGGGGCGATCGCCGCGGCCCTGCCAGGCCCCGAGGACGTACGCGAGATCCCGGGACAGGGCCTGTCGGGCACCGTCGCAGGCGTGCGGGTCGCGATCGGTTCTGCCGCCTTTGTCGCAGCCGCGACAGGGCGGCCACCGGGACGCGCCGACCGCACGTGGGTGGCCGCCGGCGACGAGTGGGGATGGGTTCGGCTGGCCGAGGCGTCCAGGCCCGGCGTCGAGGACGCCGCCGGCGAACTGGCCGACGACCGCCGCCTGTTTCTCGTATCCGGAGATGTCGACACCGACCACGCGCGGTGGTCCCGGCTGTTCGGATCGAACATGCGCTTCATGCAGTCTCCGGAAGACAAGCTCGCATTCGTCGCCGCCGTGCAGCAGGGAGGCCGGCCCGCGTTGATGCTCGGTGACGGACTGAACGACGCAGGCGCGCTGGCGGCGGCCGCCGTCGGGATCGCGGTCTCGGACGACAGCGCCTGCATGGTGCCGGCGTGCGACGGCATCATCAGTGGTGATCGCCTGGCGGACCTCCCCGCCTTCCTGCGATTCGCGCGCCGCGCCCGTCACCTCGTCATCGCCTGCTTCACGATCTCGATTGCCTACAACGTGGTCGGGCTGACGCTCGCGCTGACGGGTGCGCTCACGCCGCTTGCCTCCGCGATTCTCATGCCGATCAGCTCGCTCACCATCGTGACGCTCAGTGCCGGGGGCATGCGATGGTCGGCCCGGCGGATGCTGCCGGCATGAGCGTCATTGTCCTGCTGATCGCCGCGGGAGGGCTCGTGGCCGGCGGGTTCCTGTGTGCGTTCGTCTGGGCGGTCCAGACAGGACAGTTCGACGATACCTGCACCCCGCCGCTCCGGATGCTGGGTGGCGACGACCCGCGTGACGCAACCCCGTCACCTTCTCCCGAGAGACACTTACATGACCACGCTGATCGTTGAGTCGGATCACGGTCTCATCCCCCACGTGCCGACGCACGTCGAGACCTTCTCGTACGACAACGCTGTCGTCCGGCTCTTTGCGATCGCCACGGCCGGGTGGGGCATCGTGGCGTTTCTCGTCGGCCTCATCGTCGCGCTCAAGCTCGTCTTCCCCGAGCTGCTCGGAGGAATTGGCCCGCTGTCGTACGGACGGCTCCGTCCTCTGCACACGAACGCCGCGATTTTCGCGTTTGGCGGAAATGCGATTTTCGTGGCTGTCTACTACTCGCTGCAGCGGCTCTGCAAAGCGCGCATGTACAGCGACAGGCTGAGCGCGATTCATTTCTGGGGCTGGCAGCTGATCATCGTGCTGGCGGCCATCACGCTGCCGCTGGGATTCACCACGAGCAAGGAATACGCGGAGCTCGAGTGGCCTATCGATCTGCTGATCACGGGCGTGTGGCTGGTGTTCGGGTGGAACATGCTGGCCACGGTCATCCGGCGCCGCGAACGGCACATGTACGTGTCCATCTGGTTCTATCTTGCGACGTTCATCACCATCGCGCTGCTCCACGTCGTCAACTCGCTCGAGCTGCCTGTCAGTTTGCTCAAGAGCTATTCGATGTACGCGGGGGTGCAGGACGCACTCGTGCAGTGGTGGTATGGGCACAACGCCGTTGCCTTCTTCCTGACGACGCCGTTCCTGGGAGCGATGTACTACTTCATCCCGAAGGCGGCGAACCGGCCGGTGTTCTCGTACCGGTTGTCCATCGTGCACTTCTGGTCGTTGATCTTCCTCTACATCTGGGCGGGACCCCACCACCTGCTGTACACGGCCCTTCCGGACTGGGCACAGTCGCTCGGCACCGTGTTCTCGATCATGCTGATCGCTCCCTCATGGGGCGGAATGGTCAACGGCCTGCTGACGCTTCGGGGCGCGTGGGATCGCGTCCGCGAAGATCCCGTGCTGAAGTTCATGGTCGTTGGTGTGACGGCGTACGGCATGGCCACGTTCGAGGGGCCGATGCTGTCGCTCAAGAACGTCAACGCGCTCACGCATTACACCGACTACATCATCGCGCACGTCCACGTCGGCGCACTCGCGTGGAACGGCGGGCTGGCGTTCGCAATGCTGTACTACATCGTGCCGCGCATTTACGGCACGAAGCTCTTCTCGTTGCGGCTGGCGAACCTGCACTTCTGGCTGGCGACGCTCGGAATCCTTTTCTACGTCATCCCGCTGTATGTGGCGGGCATTACGCAAAGCCTCATGTGGCAGGAGTGGACGCCTGAGGGGTCGCTGCGTTATCCGAACTTCCTCGAGACAGTCGTGCGGCTCGCGCCGATGTACGCGCTGCGCGCGGTGGGGGGAACCCTGTATCTCGCCGGCGCGGCGATCGCGGTCTACAACCTCTATCGCACGGCGCGTCAGGGTGTGTTCGAACCCGGGGAAGAGGCCTCCGCGGTCCCGCTGCAACGCCTCGTGGCGCCCGGCGGTTCGAGCTGGCATCGCGTGCTGGAATCGAGGCCCGTGCAGTTCTCGCTGCTGACCCTCGGGACGGTGTTCGTCGGGGGCGTCGTCGAGTTCGTCCCGACCGCCCTCATCCGATCCAATGTTCCGACGATCGCCTCGGTGACGCCATACACGCCGCTCGAGGTCGAAGGGCGCGATCTCTATATCCGCGAAGGCTGCGTCGGATGCCACTCGCAGATGATCCGGCCAATCAGGGCGGAGACGGCGCGTTACGGCGACTATTCGAAGGCCGGGGAGTTCGTGTACGACCATCCATTCCTGTGGGGGTCCAAGCGGACCGGCCCCGACCTGCACCGCGTCGGCGGTAAGTATCCGGACGCCTGGCACTTCGTGCACATGCAGCAGCCGTCCGCGACATCGCCGAACTCGATCATGCCGGCATATCAATGGATGTACGTCGACGCGCTCGACACCAGCCACATCGAGGGAAAGATCATCACGCTCCGGCGGCTGGGCGTTCCGTATCCGGAGGGTTACGAGCGGCGGGCCGAAGCCGACCTGCGGGTGCAGGCGGCTGGGATTGCAGACGGCCTGACCCGCGGCGGGGTCCCGGCGCGGGGCGATCGGGAAATCATCGCGCTCATCGCATATCTGCAGCGGCTCGGGACTGACCTCGGAAAGGTGCCGGCGGCCGCCGGTGCCGAAGCGGCGGCGCACACGATCGGCTCCGGAGGGCAATAGATGTTCAACGACATTCTTCGCGGCATCGTCGGAATCGAGGTCTATCCGACTGTCTCGCTGCTTCTGTTCGTCGCTGTGTTCGCGGTCATCGTCGTGCGCGTCATGCGCATGGACGCTTCGGGCGTCCGGCGGATGGCGGCGCTGCCGCTCGAGCCGGGCGATGACGGTTCGGCCGCCGAAGGGACGGTGATCCGATGACGCGCCCACGCGACGGGCAGCCCGGGCGCGACGAGCTCCTCGATCACGACACGGACGGCATCAAGGAGTTCGACAATGCGCTGCCGCGCTGGTGGCTCTACGGCTTCTACTTCACGATCGTGTTCGCGGCCGTGTACCTCGTCAACTATCACGTCCTGCCGCGACCCGTGTTCGGGCACGCCGGGATGGTGGCGGAGTATCAGGCGGAGCTGGCAGCCGCGTCCCGCGAGTCCGCGGTGCGAAAACCGGCAGCGGTGTCAGGCGACATGTCGCCGCTGACGGATGCGGCGAGCCTGGCGGAGGGCAAAGCCATCTTCGAAGGCCCAACGAACCTGTGTATATCCTGCCATCGCGCGGACCTGGGTGGCCTGGTCGGACCGAATCTGACGGACGGCGACTGGTTGCACGGATGCGGCATGGGCGATGTCGTCGCCAGCATCAAGACCGGGTATCCGCTCAAGGGCATGTTGCCCTACGGCGTCGGCAAACCGCTCACCGATCAGCAGGTGCGTCAGGTCGCCAGCTACGTGCTCTCCAAACGACGCTCGTCACCAGTCAATCCCAAGCCTCGCGACCCCGAACGCGACAAGCCGTGCGGATGACACTGCCGGCCATCGACGCGCCAGCCGCGGGCGCGCACGACCGATTCCGCGACGAGCTGGCGAGCATCAACACGGACGGTCGCCGGCGGTGGATCTACGCGCGCCAGCCGTCAGGCCGGTACTACCGGGCGCGCACCGTCGTCGCGATGGTCCTGCTGGCCTTCCTCCTTTTCGCGCCGTTCATCATGGTGCGGGGGCAGCCGCTGATGCTCCTGAATGTGCTGGAGCGACGGTTCGTGCTGTTCGGCGTGGTGTTCCCGCCTCAGGACTTCGGGCTCGTCGTCCTCATCGCCCTCGTCGCGATCGTGTCCGTGCTGCTGGCGACGGTGATCGTGGGGCGCATCTGGTGCGGCTGGATGTGCCCGCAGACGATTTTCATGGAGATGGTCTTCCGCAAGCTGGAATACCTGATCGACGGCTCAGCCGAGCAGCAGCTGCGGCGCAACCGGGCCCCATGGGCAGTCGGAAAGGTCCTGCGAAAGGGCGGCAAGCAGGCAGTCTTCCTGGCGATGTCATTCGTGATCGCCAATGTCTTCCTCGCCTGGGTCATCGGCGCGGCGGCACTTCGCGTCATCGTAACAGACCCTCCAGCCCGTCACCTGGGCGGACTCGCGGCCATCCTCGTGTTCACGTCAGTCTTCTATCTCGTGTTCGCGAGGTTCCGCGAACAGGCGTGCGTGTTGGCGTGCCCGTACGGGCGGCTGATGTCTGCCCTCATCGATGCGCAGACGGTCACGGTCGCCTACGATACCCGCCGCGGCGAGCCGAGAGGCCGAATCGTCCCTGACGCCGCCCCCGGTTCTAGCGGCGACTGCATCGACTGCCACCGGTGCGTGACGGTCTGTCCGACGGGCATCGACATCCGGAACGGGATTCAGCTGGAGTGCGTGGCTGCACCGCGTGCATCGACGCGTGCGATGACGTGATGGACCGTGTTGGGCGGCCTCGCGGCCTCATCCGGCACGCATCGGCGGCGGAGGTTCGGGGTGGCACAGCGCACCGATGGCTGACGGGACGTGTCACTGCCTACAGCGGAGTGTGGCTGCTGCTGGTCGCCGTGCTGGCGGTCCTTCTTTCCGCCAGGCCGGATCTCGACGTCCTCGTCCTGCGGCAGGCGGGCACGCTGTACGTCGCGCTGCCCGGAGGGGACATCGCCAATTTCTACACCCTCCAGGCTCTCAATCGTACCGGACACTCGGCAGACTTCGCGATTGAGGTCCTCGAGCCGGCCGGCGCGACGGTGACCCCGCTGGGCTCACTGACTCCTGTCGCGCCGTACTCCGTTCTCGACGGCCGCTTCCTGCTGCGGATTGCACGCTCGCGGCTCACGGGGCCGAGCACACATGTGCGCGTCAGGATTCGTTCGCACGGTCAGACGGTGCAGAGTATCGAGTCGGCCTTCCTGGGTCCGGGCTCCACGAACTGACGAAACGATGACCAGGCAACTCGCGGCGAGAAACGGAATGAAACGATGACCTTCAACTGGGGAACCGGCATTGCCAGCGTCTACGCAGTGTTCGTCCTCGCGACAACCGCGTTCGTGACGTTTGCGATGCGGCAGCCTGTCGCGCTCGTCCGGACGGATTACTACGCGGAATCACTCCGGCAGGATCAGCGATCGCTCGCGATCCGCAACGCAGGAGATCTCGGAGCGCATGTGGCCGTCGTCGAGACCAGTGGTCCTGCCCTGCTCATCGTCGTCCCCCGCGAGCAGGCGGCCATCGCACGAGGGAACGTCACGTTCTACCGGGCCTCTGATGTGTCGGCCGATCGAGTCGTGCCCCTGGCCGTCGCTGCCGACGGGCGACAGCGGATATCGCTGAACGGGTATCAGGCCGGTCGATGGGTGGTGCAGCTGCAGTGGACCGCGGGCGGCCGTGACTTCTACACCGAGCGCCAGGTGGACCTCAAATGACGCTCTTCGTGGCGGGCCTGCTGCTCGGACTGCCGGGCAGCGCCCACTGCGTCTTCATGTGCGGGCCGCTGGTCCTGACCGCCCGGTGCTCAACGACCGGACGGGTGCCCTGGTTCCTGCCCTATCACGCGGGCCGTCTGCTGATGTACGAGCTGCTGGCGCTCGCGGCCGGTGTGGCGGCGGGTGGTCGCCGCGGGCGGCATGGGCCGCGCGCTTTCGGTCGTGTGCGGGGTTGTCGTGCTGATGGTGGCGGCCGGTAAGGCGCCGCCGGCCTTTGCCTGGCGGATCACCGGCACGTGGGCCCGGGCACTCTCGAGGGGCAGTGTCAGGGTTGGAGCGGCCGTCCGTTCACGACCACTGACAGGTCAGTTTGCGGCGGGGGCGATCAACGGGCTGTTGCCGTGCGGCCTCGCGTATACGGCGGCGGTTGCCGCCGCGGCGCTCGGCGGTGTGCCGCAGTCAATGGTCTTCATGGCCGGATTCGGGATCGGTACGCTGCCGGCGCTGCTCGTCGTGTCACTCTCGGCCGGGTCCATTCCCCTGTCGGTGCGAACGCGGCTGCGGCGGGTTGCGCCAATGGCGCTCGTGGTGACGGGGTTGCTGCTGATCGCGCGAGGCCTGATTCCAGCGACGCACGCGGTGGTCCACCACATGCCGCTCGCCGCGGTGCCTGACACGCACCACGAGCCGCCGCACTAACCCACACGGACTCGCGACGGGACAGCCTCGAGCGGTCCAGCGGCAGCTTGTCGATCGCGTGATCCCATCCTGCGATGACGCGGGAGCGCCGGTCTATTCGACCGGCGGCTCCGACGAGGGCTCGGTGTCGGTCGCAAGCGCGTCCGGATCGTCTTCCTTCTCGGCCAGCTTCGCGATCCCGACGACCATGTCCCCCTCTTCCATCCCGATGAGGCGAACGCCCTGGGTCGCGCGGCCGATCGACCGCACGTCACCCGCGCGCATCCTGATGATCATCCCCTGCTGGCTGATGATCATCAGCTCGTCGTCCTCGTGCACGTACGCGATCCCGACCACCTTGCCGTTGCGGTCCGATGTCTGGATGTTGATGATCCCGACGCCCCCCCGGCTCTGCAGCCGGTACTCCTCGAGCCCCGTCCGCTTCCCGTACCCGTTCTGGGCGACGGTCAGCAGCGTGCCGCCTTCGCGGACGACTTCCATCGCCACGACCTCGTCCCCCTCGCGCAGCGCGATGCCGCGCACACCGTACGCCGTGCGGCCCATCGGGCGGACGTCGGTTTCCTCGAAGCGGATGGCCATCCCTTCGCGCGTCCCGAGGAAGATCTGTTCCTTGCCGTCGGTCAGTTCGACGGCGATCACGGAGTCCCCTTCTTCGATGCCCATCGCGATGATGCCGCCCGCGCGGGGATTGCGGAAGAGCGACAGGTCGGTCTTCTTGACGACGCCACGGCGGCTGCCCATGACGACGAACTGCTGGTCTTCGAGCTCGGGGAACTCCCTGACCGTCAGCAGCGCGGCAATCTTCTCGCCGGGCTCCATCGAGACCAGGTTGGCGATCGCCTTGCCCTTGCCGCCCGGGCCGACGTCCGGAATCTCGTGGACCTTCAGCCAGTACGCGCGGCCCCTATCCGAGAAAATCATGATGTAGGCGTGCGTCGAGGCGACGAAGAGGTGGCTCACGAAATCCTCTTCGCGGGTACGCATTCCGAGGCGCCCCTTGCCGCCCCGCCGCTGCATCCGATACGTGCTGATCGCGGTCCGCTTGATGTAGCCGGTGTTCGTCACCGTGATCGCCATGTCTTCGTCGGCGATCAGGTCTTCGATCCGGAACTCGCCGCTCTCCTCGATGATCACGGTGCGGCGTTCGTCCGCGTAGTTCTCACGAATCGACTTCAGCTCGGTGAGGACGACAGCCATGAGCAGATCTTCGCTCGACAGGATCGCGCGGAGTCGCTCGATGACCTTCAGGAGATCGGCAAGCTCGTCGAGAATCTTCTGTCGCTCGAGCCCGGTGAGCCGCTGCAGCTGCATGTCGAGGATCGCCTGCGACTGGAGCAGCGACAGGGAGAACCGCGTGATGAGCCCTTCGCGTGCCTCGGCGGGGCTCTTGGACCCGCGGATCAGCTTGATCACTTCATCCAGATGGTCGAGCGCGATTCGCAGGCCTTCGAGGATATGCGCGCGCGCTTCGGCTTTGCGCAGCTCGAATTCCGTGCGCCGCCGCACGACCTCGCGCCTGAACTCGATGAAGTGGTCGATGATGTCGACGAGCGGCAGCACACGCGGACGGCCGCCCACGATCGCCAGCATGATGATCCCGAACGTCGTCTGCAGCTGCGTGTGCTTGTAGAGATTGTTGAGAATCACCTCCGGCACTTCGCCGCGCTTCAGCTCGATGACGATCCGCATGCCGTCGCGGTCCGATTCGTCGCGGAGGTCGGAGATCCCCTCGATGGTCTTCTCGCGGACCAGGTCGGCGATGTTCTCCAGAAGGCGCTTCTTGTTGACCTGGAACGGGATCTCCGTGATTACGATGGAGACCTTGTCCCCCTTCTTCGACTCCTCGGTCGTCGCTTTCGCACGAACCGTGATCGAGCCGCGGCCCGTCGTGTACGCCGAGAAGATGCCCGCGCGCCCGACGATGAACCCGCCGGTCGGGAAGTCCGGGCCGGGAACGGTCTTGAGCACCGACTTGAGCCGGGTCTCGCGCGACTGCCCGCGATTTTCGATGAGCGCGATGACGCCGTCGATCACCTCGCCCATGTTGTGGGGCGGGATGTTGGTCGCCATGCCGACGGCAATCCCCGTCGAGCCGTTCACGAGCAGGTTCGGAAACGTCGTCGGGAGGACGGTCGGCTCCTCGGTGGTCTCGTCGAAGTTCGGGACGAAATCGACAGTTTCCTTGTCGAGATCCCCCATCATCTCTTCGGCGAGCTTCTCGAGCCGCGCTTCGGTGTAGCGGTAGGCCGCCGGTGGATCGCCGTCGACCGAGCCGAAGTTCCCCTGGCCGTCCACCAGGAGATAGCGCATGTTGAAGTCCTGCGCGAGGCGCACGAGCGTATCGTACGCGGGCGCATCGCCGTGCGGATGGAAGTTGCCGATGACTTCGCCGACGATCTTCGCGCACTTGCGATAGGGCCGCGTCGACGAGAGGCCCATGGCGCGCATGGCGTACAGCACCCGACGGTGCGCAGGCTTGAGGCCATCACGGACGTCGGGCAGCGCCCGGCCGATGATGACGCTCATCGCGTAATCCATGTACGAACGCTTCATCTCGTCTTCAATGTTGACGGGGAAGCGATGGAGGGAGATGTCGGTCATAGGGGAAGCGTTCTACGTTTTACGTTTTAGGTTTTACGTTTTACGTTTTACGTTTAGGTTTCAGGTTTTACGTTGGACAGGACGCGTCACGTTGCCGGTCGCACGTCGCACGTCGAACGTTAGATGTCGAGGTTCTTGACGTCGAGTGCGTTGTCTTCGATGAACTTGCGGCGAGGCTCGACCTGGTCGCCCATCAACGTCGTGAACATCAGGTCTGCTTCCAGGTGATCCTCGGCCCGGACCTGCGCCAGCGTCCGCGACTCAGGGTTCATGGTCGTTGCCCACAACGTGTCGGGATTCATCTCGCCGAGACCCTTGTAGCGGTTGATGGCGACCCCCTTCTTGCCCGCCGCGGTGAAGAACTCGACGAGCTCGTCAACGGATCCGATTTGGACGTCCGCATCCCTGGCGGGCTTCGCCGCGGGCCTGGGCGCCGATGATGCGTCGAGCGGCTTGGGCTCGGCCGCGAGCTTCGTCGCCTCGTCCACTGGCGCTCCGCCGATGCCCGTCTCGTTCGTTGCCGCCTGGCCGGCGTCGGCCGCCTCCGCCTCCTCCGCCTCGACATCCGGTGTCAGTGAGGCGGTCGTCTTCACGATCATGGGTCCGCGAATCCCCTTCACGTCCTGATAACTCGAGGCCAGAGTGCGGAACTCGCCGGTCGTCACGAAATCCTGATCGATGCGATGGTGGCGCGGATACCCGCCCGATCGGTCCTCAATCACAAGCGCGAACGCCTGGTGCTCCTCGTCCTCGTGCACCGTGACCGTGCGGGTCGCGGTCGTCAACGCGGCTGCGAGCGATTCCACCCGCTCGCGTTCTGCGAAGAAGCCCTTTTCCCGGGCATCCCGCTCGAGCAATCCTCGGATCACGTCGGTCGACGGGCCGCGGCGCTCGACAATCTGCATGAACTTGCGGAACGCGATCAGCTTCTCGAGACGATGTTCGAGGTCTTCGCCGCTGATCTCGGTTCCGTCCGCGAGCACCACCACCCGCGACTCGATCGCGCGCTTGATGAGGAACGTCTCGAGCGCCCGCTCGTCGCGGATGAACACCTCGCTCCGACCGCGTTTCGCGCGGAACAGCGGCGGCTGCGCGATGTAGATGTAGCCGCGCTCGACGAGCGGCCGCATCTGACGGTAGAAGAACGTCAGCAGCAGCGTCCGGATGTGCGATCCGTCAACGTCGGCGTCGGTCATGATGATGATCCGGTGGTAGCGCGTCTTCTCGGGATCGAAGTCCTCGGTCCCGATGCCGCAGCCGAGCGCCGCGATCATCGTCTTGATTTCGTCGCTGCCGAGCATCCTGTCGAAGCGCGCCTTCTCGACATTCAGGATCTTCCCCTTGATCGGGAGAATCGCCTGGAAGCGGCGGTCGCGACCCTGCTTCGCAGAGCCGCCGGCGGACTCGCCTTCGACGATGTAGATCTCGCTCAGGGCAGGGTCGCGTTCCTGGCAGTCGGCCAGCTTCCCCGGCAGCGTGCTGTTGTCGAGCGCGCCCTTCCGCCGGACGAGGTCTCGCGCCTTGCGCGCCGCTTCCCGCGCCCGCGCGGCGTCCACCGCCTTGAGCACGACCTTCTTCGCGACGGCCGGATTCTGCTCGAGGTACGCACCGAGCTTGTCGTTGAGAATCGCCTCGACAATCCCCTTGACCTCGGTGTTCCCGAGCTTCGTCTTCGTCTGCCCTTCGAACTGCGGGCGCGGAATCTTGACGCTCACGACCGCGATCAACCCTTCGCGGATGTCGTCGCCGCCGATGTTCGCGTCCTTCAGGTCCTTGGTGAGATTGTTCTTGCCCGCGTAGTAGTTGATGGTCCGCGTCAGCGCCGACCGGAAGCCCGAGAGATGGGTGCCCCCTTCGTGCGTGTTGATGTTGTTCGCGAACGAGTACACCGTCTCCGCATACCCGTCGTTCCACTGCAGCGCAATCTCGACGTCGATGCCGTCCTTCTCGCCGTGCATGTGGATCGGCTTGTCGTTGACGGTGGTCTTGTTCTGATTCAGGTATTCGACGAACGAGATGATGCCGCCTTCGTACAGGAACTTATGGGCCTTGCCGTCCCGCTCGTCGTCCAGCGTGATCGTGACGCCGCCATTCAGGAACGCCAACTCGCGGAGCCGCTGCGCGAGCGTGTCGAAGCTGAACTCGGTCGTCTCGAAAATCTGCTCGTCCGGCTTGAACGTGATCTTGGTCCCGCGCTTCCTCGTGGTCCCGGTGACCTCGAGGTCGCCCTGGGGCGCGCCCCGCTGGTAGCTCTGCGTGTAGACCTGACCGTTGCGCCAGATTTCGAGATCGAGCTGTTCCGAGAGCGCGTTCACCACCGACACGCCGACGCCGTGGAGGCCGCCCGACACCTTGTAGCTGTCGTTGTCGAACTTGCCGCCCGCGTGCAGGACGGTCAGGACCACCTCGGCGGCCGAGCGGCCACTCGTGTGCTGGTCGGTCGGGATCCCGCGACCGTTGTCGACGACCGTCACCGAATGATCGATGTGGAGCGTGACGTTGACCTGGTCGCAGTGCCCGGCCAGGGCTTCGTCTATCGAGTTATCGACGATCTCGTAGACGAGATGGTGCAGACCTGCCGCGCCCGTGGACCCGATGTACATCGCCGGACGCTTGCGGACGGCTTCCAGCCCTTCGAGGACTTTGATCTTGTCGGCGCCGTAGTCGTCCGAGGCGCCCGTGCCGTTGCCGTTCGCACCGGCGGCCGCGTGGTCCGCGGGCGCCATGCGATCGGCTGGCGCGGCGTGATCCTGTGGACCCGCCGGCGAAGGCCGCGTCGGTTCGTTCTGAGGTTCGGTTTGAGACATTCAGGTGATGGGTTCTATCGTTGTCCGGCCGCCCGCCACATTAAGCGGCCGGCGACTTACGCACGCGCCGTGACGGCGCCGAATCGGCAGCCCGCCGATTCGCGGTCGGCGCGACTGTTAATCCGGCGACGCGATCGTGTCAGACCCGCATCGGCATGATGACGTAGGTGTAGTCGTACCCCTCCGCCCCGACGGGCTTCATCACGGCCTGGCTCATCTCGTCCTTGAACTCGAGCCCGACCGAATCGGTTTCGACGACGCTGAGAAAGTCGAGCACATACTGCGCGTTGAAGCAGATGGTGACCGGTGCACCCGCGTACTCGACCATCAACACTTCCTTGGCCTCCCCGAACTCGGGGCTGCTCGACGCAATCTCGACCTTTCCCTTGTCGATCTGGAACTTCACCGCGCGCGAGCGCTCGTTCGACAGCAGTGCGACCCGTTTCACCGCGTTCGTGAGCCGATCGCGGTCGAAGTCGATCCGCTTGTCGTTCCCCTTCGGAATGACGCGCTCGAAGGCGGGGAACTGGCCGTCGATCATTCTGGAGATGAGCAGCCGGCCGCTGACCTCGAAGAACAGGTGGTTCTCGCCGCGCTCGAACTGGATCTCCCCCTCGCCGCCTTCGCCGAGCAGCCGGCCGAGCTCCATCAGCGTCTTGCGCGGCAGGATCACCCGGACTTCGTCCGCCGCCTTGTCCTTGTCCTTCGCTCCGGTCTTTGGGGGCCGCGGCACGGTGATGAGCGCGAGGCGGTGGCCGTCCGTCGACACGAGGCTCATCGAGTCGGCGCGCAGGATGAAGAGCGCGCCGTTCAAAAAATACCGCGTGTCCTCGCCGGTGATCGCGAACTGCGTCTTCGAGACCATGTGCTTGAGGACATCGCGCGGCAGCGCGGCGCTATAGACGCCGGTGCCGTCGGGGAGGGTCGGAAAATCCTCGCGCGGCAGCGTCTGCATGCGCGAGTCGAACCGGTCCGCCGCGACTTTCACGCCGTTCTTGTCCTCTTCGATCCGGATGTCGGTCTCGGGAAGCGCCTTGATGATTTCGTACAGCTTCTTGGCGGGCAGGGTAAGTGAGCCGCTCTTGGTCACCGACGCCGCGCACGTGCTCCGCAGGCCCACCTCGAGGTCCGTCGCGAGCAGCCGGACCTTATCGCCGTCGGCCTCGATGAGCACGTTGGCCAGGATTGGAATCGTGTTTTTGCGCTCAACAATGCCCTGGAACAGTTGCAGTTCGCGCAGCAGGTCGGTCTTGCGTACAACCAGTTCCATGTCGGGCTGACCTCTCGGGACAAAGCGCGCCGATCCGGCGCCGGTCCGCGACCGGCATGGCTGACGCTCTTATCCCTTCAATGAATACGGAGATCTAGAGAACAAAGAATTATAACAATAAAGAGGTGGTGTTGAAAACACAAAAACGGCCTGTTAACCCTTGCAGTTCTGTTACTTACACTGTGGACACGGGCCGCTGTCCGCGGCGGGTTTTCGGGAGGCCACCGGTGCATAACCCGGGGCCAGAGCGACGCGCACATTTCATCAGCAGCACCTCGGGCGGCGAGCTGTGGAAAACCGTTTGGCGCATCGCTTTGTCTAGCGAAACGACTCGAGGAAGGTGTTGATAAGCGTGTTGAAATTTCCGTCGATCCGACGGAGCCCTTCGATCTTTTTTATCGAATGGATGACGGTCGAGTGGTGCTTGCCACCGAAGCTCTTTCCTATCTCCGGCAGCGACGCATTCGTCAGCGACTTGCAGAGGTACATCGCAATCTGCCTCGGCATCGCAATCGACTTCGAGTTGTTCCGCGACTTCAGTTCCCCATGCTTCAGCTGGTAATAGTCCGAGATATATTTCTGGATGCCTTCAATGGTGACCGCGCGCTCGTCGTGCTGCAGGACATTCCGCAGAACATCCTGCGCAAGCCCCAGCGATATTTCCCGGCCCGTGAGTGACGCATACGCGACAAGCCGGATGAGTGATCCCTCGAGCTCCCGGATGTTCGACTTGATCTTGCCCGCGATATACAGCGCGACGTCATCAGGCAGCGGCACGCCTTCGGACTCGGCTTTCCGTTTGAGAATCGCCACCTTGGTCTCGAGGTCAGGAGGCTGGATGTCAGCAATGAGCCCCCACTCGAACCGTGAGCGCAACCGTTCCTCGAGCTGTGGGATTTCATGCGGCGGGCGGTCGCTGCTGATGACGATCTGCTTCTGGGAATCGTACAGCGCGTTGAAGGTGTGGAAGAACTCCGTCTGCGTGCCTTCCTTCCCGGCGAGGAACTGAATGTCGTCGACGAGCAGCACGTCGACGCTGCGATAGCGCTCACGGAAGTCGAGGACGCGATCGTACCGGACGCCGTTGATCATCTCGTTCATGAACCGCTCGGACGAGATGTAAGTGAGCTTCAGCGTCTTGAGATGGTTGAGCACGTAGTGCCCGATGGCATGCATCAGGTGCGTCTTCCCGAGCCCCACGCCACCGTAGATGAACAGCGGGTTGTAGGACCGGGAGGGAGCCTCCGCGACAGCGCGGCACGCCGCATGAGCAAACTGGTTCGACGATCCGACGATGAAGGTTTCGAAGGAGTAGCGGGGAGCCAGGCTGCCCGAGGGAGCCTCCACGATGTCCGGGTCGGTGATCTCCGCCGCGGCAACGGCGGCGGGGGAGAGGTCAGCGAGAGCCGGTTCGACAGGCGGCTTGGGAGCCTCGAGCGGGACGGGCGCATCCTCGGTGACGAACGCGACAGCCGTCCCCTTGCGGTCGATCTCGCCGAGCGCCTCGTCGAGCACGGCCGCATAGTGCTTCGTCAGCCAGTCGCGGAACAGCCCGTTCGGCACCCGCACCCGCAGCAGCAGCCCGTCGTCCGCGACGAAGGCTGTCGGTTTGAACCACGTGTAAAAGATGTGACGGTTGACCTTGGTCTCGATTCGAGCGAGGACCTGGTCCCAGATGCTGCTGCCCGCCATGATCGTCTGCCGTCGGTTTGTTGAGCTTTCCAGGACTTTCGCCTCACCGCGAGAGCAATTGAATAAAGCCCGCCGCTGCGCCGAAAACCTCGAATTCAGGCCGTATTTTGCATTACCGGGCTGCGATCGCCGTGCCAGGCAGCAGAACTCGTCCTGAGGAGCCGGTAAATCTGTGCTTTTCCACAGTTTTTTCCACAGTTGTGGAAAACTTCGGGGGGAGA
>JBBWZJ010000042.1:0-8041 GCA_039648985.1 Acidobacteriota bacterium | reverse complement strand
ACATGCCAATACGCGACAAATGACATGCAGTTCGAAGCCCCGAGCGTATGAGTGAGTCCAGGTCTGCCCGCCTGCGGTAAGGAGGATCCGATGCGATCTCTCGGGACAATTACAGCCGGCGTGCTTGTGTGTGGCGGAGCGTTCAGCGCCATGCAGAGTGGGGGGCAGACGCCCGCAATCAGGACCGCGACGGCTGGAGTGTTAATCGACGTCAGCGTCGTCGATCGCAAGGGACAGCCGGTCCTGGACCTGTCACCGCACGATTTCGAGCTGAAAGAGAACGGCGTGCGGCAGCAGTTGACGTCCGCACGTCTCGTGCGAACGGGCGCAACGTCGGCGCAAGCATTGGCACCCGGTGTGCTCGTTCCGCCAATCACGTCAGCGGTCACGGCCATGACGACAATGCCCGCGTCCCCGGCTACTACCGATCTTCAAGTGACGGCAGAACCGCCGCCCATATCCGTGACGGCTCTCCTGTTTGACCGGCTAACCACAGAGGCTCGGCCGGCCGCGCGGCAGGCGGCACTTGCGTATCTCCGCACGATCTCACCCCCGAACGACTACGCGGGGATGTTCATGGCCGATCTGTCGCTGGTGACGTTCGCGCCGTTCACGAACGATCCCAAAGTATTTGGCCACGGTCTCGATCGCATGACGATGACCGTGCCGACCAACACTCGTACGGAAGTGCCTGACGCGAGGATCGCGCGATTCCAGCCTGCGACGCCGCCGACCGTTGGTGCCGACCAGCCCGCTGGTTTCACAGGACCTGATTCATTGCGGGACATGGCCGCCGTTGAGAACGCAAGAAGTGGTGAGCTCGGTCTTCTGAGGGTGTTGCTCCACATGGAGAAGAGCTACCGAGCGCTGCTCGACGAACTGAACGGGCAGGCGTCGATCGCCGGCCTGCGCGCCACAGTAGAGGCAATGCGTGAACTTCCAGGCCGTAAGACGATTCTCTACTTCTCCGAGGCGCTGACCGTGACCGCGCGCGTCAAATCGCTCCTGGATGAACTCATCATCCGCGCGAACAGCGCCAATGTCAGCATCTACACCGTCGATGCCGCCGGGTTACGCGTCCACAGCCAGGAGGCGGAGGTGGCCCGTGAGCTCGATCTCGCTGGCGCGCAGGGCGTTGGCGACGTGCCCCGCGGGGACGGGCCGTGGACGAAGGATTTGGAGCGGCAGCAACAGGTCGTCGAGTCTCGCGCCGCTGCGGTTCTCGGGCGTCTGGCGAACGAGACCGGCGGCTTCCTTGTTTCCAACACGAACGACCTCGGTGCCGGCGTCGCGCGCATGCAGCAAGATCGCTCGACGTACTACTTGCTCGCCTACCAATCGACGAACCCGGCCCTCGACGGCACGTTCCGTCGCGTGTCGGTCAAGGTAACGCGGCCGACCGTCACGGTCCGTGCGCGACAGGGGTATCGTGCGACACCGGTCACGCCGATTCCGCCTACACCAGGAAAGAACAAATAATCATCCAGTAGCGAGGGCGAGCGTCCTTCCGCCTGCAGCGCGGACTCAGCCCGCTGCGCCGGAAAGCTTCTTGCTCCCCGTTTCGTCCTGAGGCGATCTGCGCAAATTGCGGCGCATTCCCGGGGCCGGCCCTGTCAAAACCGTCACTGACGAACCGGATTCGTACCTCGGGCTCCCGTGCGCGGCAGCGTGTTCAGCGCGGATAACCTAGGAGGGTCAACATGCTTCGTCGCATTGCTGTCGTCGTGCTTGCGCTCACGCTCAATCCGGTGCTGGCCGCGGCTCAGGAGGCGGCGTTCACGGTCACCGTCCCGTCCGCTGACGTTCACAAAGGCCCGAGCATCGCCACGCCGATCATCGGTCACGTTTCGAGCGGCACCGTTCTGCGGGTTTCGCGCAATCTCGGAAGCTGGGCACGAGTTGTCTGGCCGGGCGCGCCTGACGGAGTCGCGTACGTGCACATGACGATGGGACGTCTTGGTGGCGCAAGCGCTGAACCGACCCCCGCGAACCTGTCGCCGCGACCTTCTTCTGCACCTGGCGCGGGCACCGCGGCAGCTGCGTACCCAACGTCGATGAGTCAGCCGGTGGCCGGCACCGCCGTGCGCGAGCGCATGGCAGTGAGCGGTGGACCAAACGGCGCGCCGATCACGCACATCGTCGGCCTCGGGGCGCTGGTCGGGTCGAGGAGCGGCTTCGGGGCGACGGCGCGCGCGTGGCGCACCGACCATCTGGGGATGCAGGTCGCGGTCGCGCGTGATGCGATGCCGAGCGATGTCGCCGGCGGCAGGTTGACATCGATCCGGCTGGAACCTGGCGTCCTCTACGGCTTGTTCGATCGTGTCACGGACTACGTCTGGATCCGGCCATACGTGGGGTCGGTGGTGAGCTTCGCCCGACAGACGTTGAAGGTGTCAGCACCCGTGTTCGTGGACCGGACGCGAGAGAGCGCGATTGGAGTCCGGGTCTTCGGCGGCAGCGAACTGACATTCGCCAGCGTGCCCCGGTTCGGCGTGAGTGTGGAACTCGGATACCGGCGATTCCCGAAAGCTTCCGCCGGGTTCGAGCCAGAGCGGCTCAGCGTGACGATCGCCGGCCACTGGTACGTGAGGTAAAAGGCCAGTCAGGCGCACCGAGCAGGGTCCGCACGGCGCGGTTCGGACGGATCGCTCACGCCGGTCTGGCAGCCATTGCCGAGGCTCACGGCCTTACACGAACAAAGTAATCGTGGAATACGGCGGGGAGCTTGGCGCCGTACTCCATCCAGTGCGCGGCAGAGGGGTAGTCCTTCAGCCCCCCGATCCAGTTGCAGTTGAACTCGTGAATGGCCGCGTCGACGCCGTAGCGCTCGAGCCAGCCATCTCCAAGCGTGCCGGTATTCCGGAAGGCCGCCGCGGTGGTCCCTTCGGTGAACCACGTGTGCTTCCGCAGCAGCTCCTCGAGAATTGCCATGCGTGCGAGGTGGCGATCCAGCTGCGGCACGGGCGGCCGGCTGATATGAAGAAGGCCGGTGGCGTCGTTGTGCAGTTCGAGCGCGAGATGCGGACCGTGTCCCGCCGCAATCATCCTCTCCAGCCACCGTTCGAGAGCTGCGTTCTCCGGCACCAGCGCGGCATCCGCAGGCGCGTCCCAATTGCGGTTCAGATCCTTTCCATTGAGATTGAACCGGGTGCCGCCGCGGGCGACACCGTCTTTGTTCGCCATGGGCAGGACGTACAGGCTGAAGACCCTGAGGAACTTCTTCGCTTCCTCGTCATCCTTCAACAGCCGCTCGATGAGGCCCTGCGCCACCCAGCTGCTGCCCGCTTCCCAGGGATGCGCACGCGCGCGCACGAACACGCGGTAAGTGGCGGCCGGATGGCCGATCCGAATCATTTCGAGGTCGCGCCCTCCGACGGTCCTGCCGATCGACGAAATCTCCACCAGCGGATTTCCGCGGATCCGAGCGAGGAGTCGATCGAGGTCCGACAGCCGATACGGTTCGAGACGGGCGACGTAGAGCTTTGGACCGCGCATCTCGACTCTGAGCTGCACTCGATTCCCGGGAAGACTGTCAGTGGGGACCGTTCTCCAGGCGCTGCCGTCGGCGGACACCGAAAGCGTTTTGAGCTCGCTGGCGACGGATGCCGCCAGGCCGTTCCAGACGTTCTGGAGATTCAGGAACTCGAGCGTGAGCTTCGAGCCAGGCCGCGCGTGTATGAGGAAGTGGATGTGACCGGCGGCGCGATTCGGCGACGACCGTTCATGGTCGTAGAGAAGGTTGATCCTGACGACGTCGCCGGCAACTTCGTACCACAAGGGTGACGCGTTCTCGAAGCCGGTGTCGATGAATTCCAGACCGAGGCTCCCGTCAGGCGGCGCCTGGGGCTCAGGCGACGCGACGAGGAGCTGGGTCGCACAGAACAGGATCATCGGGACTGCCCGGAGCCGCACCGCATGCATCACAGTGCCGATTGTATGGGAGGGGTGATGGACGCGCCACGCAGCGCGCCCTTGGGTAGTGGGTCAGTTTGGGCGGGAGTTTCCAGTCCGGTGACGGACTTTTCCAACTGCATTAATTTCCCCGGTTGCTTCCTCTGGTTCTGTGAGTGCAATAGCAGAACTTCTACCGCTAGGACCTCTACGGAGTGGAACGCGGACAGCGGAGCCCGAGTCGTCGGGCTGGTCGTCGCCGTCGGACGGGAACGGACCGCTCCTCCAGAGTCGAGCAACTGAATGCCGATACCGGGAGAGGAGTCCGAGTAGCATGGCCCACATGGCAGCTCCTATCGTAGCAGTTCGACAATTTCTTCCACGCACCAGACATGATGCGCCACTCCCGCCTCCAGCGCCGGCGTCACTCGCGTCTGTTCGACGCGCGCGAAGTTGTAAAAAATGAAGTAGAGCGCCACGGCGGCGGCCGCGTGGTTCTCGACTTTCTTGCTGAACGCATTCGTCAGCCGCGTGAACCGACGCATCGACATCGCATGGTGAGGTTCTGGCGCTCTACGTGGGACGTGGAGATGTGCTTCGACCTAGCGCCCTCATCGGGCCACGCAGCTTCGAGCGCGCTCCCGCGGGGCGTGCGTCGAGAGCCCGCGCGCTCAGCTCGGCCGCAGCAGGAATTCATGTCCCCGGGGCGTCTCCACCCTTGAAGCGCTGCACGCATGTTGCTACTCTCGCCTCCAGGCCATCCGGATGCCGGCGCATCGCGCCGGACGTGGATGACGCCTCCCAGCCATGACGCACACGCAGCGCTCTTCCGACCGCGACCGCCCGGGGGCGGGCCTCGTGGCCAGACAAGGCATGCCAGATGGCCGTTAGCTTTGGCACGCGGCTTCGCCTCCGGCGCGAGGAACAGGGGATCGCGCTCACCGCGATAGCCGAGGACCTCAAGATCAAGCTGTCGCTGCTCGAAGCGGTGGAGCGCGACGACGTGACGCACTGGCCCTCCGGCATCTACCGTCGTGCCTTTATTCGCGCCTACGCTCACGCCATCGGGCTGAACCCGGACGTCGTCGTCCGCGAGTTCGTCGAGCTCCATCCAGACCCGGAGGAAGTCGCCGCGTTCGCGAGCGCCCCGGGATCGCCGACCGACAACGGTCCGGCGGGCGGAGGGCCGCCGACGAGGCTGCGAAACATCGTCGGGTCTGCCATCGTATCGCTGTCGCGTCTTGGCCGCGGGCCCGCCGCTCAGAGTCCGGGAATTCCCAGAGCTGCGGCCCCGGCCGCGCCGAGCCGAGCGGAGATCATCGTACCGTCTGCTCCGGAGCCGCCCCCGCAGCACACGATCGCCGAGGCTCCCCGTGACGTAATCGCGCGCCGTGACACTGTCGGTCCCCGTGAAGCAGTGTCGCGCGTTGAAGCAGTGCCGCGCCTTGAAGGAGTGCCGCGCGTTGAAAGAGTGGCCGACGCCGTGGTCGTCGAGAGCTTCAACGACGTGGTGGTCGAGCCTGTGAACGACGACGGTGTCGACGAGCTCACGCCGGCGGTTGCGCAGGTGGCCGCTGCGGAACCACCCCCGCCGCCTCCCGATCTCCTCGCCGTTGCACATCTGTGTACCAGGCTTGGATGTGTCCTGGACGCACGAGAGCTCCCGCCGCTGCTCCAGGAGGCCGCCAGGATCCTCGACGTCAGCGGTCTGATCGTATGGCTCTGGCACGATACGGCCGGCGAGCTCAGGCCGGCTCTCGTCCACGGCTACTCGGACCAGGTGCTGGCGCAGTTACCCACCGTGAGCCGCGACGCCGACAATCCGACCGCGGCAGCGTTCCGCTCGGCGCAGACGTGCGCCATTGTCGGGCACGATCAGAGGGGCGGCGCCCTCGTGGTGCCGCTGCTGGAGCCTGAAGGGTGCGCGGGTGTCCTGGCGATGGAATTC
Source organism: Acidobacteriota bacterium (assembly GCA_039648985.1). Classification (GTDB taxonomy): domain Bacteria; phylum Acidobacteriota; class Vicinamibacteria; order Vicinamibacterales; family 2-12-FULL-66-21; genus JALZOC01. The sequence goes on along the minus strand of JBBWZJ010000042.1, from coordinate 2,202 downwards.
CAGGACGGGCGGGAACAGACGCCGACTGTCCACGCTGTTGCGATGATCGTTGCGTCTACGCTCTCGCAACTGGTCCGCGGCGCCCGTCCTGCCGATGTTCCACCGAATCCGGAGATCTTCGACGATCCGGTGGGTAAATTCACGAGGCCGCTGCGCGTTCGACGCTGATTACGTCTGCGCTGCGAGAAAGCCTTTCAGCGTCAGCGCGTTCCTGACGGCGTTGCCCTCTCCATCGTTGTTGAAGTAGACGAACACATCACGCCCGGCCGCATCCCACTCGCGGATCCGATCGCTCCACCACCGCAGATCATTGTCCGGGTACGATCCCCTGTAGAGCGAGTCGGGATCAGGACCATGCAGCCTCACGTACACAAAGGGTGCCGTCGCACGAAGTACGCACGGCAGCCGGGCGCCGCTCATGACGCAGTAAGCGGCGCCGTGCCGCTCGAGCAGAGCGAAGACGGCCTCGAGGTGCCATGTCGCATTCCGGAACTCCACCGCGACTCTCAGTGTGGAAGGAATCCGTTCGAGGAAATACGCGAGTCGCGCCTCGTCGATCGACGCTCCGGGTGGGAGCTGCACGAGCAGCACGCCGCGATTCCGCCCCAGGCGCGAGAGCCCGCCATTGATTCGCGCGAGCCATGGCTCGGGACCGTAGAGCCGTTTGACGTGCGTCAAGGCGCCGGGCGCCTTGACGGTAAGCAGGAAGTCCGCAGGCAGCCGCCGCCGCCACGAGGCGAACGCCGCATCCGACGGCCACCTGTAATAGCTCGCGTTGAGCTCGACGGTCTCGAAACGCGACATGTAGCAATCGAGCCGGCGTCCGACGGGCAAGCCCTCCGGATAGAGCACGCCGGTCCAGTGCGCATAGCTCCAGCCCGAGGTGCCGATGTGGATTGCCACACGCCATTTTGAATTGCGCGCGAGCGAAATAACAGCCACCCTTTTGATCCGTGTGGGCCTACAATCTGCCGCATGACGACTCTCGACCGGCTGCGTGGCTGGAAACTGGCAGGCGTGATCGACGACGTGCAGTACGCGAGCCTTTCCGAGCTGGTGCGCGGGGAACGGTTGTCTGTCTATGTCGAACTGAGCGCCGCGCTGTACGTAGGCGTGCTGTTGCTCGTCGGAGGCCTCGGGTGGACGATCCGGACCTACTTCACGAATCTCGGCGATCCTTTTGTCATCGCGACGCTGTCTCTGATATTCGCCGGCTCTGTCGCGTACTGCCTGCGTCACGCCGCTCCATACGCTCACACCCAGGTCGAATCGCCGAACCTCGCCTTCGACTACGTGCTGTACCTTGGCTGCCTCGCGCTGTCAGTGCTGGTCGGTTACCTGGCGTTCCGATTCGAATGGGCCAGACAGCACTCGGACAACGGCTTGCTCGCGACCGTCGGTGTCTTCGCCGTCCTGGCGTACCGCTTCGACAACCGTTTCGTCCTTTCGCTGGCTCTGACGTCGCTGGCCGGGTGGTTCGGCCTGAAGCTGCCGGCGTTCGGTTTCACGTCTCCGGATGCGCTTCGCCTGTCGGCCATTACCTACGGCGCGATCGTCGCCGCCACAGGCGCCGCGCTGTATCGACAGGCGATAAAACCCCACTTCTTCGAAGCGTATTTGCACATTGCCGCGAATGCCGTCTTCTCTGCCTTCGTGTCCGGGGCCAGCGCTGGGCAGAGTCATGGGCTGTACCTGATCGGGCTGGTGGTCCTGTCGCTCTCGGCAATCGGTCTGGGCGTCCGGTTTCGCCGCTTCGCGTTCGTCGCGTACGGCACTGTTTACGGCTATGCGGGGATTACGCGCGCAGTGCTGCCGCACCTCGGGAGTGCGACAGCATTTCTCGCGTACTTTTTCATCACCGGAACACTCGTGATCGTCACGCTTGCGGTGCTGGCGCGCCGCTTCGGGCGCACGGAATGAGACGCTACAGCGAGGACGTGGAACGCACGATTCGGTCGGGGCGGCTCGCGCGCGACTGGATGCATTCGGGCCTCATCGACGCGGCTCAGTACGCGCGGCTGGCGCCAGGTTTGACGGTGGACCTCCGTCGCACGAACGTCTTTCTCCGGGCCATTCTGTTCGGCTTCGGCCTCGTCATCATCGCCGCGGCTGTCGGCCTCGTCGCGGTCACGGCGAATGTGAAGGCTTCTTCGACCGGGGCCGCGATCTGCATCGGAGCGGCGGGTGCGGCGGCGTGCCTGG
>JBBWZJ010000038.1:0-3538 GCA_039648985.1 Acidobacteriota bacterium | reverse complement strand
GATCCGCAGACCATGCAGATCGCCAGCGTCTTCGTGATGTACTCCGCGATGGCCAGTAGCTGCGGCATCGGCTCGAACGGCTTCCCCAGGTAATCCTGGTCGAGCCCCGCGACGATCACGCGCTTGCCCTGGTCCGCGAGCGCACTGCAGACCGCCGGCAGCTCGGCGTCGAAGAACTGTCCTTCGTCGATGCCGACGACTTCCGTGTCCGGCAGGACCTGATCGAGCAGCTCGCGCGAGGACGACAGGTTGACGGACGGGATGCGCATCTCGCTGTGCGAGATGATGTGATCGTCCGCGAACCGGTTGTCGATTCCGGGCTTGAAAATCTGGACCTTCCGCCGGGCAATCTGCGCCCGGCGGAGCCGGCGAATCAGCTCTTCGCTTTTCCCGCTGAACATGCTCCCGGTGATGACTTCGATCCAGCCGGAGTTCTGACGGGGGAGGGATTCGTCCATCAACGTTCAAACACGTGCCACGTGGCACGTGCAACGTGCAACGTGCGACCGGATGCTGCTCGTAGCACGTGGCCGTCGCACGTAGCACGTGGCACGTCGCACGTGCTAGGCCCTGGAGAGGTACTCGCCCGTGTCCGTGCTGACGCGCACCTTGTCGCCGGTGTTCACGAATGGGGGCACATTGACCACGAGCCCGGTTTCGAGCCGCGCGGGCTTGATCTGGTTGCTCGCGGTGGCGCCTTTGATCCCGGGCGCCGTGTCCTCGACCACGAGGTCCACGGTCGGGGGCAGCTCGATGCCGACCGGCTCGTCGCCGTAGAACTCCACCTTGATGAGCGCGTCGGGGATCAGATAGTCCACCGAATCACCGAGCGCTTCGGCGTCGATGTGCAGCTGCTCGAACGACGTCGTGTCCATGAAATGGAACGACTCGCCGTCCTTGTACAAATACTGCATCTCCCGCTCATCGAGCACGGCGCGATCGAGCGTGTCTTCGGACCGGAGCTTCTGATCGGACAGCGACCCGTTGCGGATGTTCCGGAACTTGATCCGCACGAACCCCCGCAGGTTCCCCGGGGTGACGTGCTGGAGCTCGAGCACGCGGAACAGATCCGCGCCGATCTTGACGAGCATCCCCTTCTTCAGCCGTGTCGCGTTGATGGAAGCCATGAATCTCCGCCCGGAACCCGCGGATCGTAGCACACGCATGGGGAGCGGTGCTACGATCGACGGATGCCGTGGGAACCGTTGCGCGACCTGCGCGCCTGGCAGGACCGGCTCGAACGCCTCTCCGCTCACAGCGCCGACGCCTGGACGCCGCCCATCGACGTTTACGAAACCCCGGACCGCTACGTCGTCGCCGCGGAGCTGCCGGGCCTCGCTCGCGAGCACATCGAGCTGGCGCTCGAATCCTCGCGGCTGACCATCCGGGGACACCGCACGGGACGGCCTGATGCCGCCACCGACGTGCTGCACTTCCACCAGGTCGAACGCGGTCACGGTGCATTCGGCCGCACGTTCGAGTTCGCTGCGGCGATTGACGTGGGGGCCGTGTCGGCCGACCTGCAGAACGGCGTGCTGACGGTGATCCTGCCGAAGGTGCCCCCCGCGCCGGTTCGCAAGATCGAGGTCCAGTGATGTTCCGTCGAACCGCCGTCGTGATGTCGTGTGTGACGTTCGGCCTTGCAGCCGGCCTGGTGCTGACCGGGCGGATGCGCACGGCCGACGAGACGTCGGCCGCCCCGGGCCCGCAGTCGGCCGCCGCAGTCCCGCACGCGCAGGCGGCGCCGGCGATCACCGGCGGAATGCCCGACCTCACGGTCGTGGCGCAGCGCGCGATCGGCAGCGTGACCAACATCTCGTCCACGCAGGTGGTCCGGACCCCCAACTCCCCCTTTGCCAACGACCCGTTCTTCCGCTTCTTCTTCGACGATCGCAACGATGCATTCGGCTATCGCGAAAGCCGTGCCCAGAGCCTCGGGTCGGGCGTCGTCGTCTCGCCCGACGGTTACGTCCTCACGAACAATCACGTCGTCGCCGAGGGGGTCGAGGTCTCCGTCACGATGCCGGACAAGCGGGAGCTGCGCGCGAAGGTCGTGGGCGTGGACGAAGCGACCGACATCGCCGTGCTGAAGGTGGACGCGACGAACCTCCCGGTGCTGCCCTGGGGCGATTCGTCGAAGCTGAAAATCGCCGAATGGGTCCTCGCGATCGGCAACCCGTTCCAGTTGAACCAGACAGTCACCCTCGGTATCGTCAGCGCGACGGGCCGCAGCCTCGAAGGGCGGCTCGCGACGTACGAGGACTTCATCCAGACGGACGCCGCGATCAACCCGGGCAACTCGGGGGGCGCCCTGATTAACGGGCGCGGCGAGCTCATCGGCATCAACACCGCGATCTTCACCGAAACCGGCGGTTACCAGGGCATCGGCTTTGCCGTCCCGAGCAATCTCGCGCGTCACGTCATGCAGGACCTGATCAAGTTCGGCATGGTCCAGCGGGGTACCATCCCCGGCATCAGCGTACAGTCGCTGACGACGATGATCGCCGAGCAGCTCGGTGCGCCGAATACGCACGGCGCGGTTGTCGTCGGCGTGCAGCAGCGTTCCGACGCCTATACCGCCGGAATCCGCCCGGGCGATATCATCACCAGCTTCGACGGGACCCCCGTTGACGACGCCTCGCACTTCGAGCGGATGTTGTCGGACGCGAAGATCGGATCGACAGCCACGCTCGGACTATTGCGCGAGCGGAAGCCGCTCACGATCAAGGTTCCGATTGTGAAAGCAAGCATCCAGAGACGCCGCGGCTAGGACCCTTCCACGCGCCGCATCCGTCTGAGTGCCGGACCCGACACCGATCCACTGTCGGCCGCGACGCAGCGCCACGGCGAGTCCACGCCCACCCTGATGCCGATGCGCGGCGTCCACGCGATCGCACGGCGGTGCAATCCACGATCTTCGATGCGCAGCGGTCCACTCGTGAGATCCGACGAGTTCTGCTGCAGCGTGATTCCGAGCGCGCGCGTGAGGTTTCCGGGGCCCCTGCAGAGATCCGCCGACGCGAAGCTCCGCGCAGGACGACCGGTCCCGCGGGCACGGCGGCGGCGCATCAGCGCTTCCCCCTCTAAAGGTTCGAGCGCGCGAATGAGCACGGCGGCCGGCCAGCCGTCGGGCTCGGTGACGGCATTCACCAGATAGTGAATCCCGTAGTTCAGATACACGTACGCAAACCCGGGGGGGCCGTACAAGGGTGCATTGCGCGCGGTGCGGCCCGGCGCAGCGTGACAGGCGGGATCCGACTCGCCGATATAGGCTTCTGTTTCGACGATCACACCGGATGCGAGTCCGGCGGTCGAGTCGTGCACGAAGACGGCGCCGATGAGATCCTGCGCCACCTCGAGCGTCGGTCGCGCGTAGAAATCGCGCGGCAGAACAGCCATCGACAGACTAGGGGCGAGACATCTTCAGCTGCTGCAGCGCCCGGGTCGCTGCCTGCGCCACGTCGTGATCGTGATCCTCCGTCAGGGGCAGCAGGGCCGCGCCCGCCCCCGCACAGCCCAACACGCCGATCACCTGTGC
>JBBWZJ010000019.1:0-17341 GCA_039648985.1 Acidobacteriota bacterium | reverse complement strand
GGGGTGACGACGTTCTTCCAGGTGGATCCGTCGTCGAGCGTCACTTCCGGCAGGACGGGCTGGTCCGCATAGATCGTGTCGCCGACGTTGACGAACACGTCCGGCTCGGCGCGGCGCATCGTGTCGTACATCCGCAGCCCGCCCCATTCGGGGTTGATGCCCCAGCCCTGTCCCACCGTGTCGGCCGACCACGCCACCGTGACGTCGCGCGGCCCCGCGGACGGCGTCTGGAAGCTGCCGTTCGCGGGCTGGCTCCAGACGCGCAGGTCCGAGAGGTCCTGGAAGAGGACCCGGTAGAAGATCCGCTGGCCCGGCGGCAGGTCCCTCAGGACCGTGCGCGACGTGAAGTCCGACGTCTCGATGGCTGCCGGGCCGCGGACGCGGCGAACGTCCGCAAACCGCTCGGTCGTCGCATACTCGACGAACATCCGCGCGGACCGATCCGCCCGGCTCCAGATGACGGCGTGACCGTCGCTCGACACGTCGCCTGCCGCAACGCCAAAGGGTGTGTCGGGCCGGGAGCCCGGGGCCGCGATGATGGCCGGCGCACCCTGGCGCACGGCCGCACCCGCTGTCAGCGGAGCCGCCGGGCGGAGGAGCAGCCGCGAAACGCCGGCGGCGCCGGTGGCGCGGAGAAACTCCCGGCGATCGATGTGCGCGCGGTGACTCACGGCTTCATACGCGGAGGCCCGCCGCCCAGATTGCGGACCGCAGGAAGGCCCGGCAGCCCCGTGGCCTCGGTGGCGGCGCGCAGGACGGCCGTCGCCATCACATCGGCCGCGAGCGCCCCGAGCGTCAGCATGTCGCGCTCACCCGCAAGCGTGCCCGTCGCAACAGCGAAGACGGTATCCCCGTCGACACGGGTGTGAATCGGCCAGATAGCCCTCACGTACCCGTCGTCTGCGAGCTGCGCGAGCGAAGACGCCTGCGCCTTGGTGAGTGTCGCGTTGGTCGCGATGACGCCGATCGTCGAGTTGTCGCCGCGCCTCGACGCGGGCAGCCCCGCGTGCACCAGCGCCCGGGCGTCGGCGAACGCGTCGCCGGCCGTCGTCCGCACACCCGCGACGATCTTCCCCGTCGCCGGGTCGATGACGTCCCCCAGGGGATTCGCGATCACCAGGGCCGCGATGATGAGGCCGTCCGGCAGCCGAAGCGCCGCGCTCCCGACGCCGCTCTTCATCGCATGTTCCATCCCGTTGATCTTTCCGAGCGTCGCGCCTGCTCCCGCACCGACGCTGCCTTCGACGACGGGAGCGGATGTTGCGGCCTGGGCTGCCCGATAGCCACAGTCAGCCGTCGGGCGGATCCGGGCGTCGCCGACGCTCAGATCGAAGATCGAGGCGCCCGGTACGATTGGAATGTGGCGGCCGCCGTACGGGATCCCGACCCCTTTTTCTTCCAGGTAGCGGAGCACGCCGTCGCCGGTCGACAGGCCGAACAGGCTGCCGCCCGAGAGCGCGATCCCGTAGATCTGCTGGACCATTTTCGTGGGATTCAGCAGGTCCGTGTCGCGCGTCGCCGGGGCGCCGCCGCTGACCTCGACGCCGGCCGTTGCGCCCGCCTCGATCAGCACGACCGTGCATCCGGTTGGCCGCCCCGGCAGGGTGAAGTGGCCGACCGTGATCCCTTCGACGGCGGTGAGGGTCGTGTTCGGAGCCGTGGCGGCGGTCTGCGGAGGTGTGTGGGGTACGAGCGAGAGCGCGAGCGCCACGGCGAGGCTTGTCGTTCTCATGAGTCCTGGCGCGTCCTAGAAAAGATACTTCATTCCGAGCTGCACGATGCGGCCGTCCGCCGCCGACGTGATCCGGCCGAACGTCGGCGTGCCGATCGCACCGCCGGGATTGTTGAACCGCGTCTGGTTGAAGACGTTGAACGCTTCAATCCGCAGCTGAATCCGCCGCGCGCCGCCGACGCCGATGTTCCGGAGGATCGACAGGTCCGACGACGTGAAGCCCGGACCCCTGATGGTGTTGCGGCCCGCATTGCCCGGCCTCGTGCCCGTCTCCGCCAGCGGCCGCGCGACGAGGCACGACGTGTCGAACCATTCAGTGACCGTCTTCGGCGCGTGCCGATTCGGGTCGCACGACGCGTCCGGACGATTCGTCAGGAACCGGATATCCAGTTGCGGATTCGTGAGGGTCACCGGGAACCCGGTCTGCGCCTGGACGATCCCGGTCACCTGCCACCCTCCGAAGAGATGTGCCAGGGCCGCGCCCATCGAGCGCGGCGGCGGGAGCGCCGCGCTGAAACTGACAACGACGCGATGGCGGACATCGAACAACGCATCACCCCACTCGTACGCGAGCGCACGTTCAAAGGATGCCGGATCGCCGATCGTCACCGGCAGGACCGGGCGGGGCTCGCCCCCGATGTTCAACCCTGACGAATGATCCCGTGCGTGCCCGTACGTGTACGAGGCGAGGAAGCTGACGCCGTGCGACGGGCGCATGCGCGCGCTCGCCTGGACAGAATCGTAGCGGGACCTGGCGGCGGAAAATGTCGGACGCACGAGCGCGAAGGCCGGCAGCAGCCGCGGTCCCACCGTCGTCTGACCGGGCGCGTACACGCCAGGATTGATCTCCATGAAGATCGGCAGGTGCGATCCGCGGGATCCGACGTAACCGGCTTCACCCGCGATGCGGCCCCGGAACTGGTGCTGGACGGTGGCATTGAAGTGGTGCGCGTAGGGCGTCTGGAACTCAGGTCCCCAGCCGATGATCGTGAGGTTCGGAGGGAAAGCCGCGCCTCCCCCGGTCACGCTTGCGAGCGGATCGCTCAGCGAGAGGGCGGCCGGCGGCGAATTGATCTCGACGAGCGGCGTGAACGGCGGCGCCAGCACGCCGTTCTGGAAGAAGTCCCCCTGGCCCGCCAGCGCATCGTAGAACACGCCCCACGCCGCGCGCACCGTCGTGCTCGCGCGTCCCGAAACGTCCCACACGACCCCGAGTCGCGGCGCGAGATTGTTCGTATCGGTCCTATACGTGCCGCGCGGGACACCGGGATCACCGGGGTAGACGAGGCCGACCGGCGCGTCTGGAAACCGCACGGACTGGACGCCGGGGTGAAACGCGTTCAGGGCATCGTGCGCGTCCACGAATGGCTGCGCGAGCTCGTACCGGAGCCCCGCGCTCACGGTGACACCCGAACGAGCGCGCCACTCGTCCTGCGCGTATGCCGAGTACAGCCAGCCGACACCGTCCTGGGCCTGGTTCTTCGTGGTCCGTCGGAACTGGGAGGGGAGGCCCAGCAGGAAATCCGCCGCGGCATTGCCGGTGTGGACCCCGTTGAACGTGAGATCGCCGTTCGGCCGGTTGATGAACGCGATGAGCATGTGCTCGCGCCGCGCGTCGACGCCGACTTTCCAGGCATGGGTGCCCCGCGTCAGCGTGAAGTCGTCCGTGAGCTGCGCGAGGTCGTTGACGCGCCTGACGAACGGCTGCTGTGCGTCCCCGAGGGTGAAGAGGCCGCTGACGAGGATTGACGCAAGGCCCTGCGCGAGCGGGTTCGTGTTCGGCACGCGGATGCCGAAGTCTTCGTTCCGGAGGCCGCTCGTGACGGTCGGATGCGCATCGATCCGGTTGTAGGAGAGACGCGCGACGTTAATCGCGTTCGGCGAGAGCACGTACGTGTCGGATCCCATGTAGTCGGTCAGCGTCGCTTTCGCCGTATTCGGCGCGGCAGCCGTGATGGCGGGGGTTACCGCATCCGTACGCGTCACCAGGAAGCGCCCGAGCAGCGCGTGTCTCGCGCTCACCTGGACGTCCGTCCGCGCCCCCGCCGAGTCGCGATCGTCGGTCGCGTCGGGAGAGACGACGTAATGGTTCCGCCCGGAGTTCGCGCGTGGCACGAACCGATCGATCAGCTGCAGGGCGGAGGGGGCGAGCCGGTCAGGGGGGATCCGGTTACCGGCGAATGGCAACCCGGTCAGCGGATCGCGAACGGCGCTGCCGAAGATGCCGGTTCGCTCCGCGTCGGAGAGGACGACCACATCAGAGGTGTTGCCGCGGACGTTCCGGTACCCCTCGTAGTAGCCGAATCCGAAGACCCGCCCCTTGACGATCGGTCCGCCGGCACTGCCGCCGTACTGGTTCTGTTTCAGCGTCGGCTTCGGCGCGCTCGCCGGGGCGAAGATGTTCCTCGCCTGCAGCGCGTCGTCGCGATTGAACTCCCAGGCGGCGCCGTGCACCTCGTTGGTGCCGCCCTTCGTCACAACGTTCACGACGGAGCCCGAGTTGCGGCCGAACTCGGCGCTGTACGAATGCGTCTGGATCTTGAACTCCTGGATCGCGTCGGGCGGGGGGCGCATGAGGAAGCCCGTGTTGAACGTGTCGTTGTTGCTGGCGCCGTCCAGCAGGAAGTTGTTCGACTGGGTGCGCATGCCGTTCACGCTGAAGCCCGACGTCGCGGCGCCGAATCCTCCCGGCGTGGCATCGCCGGAGCCGCCGCCGAGCGCTGGAGGCGGCGCGACAACGCCGGGAATCAGGGTGCCGAGCTGTGTGAAATTGCGTCCATTCAGCGGCAACTCCAGGATCTGCTGCCGGTCGATGGTGATGCCGAGGGTCGCGTGCGCGGTTTCGAGGAGCGGGGTTTCGGCCGAAACCGTCACCCGGTCGGCCAGCACGCCGACGGTCAACGTGATGTTGATGCGCGTGGTATCGCCAACCGACACCGACTGCCGCCCAAGCATCACGGGCGTGAACCCGGTGAGTGTCGCGCTGACGTCGTACAAGCCGGGCTGCAGAAGCGGGAGACTGAAGTGACCGTCTTCGCCGCTGACGGCGACGCGGATCTGTGTGGTTGCCGCACTCACCGCGACGACCTCGACGCCCGGCAGCACTGCGCCGGATTGATCCGTCACGACGCCGGCGATGCTTCCCGTCGCCTGCGCACGTGCGGTCGACGGCAGGCTGGTCAGCATCAAGGCGATCACCGCCGCCGCGCACGTGACGCGGCGGGTCATCACTGGTGCTCCGCTGATCGATTCTGCATCGGGTGCGCTACCTGCCCCTATTACAACACGCGGTGTACGTAGGGCGGAGCTTTAGCTCCGCCTCGATCGCTCGCCTGGATCGGCCGCGTTGTCAAACGGCCGCCCTTTCGCTACAGTCGCCTGCTGCCTGTTTCGAAATCTCCCAGATGTACTACCTGATCCTGCTCGTCGTCTACTCGCTCGCGCAGATTGCGCTCGGCGTCTGGATCGGGCGGCGGGTCCGGACCACACGTGACTTCTTCGTGGCCGGCCGGTCGCTCGGGCCGGGGCTGCTGTTCTCGACCATGCTCGCGGCGAATATCGGCGCGGGCTCGACCGTCGGGGCCGCGGCGCTGGGGTATCGCGACGGCCTCGCGGCGGTCTGGTGGGTCGGAGCTGCCTCGATCGGCTCGCTCGTGCTCGCGCTGTGGGTCGGACCCGCCATGCGGCGCACGGCCGCCGCCCACGACCTGCGGACCGTCGGCGACTTCCTGGAATTCCGCTTCGGCGTGGGCGTCCGCACGACACTGTCCGTTCTGCTCTGGGCGGGATCCATCTTCATCCTCGCCGCGCAGCTCATCGCGATTGCTACGATCCTCAACGTTGTCGTCGGGCTGCGACTCGCTGCCGGATGCGTGCTCGGCGGGTTCCTCATCACCATATACTTCACCGCCGGCGGGCTGCTTACGTCTGCCTGGGTGAATGTCGTCCAGCTCACGGTGAAGCTGATCGGATTCGCGATCGCGTTGCCGCTCGCGCTGTCGCGTGCGGGCGGGTGGAGCGCTGTCGCGGCGCTGCACCCGACTCGCGATTACTGGAGCCTCTGGCACAGGGGTGAGTCGGGCATCCTCTATCTCGCCGTGCTCGGCCCCGCGTTCGTCGTGTCGCCGGGGCTGCTTCAGAAGATTTACGGCGCGCGCGACGACCGCACGGTGCGCGTCGGCGTCGGCCTGAACGCCGCCAGCCTCGCGGCGTACGCGATGGTGCCCGTCGTGCTCGGGATGATCGCGCGGGTCCGGTTTCCGGAGCTCGCCTCACCACAGCTCGCCCTGCCGACGGTGCTGAAAGAAGGCCTCCCCGCGGTCGTCGGCGGCCTCGGGCTCGCAGCCGTCTTCTCGGCCGAGCTCAGTTCGGCCGACGCGGCGCTCTTCATGCTCACGACATCGCTGTCGCAGGATCTCTATCGCCGGTTTGTCGCGCCGCATGCGTCCGATGCGCAACTGCTCCGGATCACGCGCATCACCGCCGTCGCCGCCGGCACGCTTGGGGTGCTCGTCGCGCTCGTCGCCGCAAGCGTCATTACGGCGCTCACGATCTTCTACACCCTGATGAGCGTGAGCCTCTTCGTCCCGATTGTCGGTGGCCTGTATGTGCCGGCCGCGCGGTCGCGAGAGGCGATGGGCGCAGTCGTTGCCGGTGTCGCGACAGTCGTAGTGCGCCAGTTCGTCTTCGGCGGCGCCCGTGTGTACGGCATCACACCCGCCATGGCCGGCCTTGCCGCGGCAACGGGCGTGTTCGCGGTGCTGCTCGCACTGCGTCGCGGGTCAGAGTCGTAGGACGGGGGCTATCGCGGCTGTTAGCTGTCAGCTATCAGCTATGAGCTGTCAGCTCGAACCCGGAACCCCGAACCCGAACCCGAACCCGGAACCCCGAACCCCGAACCTCGAACCAGCTCTGGCAAACTTCCTGCAGCGCACCCCTAGAGGAGTACGCCATGCCGCGGTCCATGTGGAAGGGGTCCATCGCCTTCGGACTCGTCAATATTCCGATCGAGTTGTACAGCGCGGTGCGGGACCATCGGCCCAAATTCCGGCTCCTGCACGCGAAAGACGAGGCGCCCGTCCGCTACGAGCGGGTGTGTCAGACCGAGGGGAAGCCGGTCGCCTGGGAGGATCTCGTCAAGGGCTACGAATACCAGAAAGGGCAGTTTGTCGTCCTCACGAAGGACGACTTCAAGACCGCCGCCATAGAGAAGACGAAGACGATTGACATCCTGGACTTCGTGGACCCGGGTGAAATCGACGAGCGGTACTTCGAGACGCCGTATTACCTCCAGCCCGCGAAAGGCGCCGACCGGGCGTATGCGCTGTTGCGGGAGGCAATCCGGCAGTCGGGGAAGATCGGCATTGCGAAAATCATCCTCCGCGATGCGCAGCACCTGGCCGCTGTCGAAGCGATCGGCGACGCGATTGTGCTCACGATGATGCGGTTTGCCGACGAGCTTGCCGACCTCGGTGAGTTCAAGTTTCCCGCGGCGGAGGGGATCCGGCCGCCGGAGTTGAAGATGGCGATGCAGCTCGTGGACAGCCTCAGTGCGAAGTGGGACCCCGGGAAGTACACCGACGAGTACCGCGACAACCTGATGAAAGTGATCGAGGGCAAGGTCAAGGGCCGGCGTCCGAAGCTCCAGGAGCGGGACACGCACCAGTCCGCCGATGTCGTGGATCTGATGTCGCGACTGCGCGCCAGCCTCGAGGGCAAAGCGGCTGCGGGCGGCGAACGAAAGACAGGCCGGAGTGCCTCGGCGGCATCGCATCCACGCAAGAAGGCCCCGGCGCGCAAGCGCAGCGGCCATGCCGCATGACGCCGTCCTTCCCGGGACTTTGCGGAAGACTACAGCCGGAGGATACTGGGTTGTGGGCGTCGCACGAATGCTGACGGTGGATCGGTCATCGGTCGTGGAATGGTACCGCCGCAATCGCGCGCGGTCCCGCGCCATCTTCGATCTGATCGACCCGTCGGCCTATTATTCGCGGCCGATTGCGCTCCGCAATCCCATCGTGTTTTACGAGGGGCACCTCCCGGCGTTCAGCATCATCGCGCTGCTTCGCCGCGGCCTCGGCGCACCGCCCGTGGACGAACGCCTGGAGAAGCTCTTTGAACGGGGGATCGATCCCGACAGCGCGGAGGCTGCCGTGCCCCGGAGCGGCGCCTCCACCGCCTGGCCGGATCGCGCCGAGGTGCTGGAGTTCGCGGCCCGGGCCGATGCGGCGATGCTCGAGGCGCTCGAGCGGGCGGAGCTGCCGGCGGATCGACCGGCGATGGACCACGGGCAGGCCCTTTACACAGCGCTCGAGCACGAGGCCATGCACCAGGAGACGCTGCTCTACATGTGGCATCGGCTCCCTTACAGCCAGAAGCGCCAGCCGGCGGACGTCCGGTACGAGCTCGCCACGGCGGCGCGACCCGCTGCTGAAACGCCGGTACGAATTCCTGCAGGCGCGGCGACGCTCGGCGCAAACAGGGCCACGGCCACATTCGGCTGGGACAACGAGTTCGACGAGCACCAGGTCCACGTGGCCGCGTTCGACATCGATCCGGTCAACGTCACCAATGCGCGGTTTCTCGAGTTCGTCGAGGCCGGCGGGTACCAGGATGCGAGCCTGTGGTCCCCCGAGAACTGGGCGTGGATGAACAGCGAGCAGGTCGCGCAGCCGGCCTTCTGGGCCCGTGAGAACGGGCAATGGTTCTGGCGCGGGATGTTCGAGCTGATTCCGCTGCCGCCGTCCTGGCCCGTGTATGTCAGCCAGGCCGAAGCCTCGGCCTACGCCAGATGGAAGGGCCGTCGGCTTCCGACCGAAGCCGAGTTTCATCGCGCCGCATTCGGGACCCCTTCCGGTGTGGAGCGCGTCTATCCGTGGGGAGACGCTGCGCCCGACGCGACACGCGGGAACTTCGACTTTGCGTCCTGGGAACCGGTGCCTGTCGGGGCGCGCGCCGCGGGCGCCAGTGCGTGGGGCGTGCACGATCTGGTCGGGAACGGCTGGGAATGGACGTCAACCGTCTTCGGTCCCTTCGAGGGATTCTCACCGATGGCGACCTACCCGGAGTACTCGGCGGACTTCTTCGACGGGCAGCACTACGTCATGAAGGGCGGCTCCGCGGCGACAGCGAGCGAACTGCTCCGGCGAAGCTTCCGCAACTGGTTCCGCCCCAACTATCCCTACGTGTACGCGGCGTTCAGAACCGCGGGTTGATCCGGCCTGCTGTTGGAACGGGGACGAAGGGAACCGGGACGAAGCTCCAGGTCCGAGAGATATCATGATCATCAGCGCCCCAACCCGGCTCCGGGCGGAATTTGCGGCCGACGTGCGGCGGGACCTCGCCCTCGCACCCAAGCAGCTCCAGTCGAAATATCTGTACGACGCGCTGGGCTCGAGCCTCTTCGAGGCGATCTGTCGCCTCCCTTGGTACCGGATCACGCGCGCCGAGAGTGCGCTGCTCACGACCCATGCCCCCGAGGTCGTGACGGCGCTCGGCGACGACGAGGTGGCCACGATCGTCGAGCTCGGGTGCGGGAGCGGCGAGAAGCTGGTGGTCCTTGCAGAAGCCCTCCAGGCGGGGGGCGGGTCGGCGCGTGTGCACCTCATCGACATTTCCTCGCAGGCGCTGGAACAGACCGAGCAGCGGCTCACCGGCCTCCAGCACTTCTCGGTCGTCGGGCATCAGTCCACGTACGAAGTCGGACTGCGGCGCGCGGCCGCGGCGCGGACCAGCGACGGGCCGATGCTGGTGCTGCTGCTCGGATCCAACATCGGCAACTTCGACGCCCCCGCGGCACTCGACTTCCTTCGCCGCATCCGAATGGCGCTCCAGCCCGGCGACCTGCTCCTGCTCGGCGCAGACCTCGTGAAGAGTGAGCACGAACTGCAGCTCGCGTACGCCGATCCCCTCGGCGTGACGGCGGCGTTCAACAAGAACCTCCTCGTCCGAATCAATCACGAGCTCGGAGGACACTTCGATCTCGACACGTTCGATCACCTGGCGGCGTGGAATCCGGACGAGCAGCGCATCGAGATGCACCTCGTCAGCCGCACCGCGCAGCGCGTCACTATCGACGCCGCGCACATGACCGTGGCGTTCCAGCCCGGCGAGCGCATCTGGACCGAAAGCTCTTATAAGTACGAGCCGGATCAGATCGAACGGATGGCCGTCGAGACGGGATTCGCGATCCGCGATCAGTGGATCGACAAAGATGCGCGCTTTGCGCTCTCGTTGCTGACGGCTATCTGAACCAGTCGCACGCCCCGTCGTGGGGATCCCTGCGGCCGCCGGGACAGGTGCGCTCCTAAACTCAGGCCTGGCACCCGCCGATATCAGCTTCGTGAGCACCCGCCGCGCGCGCGTCGTCACGCCCGATCAGTGGGGGAAGCCCGAACGGAACGAAGCGGGGGAGCCCGTCTGCCGCTGGTGCCGTGTACCGGTCCAGCCGCCGCGCCGCACGTTCTGCAGCGATGCGTGCGTGCACGAGTGGAAGATTCGGAGCAGCCCCTGGTACGTCCGTCAGCAGGTGAAGAAGCGGGACAAAGGGACCTGCCGGCTCTGCGGATTCAACGTCGTGAAAGCGCACCGCGAGTGGACCCGATCGCGGCCGGCTGCCTCCGACCGTGCCGCACGCAAGACGTGGCGCGCCGCAAGGCCCCGGTGGGAGGCCGACCACATCGTGCCGGTCGCCGACGGCGGCGGAGAGTGCGGGCTCGACAATTATCGGCTGCTCTGCCGCGCGTGTCATGTATCGGTCACGCTCGCCTGGCGTGCCCGCCGCGCCCGGTCGCGCGCGGCCGACGCGCCGGCAGACACTCAGCCGGCCTGCTGACGCTCGCGGTCCGGCGCACCCCGCGCGTCGATTGAACGCCGCCACGGCTGTCCTCGTAATTCCAAGGGGCGGCTCCTGACCGAGGACCCCAACCATCGGTCCGCCAATCTCGTCTAAGCCACGGTCAAGCGCGTGAAGACGTCTGTTATGCCGACCCTCAGCTGCCTCGTCCTCACAATCTGGGCACTGGCGGGACACTCCAGTGCTGCCGCCGAACGGCCCCCCGCGCCCGACGCGCCTGTCGCACCGTCGGCGACGGCCATTCGAGTCGAGGCAGGGCCTGACGATGCCCTGTGGCAGACCGCACAGCCCATTACGCATTTCCTCCAGCGCGACCCGAAGGAAGGGGCGGAGCCGAGCTTCCGGACCGAGGCGCGCGTGGCATACGACAGTACCGCTCTCTACATCGCAGTAAACGCGTTCGACCCGGAGCCGCAGCGTATCGTCGGCATACGCACACGACGCGACGAAGAGTCCCCTTCGGACTGGATCGGCGTGGTGGTGGACTCGTTCCACGATCGCCGATCCGGGTACGAATTCGCCGTCAATCCCGCGGGCGTCAAACAGGATGCCTATTGGTACAACGACACCAACAACGACCCGGGGTGGGATGCAGTGTGGGACGTGACGGTGTCGCGGACGGCAGGGGGATGGCGCGCCGAGTTCAGGATCCCGTTCTCGCAGCTCCGATACCGCCCGTCGGATTCGGCCACGTTCGGGCTGGCGGTGATTCGGAAGGTGGGACGGCTGAACGAAACGTCGACCTGGCCGCTCCTGGCAAAGAGCGCGAGCGGGTATGTCTCATCCTTCGGTGACCTGACGGGGCTCAGGCTGAACCAGTCGCCGAAGCGTCTCGAGGTCGTCCCGTATGTCGTCGGCAACGTCAAAACGCAGCCGGTCGAGCATGCGAATGCGCTGTCCAAGGCCACGGATCCCGCGGGCTCCGGCGGCGTGGACCTGAAGTACGCCCTCAAGTCGAGCCTGACGCTGACGGGTACCATCAACCCCGATTTCGGCCAGGTCGAGGCCGATCCCGCGGTGGTGAATCTTTCGGCGTTCGAAACGTTCTTTTCCGAACGGCGTCCGTTCTTCGTCGAAGGATCCGGGATTTTCCAGATGGACATCGACTGCAACGACGGCAGCTGCAGCGGACTGTTCTATTCGCGGCGCATCGGGCGCTCGCCTCGGGGCAGCGCGTCGGTCCCCGAGGGAGGGTTTTCGAGCGCACCGGCCCAAACGACGATCCTCGGCGCGGGCAAGCTGACGGGCCGCCTCGGCGCATTTTCGATTGGAGCGCTCTCGGCGGTCACGTCCGAAGAGAACGCCGTCATCGTCAACGGCTCTGACCGAACTCGCCAGGCGATCGAGCCGATGACGGGGTATAACGTCATCCGCGCGCGCCGGGAGTTCAAGAACCAGTCGTCGTTCGGCTTCATGGCCACGGCGACGAACCGCAAGCTGGACGACGCGACCAGGTTTCTCCCCGGCCAGGCGTACACCGGCGGCGCCGACTTCGACTGGCGGCTGAACCGCAAGTACGCTGTCCAGGGATTTTTCGCGGGCAGCGACGTGAGGGGCGGCGTTGCTGCCATCGACGAGCTGCAGCGCAACAACGTGCACAGCTTCCAGCGGCCCGATTCGAGGCTCCGCTACGACCCGACCCGCACGTCGCTCAACGGCTATGGTGGGTCGGCGCGGATTACCAAGATCGGCGGCCAGCGCGTCAGGTTCTTTAGCAGCGTGGGGGTCAAGAGTCCGGGTTTCGAGATCAACGACCTCGGTTTCATGCAGCGCGCCGATTCGCGGACGATGAGCAACTGGGTGCAGGTCCGGTACGAGACGCCGTCGAAATACCTCCGCAGCTTCCGATACAACCTGAATCAGTGGGCCGGCTGGAACGCGGACGGCGATCGCCTGCAGTCGGGCGGGAACGTCAACGCGCACGTGCTCTTCAAGAACAACTGGGGGACCGGCATGGGCGTGACCGTCAATGCCCGGTCGTTCGACGACCGCGCGACGCGCGGCGGTCCGGGTGTGTACAGCAATCCGCGGCGAGTTACCTGGGGGTACGTCAGCAGCGACGAGCGGCCGGCAGTTGCCGCGAACGTCTTCATGGCAGCGGGGGGCGACAGCCGCGGGTCGACGTTCCTGGAAACCGGCCCGTCGGTGTCATACCGTCCGTCGTCGTTCTTGAAGATTTCCGAAGGGGTGAACTTCAACCGCAACTACGACGACTCGCAGTGGATCGAGGAGAGTGCCGGGCATTACGTATTCGGGCGCATCCGCCAGAAGACCGTCGGGCTGCAGACCCGCGTCAACTACACGATCACGCCACGGCTTTCGATCCAGATCTATGCTGAGCCATTCGTGTCGGCCGGCAAGTACTCCGATTTCAAGGCGCTGACCAACGGCCGCGCCGCCGCGTACGAGCAGCGCTACGCCCCGTTCGCGTATAGCGGCAATCCTGATTTCAATTACCGATCGTTCCGGACGACCAACGTGCTCAGGTGGGAATACAAGCCAGGCTCGACACTGTTCGCCGTGTGGCAGCAGGGGCGCGAGGCGACCCTCGACAGGGGCACGTTCGACTTCTCGCGCGATTTCCACGGCGTATTTTCTTCGGCCGCCCGGAATGTCTTCCTTGTCAAGTGGGCGTACTGGCTCAATTACTGACGGGAGCTTCGGGGTCGGGTTCTACGGTTACGGTTATAGGGGTTCTACGGGTTCTAGGGGTTGTAGGGTTGTAGGGGTTATAAGTTCTAGGGTTATACGGTTATAGGTTATGGGTTCTAGGGGTTACACGGGTTCCTCGAACCCAAACCTAAACCCTAAAACCTAAAACCCTAAAACCTTTTCGTAGAACCCGGAAAACCCATAAAACTCTAGAACCCCTCGCTAAGTCCCGCCTCCCCAACTCACTCGCCAGCCGGCAGCTCGAAGTCCAGGCCGGGCACGTACTGCGAGCGGGTGCGGTCGATTTCATCGAGAATCTGGCTCGCGAGCTCCGTGGGCGCGATGACCCGCGCCAGCGGCCCGAACCCCAGGATCCAGCTTCGCAGCGCCCAGTCGTTGCAGACATTCAACGTCATCGTCAGCGATCCGTCGGGTGCGTCCACGATCTGCTGTGACGCGTGCCAGGTGCGCTCCTTGACGTATCGCGCGATGCGGGGTTCGAAGACGATTTCGATACGCTCCGGCGTGCCCTGGTTCACGCCGAGCGAGTGGGCGAACGCGTCCTCGGGGAGCTCGACTGGTTCGAAGCGCTCTTCCGTGAGCGACAGCGACAGCATGCGTTCCACGGCGAACGTACGGAGCTGCCGGTATTCGGGAACGAACGCGACGACGTACAGTCCGCCCTGGGCGAACACGAGACGATACGGCTCGATCAGGTACTCCTTTTCGCGGTTGCTCGAGAAGGAGTGATAGCGCATCGTCACGCGGCGGTGATGCAGGGTTGCATCGAGGAGCTCCGCGACGCGGGCGCTTCGCGGCGCCGACTGCTTCGATGCGGTGGCGGGCGTGCCGGGGGCGTCCATCGTCGACTGGCCTCCGGGTTCGGCCTTCGCCTGCATGACGAGCGGCAGGCGGTCGAGCAGCTGGCGCATCCCCGGCGTCAGCGCCGCGGCGAGCTTGTCGAAGGCGCTGCGCACGTCGCGCTGAAACGGGGTGGCGGCCAGGCATTCGACGAGCGAGCGCGAGAAGTAGAGCGCCGTCATCTCGGCGAGCGTGAAGCCTGTGTCGTCGAGCCGGCGGAATGCGCGCTGCTCCAGGGTCCAGTACTTCTTGCCGTCGTGGACCTCATCGAACAGGGGAAAGCCTGCCGACTGCAGCGCTTCGAGGTCCCGGCGGATGGTGCGGGTGGAAACGCCCGTTCGTTCCGCCAGGTCGTCGATCGTGACCCGGCGCGAGGCCTCGAGGTCGCGCAGGATCGCCCATTGCCGGATGACTTCCGCGTTTCGCATGATCGGGCCGCCGGTGGGAACTCCCGCGTCAGGAAGCCGGAGCCCCGTCGGCGACGAGGGCGGTCATGCGGGCGAGCCGGTCGACGAGGTTGACCATTGGTCCGGTAAATATAACGCACGGGGCTTGTCCGCTCATTGCACGGTGGTGGCGAGTCTTAACCCCCAAACCCGGAACCCGGAACCCGGAACCCGGAACCCGGAACCCCGAACCCCGAACCCCGAACCGGATCCCAATTGACCTTCCCTGTCACACCACCCATTTAGAGTGGGTCATCGGCGGGGGAGACCGCCACTTACGGTCCGGGGGTCCCCCGGTCAAGGAGATGTGATGGCCCGCTTCGACGGCTCTCTGGCTCGAGCGCTCGATTTCGGAGAAACCACGACCACTGCGCCTGTGTATTCGGGAGGGCGTGCAGGGCTGCGGCTGGCGTCGGCCGGAGGGCTCCTGAGAGGCCCCGGCAAATACAAGGAGCTCGAGCGCCGCCGTCGTCGGGCCCAGATCGAGGCGCGGCGGACGCTGGACCTGATCGAGGCGATGGAATCCACAGGAAAAGGGGAATAACGATGTCGCGCTGCACCCATACGCACGGCCGCACGTTGTGCTTCGAATGCTTCCGGACCGGTATGGAGCGGACCCGGGCGCGCCGCGAGGCGTGGGCCCAGCGCGCGCTGCCATTCGAGCCCGCGATGCCGGCGGCGGTGCGCCCGTTGACCGAGCAGGCCATCGCTCACCGGCGGCAGATGCTCGAATACCTGGCGAGCACCGACCGGCGCCGGGCCTGATACGTGCGACGTCCGATGTCCGACGTCCTACGTGCTACGTGCTACGTCGCCGTCGTACGTTTGGCGCCTGGCACCTTCGGCACGTTGCACGTCGCACATTGCACGGTTTGGCCCGTGGCACGTTTGGCACCTGGCACCTGGCACGTGTGGCACGTTGCACGTTGCACGTGTCCACGTCTGGCACGTGTGGCCCGTGGCACGCTTGGCACCTTGGCACCTGGCACTTTTGGCACGTTTTCGCTGTCACCGCCGCCATTTCGGCGGACCGGGCGACGGCGGGGCCGATGCGAGCGCGTCACGCGCTTTGGCGCGCTGCTCCGGCGTCAGCACCTGCGCGATGCGGCTCTCGACGTCGATTCGCGACGTCAGTTCGTCCGCCGCCGCTGCTGCGATCGACGCCTTGAGCTCGTCGATTTTCTGCGCGTCCGGCGCGTCAGCCAGGATGGCGAGGTGGAGCTGCTTCTGCAGTGTTGCGAGCTTCTGCTGCGGAGAGTTCGGGTCCTCTCGCTGCTGCTGCGTGATGGTGCGGATCTGGGCCCGCTGCGCGTCGGTCAAGTCGAGCGCGCGAAGCACCGGGAATGGGCCTCCCCGGCCTCCGAACGCGCCGAACCCCCCGGGCCCGCCGGGGCCTCCGGCCCTCCCCTGCGGCGGTTGGGCAACGACCGGCATCGCGATTGCGGCGGCAATGACCAGGGCTGCCCCGGCCGACCATAAAGTGCGTCTCATGTGTGTGTGTCCTCCTGACAAATGCTTAGACCCGTCTCCCTTGCCGTTTATTCCGCGGCCGCCTCCGAACTTCCAGCCGATCGGCTGGCGCCCCGAGGGAATAAACTGGAGGCTCGCCTGGTCTAACCGACCGGACGAGAAGACACCCAAAAGAGCCACTGTGGATGCCGACCGCGGCCTTGTTGACGCCGCTGCGGCGGGGAGCCGCGAGGCTTTCGACGAGCTCGTCCTCCGGTACCAGGGTCCGGTCTTCAACCTGGTCCGCGCGATGACGGCCGGCGACACCGACGCCGAGGACCTCGCGCAGGAGGCGTTCGTTCGCGCCTGGCGGAGCATCGCCGCCTTTCGCGCGGACAGTACGTTTCGCACGTGGATATTCGGCATCGCCATCAATGTGGTGCGCACGCATCGGGGCAGGCGGTCGCGCCTCCGGCAGGTCTTCTGGTCGGCGCCAGCCACCGGGGAGGCAGACGATGGCCCGCTCGACCGCGCGTCGGTGGACGACGGGATCGAGAGGCCGCTGGCGATGCGCGAAGTGATCGACCGCGCGCTTGCGACGCTGCCTGAGGACATGCGCGCCGCGGTCGTGCTGCGCGACGTGCAGGGTCTCGACTACCGTGAGATCGCTGACACGCTCGGGCTGCCCATTGGGACCGTCGAGTCGCGGATTTTCCGGGCGCGTCAGCGGCTGCGTCCTCTGCTCGAAGTTCTGCGAAAAAAGTGATTGGATCGATGACCTGCCCCGCGGCTGAGCCGCTGATCGCCCGCTACGCCGACGACCCCGGCGCGTTGACTGCCGGCGAACGGCAGCAGATCGAGCACCACGTGGCTGCGTGCGATGCCTGCCGGATTCTCCTTGACGACCAGCGCCACGTCGTCCGCATCCTCCAGGCACGCCCGCCGGCAACGCCGGGAGCGGCGTTCACGCAGCGCCTGGCGGGCCGGCTGGATTCCGAGCCGCAGGGCGTGCTGGCACTCGCGAACTGGCGCGCATGGACGGTGACGCTGACGCCGGTTGCGGCGGCGCTGATCCTGATCGCCTGGCTCGGTGTCGGCACCGGAACAGCCACGACGTCCCGCGAGCTGGCAGCCGCGCCCGAGACGTTCACGGGCTGGACGGAAGCGAATGCGACAGTGGATCCGGCAGCGGTGTTCCTGCAGCCGTCGAGCGGCGACGGGCTCATCGAAGCGGTGCTGACGGGCGCGGCTGCCCCTGCAGGGGAGCGCAATGCCCGGTAACGCCACGCGCGTGTGGTTCTCGCTGTTCGTGCTCGCGGTGTTCTGCGTCGGGCTCGCAGTCGGCCT
>JBBWZJ010000014.1:0-8062 GCA_039648985.1 Acidobacteriota bacterium | reverse complement strand
GGTTGGGGTTTGGGGGTTCCGGGTTCTCGGTTCGGGGTTCCGGGTTCTCGGTTCGGGGTTCCGGGTTCTCGGTTCGGGGTTCTCGGTTCAAGGTTCGCCGTGCCGAGGCCCGTAGAACCTAAAACCTAAAACGAGACCTAAAACCCTAAAACTTAAAACCCTTAAACCCTTAAACCCTAAAACCCTTAAGGCCCCCCCACTCCCAGAAATGATTGATTTCGATCTCACCGAAGATCAGCGCCTCCTCGAGCAGTCCGTGCGGGAGTGGGCCGCCCGGGAGGTCGCGCCGAAGATCCGGCAGCTCGATCGGGAGCACCGGTTCGACACGAACATCCTGCCGCAGATGGCGTCGCTCGGGCTGCTCGGGTGCTCGGTGCCGGTGGAGTACGGCGGGGCGGGCATGGATTACGTCAGCCTGGGGCTTGTGAGCGAGGAGCTCGAGTACGTCGACACGTCGCTGCGGGTCATCATGTCGGTGCATGCAGGGCTCAACTGCCTGTCGCTCCTGACGTGGGGGACCGAGGACCAGAAGCAGCGCTACCTCGTGCCGCAAGCGCAAGGGCAGAAGATCGCGACCTATGGGTTGACGGAGCCCGCCGCCGGCAGCGATGTGCGCGGGATTCAGTCAGTCGCGATCAGGAAGGGCGATCGGTACCTCCTGACGGGCGAGAAGATGTGGATCTCGCTCGCGGACGTCGCGGACAACTTCCTCGTGTTCGCCTGGAGCGACCTCGAGAAGAAGAAACAGCGCGATACGTCAGGCATCAGCGCGTTCATCATCGAGCGTGGCTTCAAGGGCTTCTCGAGCGGCACGCTGAAGGAGAAGTGGGGCATCCTTGCGGGCAACACCGGCTTCTTCAAGATGGAAGAGGTCGAGGTGCCGGAGGCGAACCTGCTCGGCCGGCCGGGCGAGGGTTTCAAGATTGCGATGTTCGCACTGGACCAGGGCCGCTACACCGTCGCGGCGGGCGCGACCGGGCTCATCCGCGCGTGCCGGGACGCGAGCAGCCAGTATGCGAAAGAACGGAAGACGTTCGGGGTTGCCATCGGCGAGCATCAGCTCGTCAAGGAAATGATCGCCCAGATGGAATCCGACTATCAGGTGTCGCGGCTGCTCTGGCTGCGGGCGGGCTTCCTGAAGAATCACGGGCGGCGCAACACCCGCGAGACCGGCCTCGCGAAATGGTTCGCGACTGTCGCTTCCGAGCGGGCGGCCGGGGACGCCGTCCAGGTGCACGGCGCCAATGGGTACTCGGACGAGTATCCCGTCGGGCGCTTCTACCGCAACTGCAAGGGCGCCGTCATCTACGAGGGGACGCGCGAAATCCACAAGATCATGCAGGCGGACTACGTGCTGGGGTACCGCCAGGATCGGCCCACCCGCTGCGAGCTCCCGCCGGTCGAATGATCCGGGATCGGCCTCTTCGGCGCGCGGCGGATCCACGGCGGTGAAGGAGCGGCGGTGAACTGGCGGCGCAACCTCTTCGCCGTCACCGCGGCGTGCTTCATCGGCTTCACCGGCTTCACACTGGTGATGCCGTTCCTCCCGCTGTACTTCCAGCAGCTCGGCGTGCGCGACGTCGGGGCGATTGCCATGTGGTCCGGCCTGAGCCTGGGCGTGACGCCTGCGCTCACCGCGCTGCTGTCGCCGTTCTGGGGCCGGCTCGCGGACCGGTTCGGCCGGAAGATCATGGTCGAGCGATCGCTCATCAGCTTCATCTTCCTGATGGGCGCGATGGCATTCGTCACCCATCCCTGGCAGGTGTTCGCGCTTCGTGCCGCGCAGGGGCTCTTCGCCGGGTACGGCGCGCTGACCCTCACGATGGCGGCCGACTCCGCGCCCCGCGACCGGGTCGCGTACTCCATCGGCTACGTGCAGACGGCGCAGCGCCTCGGTCCGGCGGTCGGACCAATCGTCGGCGGCGCCGTCGCTCAGGTCGTCGGGCTGCGGCATGCGTTCCTCGTCACCGCGGCCTTTTACGTGGTCGCGCTGGTGCTCGTGTTCGTGATGTACGACGAGCGGACCGTCCCGCACCATGCCGAAGCCGCGTCGGCCGGGCGTGTGACCTTCAAGAATGTCCTCGCATTCGAAAATTTCATCCTCCTGATGGTCGTGATCTTCGGGTTGCAGTTCGTCGATCGCAGTTTCGGCCCGGTGCTGCCCCTGTATGTGGCGCAACTCGGAACGTCCCCGGTGCGCGTGCCGCTCGTGTCGGGCGTCCTGTTTTCGATTGCGGCGGCCGCCGGCGCGATAGGCCATCACGTCTGCGGCATGCTGCTCGCCCGTGCGCCGGCCAGGCGCGTGATCGCCGTCGCGATAGTTGTCGCCGGCGCGGGAACCATCCTTTATCTCGTCGCTGGCGCGTCGTGGATCCTGCTCGTCGCGACTCCGGTCTTCGGGCTGGCGATCGGCGTGGCGACGACGGCGGCGTATACCGCCGCGAGCTCGGTCATCCCGGCGTCGGCGAGGGGAGCGGGGTTCGGCTTCCTGGCCACGGGATCGCTCGCCGGCCTGGCGCTCAGCCCCGTCGTCAGCGGCATCCTGGGCGCGACGAGCATCAGGAGTGTGTTCCTGCTCGACACGCTCGCCCTTCTGGTTCTGGCGGGTCTCGTGGCGCGAAGCATGATGGCCACGCCCCTCACGATCGCGTCGGCGCCGGCACCGGAGGAAATATGAGGCGGCTGGTCGTTTCGGCTGACGAGCCAGATCCCGTTCTCATCGCCGAGGCCGCGGCGGTGATTCGCGCACGCGGGCTTGTCGCATTCCCGACCGACACCTTGTACGGGATTGCCGCGGATCCACGATCGGACGAGGCGGTGGCGCGGTTGTTCGCCGTCAAGGGCCGGGATCAGGGGGTCGCGGTCCCGCTCATCGCCGCGGACGTGGAACAGGCGCGCGCCGCCGGAGATTTCGGGCCCGGCGAGATGCGGCTGGCCGACGCCTTCTGGCCCGGTCCGCTGTCCATTGTCGTCCCGGCGGCACGTGTGCTGTCGCAGGCGGCGCTCGGCGGTCACCGGACTGTGGCGATCCGGGTACCGGCCCATGCGGTGGCGCGCGCGGTGGCGCGATCCTTCGGATTCTGCGTGACGGCGACCAGCGCGAATCGGTCGGGCGCCGCGCCGGCCGAGAGCGCCGATCAACTATCCGGAATCGTCCGCGGCCTCGACCTCCTGCTCGACGCCGGGCGTGCGCCGGGTGGCCCGCCGTCGACGATCGTCGAGCTCGCCGAGCACGGTCCGGTACTGATCCGCGCCGGGGCTGTCGCGTGGGACCGCGTGATAAAATCACTGCGGTGAGATCGCACATCGCTCCGCGTTCGACAGCACAGGATCGCAACGAGCGCGCGGCGCTGGTGGGTCTCTTCAGGGACTCGGCGCGTCACGTCGATCCGGAGCATACGCTCGACGAACTGGCGGGCCTGGCGTCGGCGGCCGGCGCGACAGTCGTGCTCAGGATGATGCAGGACCGCCCTCGTCCCGATCCTGCGACGTTCCTCGGGAGCGGCAAGGTCAAGTCGCTCGCGGCCGCGTGCGACGAGCTCGACGCCGACGTCGTGATCTTCGACAACGAGCTCAGTCCGGCGCAGCTCAGAAATCTCGAAGAGGCACTCGACCGCAAGGTCGTCGATCGCACGCAGCTCATACTCGACATCTTCGCAAGACGCGCGCGGACCCGGGAAGGCAAGCTGCAGGTCGAGCTCGCGCAGCTGAAGTACCTGCTGCCCCGCCTCGTGGGCTCCGCGGCCGCCCTGTCCCGGCTCGGCGGCGGCATCGGCACCCGGGGACCCGGCGAAACAAAGCTCGAGACGGATCGACGCCGCATTCGCCATCGCATCAGCGTCCTCGGCAAGGAAATCGACACCGTGCGACGGCGCCGGACTCAACTCCGGGAACGTCGTCAAAAAGCGTCGACGCCGACCGTGGCGCTGGTGGGCTATACGAATGCCGGCAAGACGACCCTCTTCAACAACCTGACGGGAGACGCCGCCGTCGCCTCGGACGCGCTCTTCGTCACGCTCGACCCGCTCGTCCGCAAGGTCCGCCTGCCGGACCGGCGGGAGCTGCTCGTGTCAGACACGGTCGGCTTCATCGAGCGGCTGCCGACCTCGCTCGTCGCGGCGTTTCGGGCAACGCTGGAGGAAGTCGCGGCCGCGGACCTCCTGCTGCACGTAATCGATGCGTCGAGTCCCGACAGGGTCCGCCAGATGGAAGCGGTAGCCGCCGTTCTCGCCGAAGTCGGCGCCGACCGCGTGCCGTCCGTGGACGTGTTCAACAAGTGCGACAAGCTGGACGACGGGGAGCGTGCGCGGATTCGCACGCTTTACGCCGGTGCATTGTGCGTGTCCGCACTGCGCGGCGAGGGGCGCGACGACATCATCGCGGCGATGGAAGGCCGGCTCGGCCTCGACACGGCGCGCGTCACGATCGAGTTCGAAGCCGGGGACGGGCAGCGCGAGCAGATCGCGCAGCTCTATCGCGTCGGCAAGATTCTCAATCACTTGTCGGTCGACGGGCGCGTGTCGATCGAAGCCGAGGTGCCGCGGCGGCTGATGGATCGATTCGCGTCGGCCGTGGTACACACATCGTGACACCCGGCGGCGCCTGGGCCATGGGCGAACCGGCGGCGAACCTCCGGAGGCGGGCGGCTGCGCTCGCACTCGTTGTCGCATGCCTGGCCGCCGCGTGCGCTGCGCCGAAGCGGCCCGTTCTCCCTCCTGCGGCCACGACGCTGCGGTATCCCGAATTTCTCTACCCGGCGCCCCCCGCGACGCTTGCCGCTCCCCAGGCGGCGAGCGCGCACGCGATCGCCTGGCAATGGCTCCAGCTTGGCGATCTGCGCAGCGCGGAGCGCAGCTTTTCCGACGTGTTGAAGAAGACCCCGGATTTCTATCCATCCGAGGCGGGCCTCGGGTACGTCGCGCTCGCCCGGAAGGACTACCGCGCCGCTGCGTCGCACTTCGATCGCGCGCTGACCTCGGATCCGGCCTACGCGCCGGCGCTCGCCGGCCGCGGAGATGCCTTGCTCACCCTCGGCCAGCGGCAGCAGGCACTGGCGAGCTTCGAGGCTGCCGTCAAGGCCGACCCCACGCTCACTGATCTTCGCGCACGCGTCGACGTGCTCCGCTTCCGCGGCATGCAGGACGACGTGGATGCGGCGAGAAAGGCGGCCGAAGCGGGGAAGCTTACCGAGGCGCAGGCGATCTACGAGCGCACGCTCGCGTCCTCGCCGGACAGCCCATTCCTCTACCGCGAGATCGCCGTCATCGAGCGCCGCAGCGGAAATCTCGAGGCCGCGCTCGCGCATGCTCGCAAGGCGGCGGAGCTCAGCCCGGCCGAGCCGCGCAACTTCATCGCGCTCGGGGAGATCTACGAAGCGCAGGGCGACTACGCCAGGGCGGCCGACGCGTATCGGACGGCGGTGGGGCTGGAGCCAAGCGATGCGATCGAAGCACGCCTGGACGAGCTGCGTGAGAAGGCGGCGTTCGCCGCGATGCCCGACGAGTACCGCTCCATCGAGACCGCCCCGACCGTCACGCGCGCGCAGCTGGCGGCGCTCATCGGCGTGCGACTCGACGACCTCCTCAAGCGCGCCCATCGCGAGAACCCGGTCGTGCTGACGGACACGCGGGGCAACTGGGCGAGTCCATGGATCCAGGCCGTGTCGCGCGCCGGCATCATGGAGACGTATCCCAACCACACCTTTCAGCCGAATGCCCTCGTGCGGCGCGGCGATCTCGCGCTTGCGGCATCGCGGATCCTGTCCTTCATTGCCGCGGAACGGCCGCGACAGGCAGCCGCGTGGCGAGCCGCGCGCGTGCGGTTTTCAGACCTGCCACCCGGCCATCTCAGTTACCCGGCCGCCTCCGTCGCGGTCCAGTCCGGTGTCATGAAGACGACGGACGGCGACGAGTTCCAGCTGTCGCGGCCCGTCACCGGCGCCGAAGCGCTCGCCGCGGTCCGGAAGCTCGAAGAGCTGTCCGGGCGCAAGCCCCGATGAACCTGACGGCCGCGAACCAGCTCACGCTCCTGCGGATGCTGCTGGTTCCGCCGTTCGTCATCCTGCTGCTCTACGGGCACCAGGGATGGGCGCTCGTGACGTTCTTCGCGGCGGGCGTGACCGATCTCTTCGACGGCCTCATCGCACGCCGCACGGGTCAGAAGACCACGCTCGGGGCCTGGCTGGACCCGATGGCGGACAAGCTGCTGCTCGTCTCGATGTTCGTGATGCTTACGCTTCCGAACATCGGCTCCGTCAACCGCCTGCCGCTCTGGTTCACCGTGCTCGTGCTCAGCCGCGACATCACGATCGTGCTGACTGTGGCGGTCGTGAATCTTGCCGTCGGCCGCCGCACGTTCCGTCCGTCGATCTTCGGAAAGATTGCCACCGCGACCTACGTGCTGACGGGCGTCACCACGCTGTATTTCAACTTCACGGGAGTGCGATCCGGCCTGGTGACGGCGTTCGTGTACGCGTCGCTGGCCATTTCGGTGGTCTCGGCCTTCGACTATCTCGTCAAAGTGCTCCGGATGAAGCACTGAGCTGCGCCCCTCAGATCTTCGTCCGGAAGTATTCGAGCGTCTTCGTCAGGCCTTCCTCCAGGCTGACTTTGGGATTCCAGCCGAGCAGCGTGCGAGCCCTGGTGATGTCGGGCTGGCGCACCTTCGGGTCGTCTTCGGGCAGCGGCCGGTAAACCAGCTTGCTCTTCGATCCCGTGAGCCGGATGATCGCGCGGGCGATGTCCTCGATCGTCATCTCCTGGGGATTGCCGATGTTCACCGGATCGTTCACGTTCGATTCCATCAGGCGGATGATCCCGTCCACGAGATCCGTGACGTAGCAGAAGCTGCGCGTCTGCTGACCGCTGCCGAAGATCGTCACGTCCTCGCCCGTGAGCGCCTGGCTCATGAAGGCCGGCACCGCGCGGCCGTCGCGCAGGCGCATCCGGGGTCCGTAGGTATTGAAGATCCGCACGATCTTCGCGTCCAACCCGTGATACCGGTGATACGCCGTCGTCATCGCCTCGGCAAACCGCTTGGCCTCGTCGTAGACGCCGCGCGGGCCGACAGGATTGACGTTCCCCCAGTAGCTTTCCTTCTGCGGATGTTCGAGCGGATCCCCGTAGACCTCGGACGTGGACGCAATCACGAACCGCGCGTTCTTCGCCTTGGCGAGGCCGAGCGCCTTGTGCGTCCCGAGGGCACCGACCTTCAGGGTAGGGATGGGCAGTTCCAGATAGTCGATCGGGCTCGCCGGGCTCGCCCAGTGCAGCACCGCGTCCACCGGGCCCGGGACGTTGATGTAGTTCGTGACATCGTGCTTGATGAACACGAAGTCGCGGTTGGCGAGATGCGCGATGTTGGCCGTGTCGCCCGTCAGCAGGTTGTCGATGCCGACCACGGAGTGGCCGCGATCGAGCAGCGCCTCGGACAAGTGTGACCCGATGAATCCCGCCGCGCCGGTGATGACGATTCTGGACATGGTCTCAAATAGCTCCCCGCTTCCGGCTGCCGGCTTCCAGCCCGGAAGCCCGCCTGCGCGCAGCGATCACGGTTCAATTGCCTGATTCAGATTGAGATCGAACAGAAGGTCGTCCATCGCTGGCCGCCGGCTGTTTCCGTCCCAAGAGCCGGAAGCTGGAAGCAGGAAGCCGGAAGCTGGGGTTCAATACGCATGCTTCTGCAGCCCCCGCAGGACGGTGAGCCACATGATCTTGATGTCGAGGCCGACGGACCAGTTCTCGATGTAGTAGAGATCGTATTCGATCCGCTTTTCGAGCGACGTGTTGCCCCGCCAGCCGTTGACCTGTGCCCATCCCGTGATGCCCGCCTTCACCTTGTGCCGGAGCATGTACTGCGGGATCCGGTGCTTGAACTGTTCGACGAAGTACGGACGCTCGGGCCGCGGGCCGACGATCGACATGTCGCCGCGCAGGACGTTCCAGAGCTGCGGCAGTTCGTCGAGGTCGAGGCGCCGGAGCCACCGGCCGACAGGCGTGCAGCGCGGGTCGTTGTCGCGCGCCCAGATCGGGCCGGTCTCGTCTTCCGCCCCCTGGTACATCGA
>JBBWZJ010000331.1:0-24132 GCA_039648985.1 Acidobacteriota bacterium | reverse complement strand
GAATCGCGCGGCGTCCCGAACGCCTCAGTGTGTCGTTCGACACGGTTTCGACCCCGAAGCTCATCGCCCGCAAGCCCGCCGCATACATCTTGTTCAGCAGATCCGTGTCGAGCCGATCGAGCCGGGTCTCGCACTCGAAGCGCAGGCGGAGTCCACGTGCCAGGATGCCTTCGCAGAGCTCGAGGCAGCGATCGCGATCTTCGGTGAACAGCGGATCGCGGAACACGATGTAAGGACGCGGCCGCATCTCGGTGACGTACGTCAATTCGTCGAGGATGTTCTCCGGCGTGCGGCTCCGGTAGGAGGCGAGAATCCGGTGCGGGCAGTACGTGCAGAACTCCGGGCATCCCCGGCTTGCAAGCACCGGGATGGCGCCGCGCGCTGGACGGCCTGCGAACGGCAGCGCCCAATCCCAGGGTGCCACGTCTCCCATCAGATCCCACCTGGGAAAGGGCAGCGAGTCGAGTGTCTCGACGGGTTCGCTGTTCACCCGCCCCGACAACACCTCACCGGCCGCAAGCCGCCTGGCCGCGGTTTCGGGTTCGCCGGCGACGACGAAGTCACCGTGTGCGTCGAACAGCTCCGGCAACTTCGACGCGGTGAGACCGATGAATCCCACCCGGCACCCGCGCCGCCGCTGGGCCTCCCCCCATTCGGCCTCGCGACGATGATCGACGAGGGACGTCAACACGAGCGCGACATCGCCGCCGACAGCGGGTCCATTCGTGAACACGACATCGTGACCGGCCTCCGCGCAGATAGCCGCCACGTACCCGAGCTGCACGCTTGGAATTTCGTGCAGCCGCCGCTTCAGCGTGCAGATGATCTGTGTCACCCGCGAAAATGGACGCAACCTCGACCCGTAGCCGCCGACGACGGTGTCCTTGCTGACGAACCCGTCGGTCGAGGCGAGATCGGCTAATACGATCCGCATGACTCTGTCTCCCTTCACCTGCGCGGAGAACCGCACGCGCCGCGCTCCACGCCAGTCAACGCTGGCGCCTCGCGAGGGGCGGCGGAGCTGTGAGCGTCAGAAGGAGAGAGGCGGGGGCCCGCGGAGATCGATGCCGCGGGGGAGCTGGCGGACGGCAAACGTTCCCGGGATCGGCCGGAGCAGCCGGGCAGGCGAGAGGCCGCGAAGCGACACGCGCCGCACCGCGGGCGATCCCGGCGGGGCGTCGGACAAATTCTCGGTCTGGGGGCGGCCCGGACCCGCGCCGAGTCGCGGACTCCGCTGCCAGTGGTGAACCACCGGGGCATGGACGGCCCGGAAGCGCCCCCGTCCTGTATTGAGGAAGATGTCGAGCCCGGCCTGGGCCGTCATCGCAATGATGTCGTGATCGCCGTCGTGGTCGACGTCCGCGGTCGTGAAGCGGATGATCGGCTGCAGGAGCCGGAGGCGCTGGGGCTGGAGCGTCCGCGAGAGCACCACGCACAGATCGTTCGGCTGGGACCCGCGGATCACCTGGTCGCGAACGCCGTCGCCGTCAAGGTCGGCCTGCAGCGCCTCGGCGGCGGCGCCCATCGGGAGCAGGACCAGGAACACTGCGGCGAACAGCGCAGCGCGGCACAGCCCCCGGAGGCCGCGCACTCCGGCGTTTGCGGACGCCCTGCGTCTCGCTCGATCGATCAGGCAGCTGCTCCGGTCCGCTCTCATCCGGCTCTGGGGTCCACCGTATCACAACCGCTCACCATGGCTGACGTCCAGCTGCGTGCAGGCACCCGGCCGACCGTCCGGGCGGCGGCGCACACGCCCTGTGGCCCACGACTACTGCGCCACGGCCTGAATGGACAGGTTGATTTTCACGTCGTCGCCGACGAGGAATCCACCCGTTTCCAGGGCGGCGTTCCAGAGGAGGCCGTAGTCCTTGCGGTTGACGCTCAGCTCCGCTTCGAAGCCGACCCGGGACTTCCCCCACGGATCGGTCGCGGCGCCCAGGTAACTGACAGGCAGGGTGATCTCCCTGGTGACCCCGTGCATCGTCAGACGACCCGTGACATCGAACGTGGTTGCGCTCCTGCCCGCCGAGACCCTGGTGCTCTCAAAGGTGATCTCCGGATGCGTTTCGGCCCCGAAGAAGTCGTCCGAGCGCAGGTGCTTGTCCCGGTCTGGCTCGTTCGTGTCGATGCTCGCGGTCTTGATCGACACTCTCACCGAGGATGCCGTCGGTTGCGCCTCGTCGAACGCGATGGTGCCCTCGAAGTCCGAGAATCTCCCGCGGACCTTCGTGATGAGGTGGCGCACCTGGAACACAGCTTCCGAATGCGCCTTGTCGATGACGTACGTCTTTGTGCTCATGTTCTCCTCTGGGCCCGCGTGGTGCGTGCGGGTGCGCGTCTGGGTGCCCTGGGGTTGCGACCTCCTCTGCAGTACTCTAGACGAGATGAAATCGCGTGTGGTGTTTCTTCTCGACGTCGACAACACGCTCCTCGACAACGACAGGGTCATCGCCGACCTTCGCCGTCATCTCGAGAAGGCCGTCGGTTCCGACTCGGAGCGAATGTATTGGGAGATTTTCGAGCGGCTGCGGCAAGAGCTCGGGTACGCCGACTACCTCGGCGCACTGCAGCAGTATCGGGCCGCGCATCCGCACGATCCGAACGTGCTCGGCGTCTCCTCGTATCTCATCAACTACCCCTTCGCGAACCGGCTCTTTCCAAACGTGCTCGACGTGATCGATCGGTTCAAGGCCTGGGGACCGGTGGTGATTCTGACGGACGGGGACGTCGTGTTCCAGCCCTGGAAGATTCAGCGCTCCGGTCTGCTGGAGGCGGTGGACGGGCAGGTGCTCGTGTACGTCCACAAGGAGCGCGAGCTCGACGATGTGGAACGGCGGTTTCCAGCCGAACGGTATGTGTTCGTCGACGACAAGCTGCGGCTGCTGAGTGCGTTCAAGGAGATCTGGGGCAGTCGCGTCACAACCGTATTTCCCCGGCAGGGGCATTACGCCCGGGATCCGGAGATCGTCGGCCGTTTTCCGCCTGCGGATGTTACGGTCGAACGCATCGGCGATCTGATGGACGTGGACTTCGGGTTCGCGGGCGACACCTGCTCGCCTGTCGTTCCCGACGCCTGAAGCGGGGAGGGGTTCGCCATCAGTGGCGGCCGGTCGCGGCTTTGACGCTGCTCCGGACCCTCGCGGGCGCCGCTTTCCCAGCCCGGCTGGCGATCTCGCGCGCCGCGATTACAGGGAAATCCCGTAAGTATGTGTCGCCGAGTACCCGCTCCGCGACGTCGATGTAGCTCTTTCGGCGGTCAACGAGTATCGCGCTGCTGCTTTTTCGCCGATTCATACGGGGCACGGCCGGAATACTGCACGCACCGTGCCCGCGTGCGTTTGTTGCGCGCAGCTTGCGCTCGGCTCAGCTGTTGAACACGGCTACTTCACCGCGCGGCCCTCGTGTCCATGCGCGTCCCTGTCGCGCTCGACCTCACAAGGCGGTCGCGTGACCGAGCGTCTTTTTTACCCTCGCGCAGCGATCGCGCGAGTCGCGGACGGGTCCCGCGCATGTACGATATCTCTCCGACACACAGAGATTCCGAGCTCGTGTGTGAAACCACTCTGGAATGGAGCAGGCGATGGACAAGAAGCGCGAACCTGACGATCAGACCCTCACCACGCGGCAGGGGCATCCCGTCACGAACAACGAGTCGCAGCGGACGATCGGCAGCCGCGGCCCCGCGACTCTCGAGAACTATCACTTTCTCGAAAAGATCAGCCACTTCGATCGGGAGCGCATCCCCGAGCGTGTCGTGCACGCGCGCGGCTTCGTGGCGTACGGCGAATTCGACGCGACAGGGAAAATCGGCGACGAGCCCGCGTCGAAGTACACGCGAGCGAGACTGTTCCAGGAGGCCGGCAAGAAGACGCCGCTGGCGATTCGCTTCTCGACGGTCATCGGCGGCCGCGATTCCTCCGAAGTGGCGCGCGATCCCCGAGGCTTCGCGGTGAAGTTCTATACCGAGGACGGCAACTGGGATCTCGTCGGCAACAATCTGGCGGTGTTCTTCATCCGGGATGCGATCAAGTTCCCCGACGTGATCCATGCACTGAAGCCGGATCCCGTGACGTTCCGGCAGGAACCCAATCGCATTTTCGATTTCATGAGCCGCACGCCGGAGTCGATGCACATGCTGACGCATCTGTTCAGCCCGCGCGGCATTCCAGCGAGCTATCGCCACATGGAGGGGTTCGGCGTCAACACGTACAAGATGGTGAACGCCGAGGGCCAGACGGTGCTCGTCAAGTACCATTTCCACCCGCGTTGCGGCGTGGCATGCCTCACGGCCGACGAAGCGGCGAAGGTCCAGGCAAAGGATCTCGGCTCGGCGTCGAAAGACCTCTACGAGGCGATCGAGCGGAGGGACTTCCCGCAGTGGGATGTGTTCGTGCAGATCATGGAAGACCACGACCACCCGGAGCTCGACTGGGATCCGCTGGACGACACGAAAATCTGGCCGGAGGATCAGTTCCCGCTGCGCAGGATCGGGGTCATGACCCTGAACCGGAACGTGGCGGACCATCACGCCGAAAACGAGCAGATCGCGATGGGCACCGGTGTGCTCGTGGACGGCCTCGACTTCTCCGACGACAAAATGCTCGTGGGCCGGACGTTCTCGTATTCCGACACGCAGCGCTACCGCGTCGGGCCGAACTACCTGCAGCTGCCGGTGAACCAGCCCAGGAACGCGCGCGTCGCGACGAACCAGCGGGGCGGGCAGATGGCGTACTCCGTGGACCTCGCGCCGGGGCAGAATCCGCACGTGAACTACGAGCCATCGCAGCACAACGGGCTCGCAGTCTCGACGCGGCCCGAGCCGAACAAGTCGCCCGAGATCCGTGGTGTGCTGACCCGGAGCGTCATCGATCGTCGGAACGACTACGTGCAGGCGCGGGCCCGTTACTGCACGATGCTCGAATGGGAGCGCGAGGACCTGATCAAGAACCTGGGCGATCTCCTCGCGCAGTGCGAGCGCGACGTGCAGGAACGCATGATCTGGCACTTCCTGCTGGTCCACGACGATCTGGGCACACGCGTCGGCAAGGCGATCAGGGTGTCGCCGGCTGACGTGCGTCACCTGGAGCCGCTGCCCGGCCAGCTGCTGACGGCGGAAGATCAGGCGCGTCTGAAGAAACTCGGCAGCAATGGCGACGCCATCGATCCCGCCCGGTGGGGCAAGTGGACCGGTTCGGTCGCGAACGAGCGGGTGACGGCGGAACAGGTCCTCGGGGCCATGCGCGAAACGCCGGCGGCCGCGAGGTAGCCGGGACGGAGAGTGGAAGCCCGCGCGGCGAACGTCTCGCTGCGCGGGCCTCGCGGCAGCCGCCTACTTCTGCGCCGCGAGCAGCGCAGTGATGTCGGCGCCGATGTTCTTGCCGTCGGTGGCCATGCCGACGTAGGGGCTCGACGAGGCCAGCCGGAAGTCTCCGGTCGCCGCCGCCACGAAGTTCGCGAGGAACGTCGAGGTTGCCGGGAAGAAGTTGTCCGTCGGGTACTTCGACGCCGTGCCCCCCGCGAGCACGTTCCGCCGCATGGTGATGCCCGGGAAGTAGATGTTGATCGAATCGAACCCCGCCCCGTGGCCGTCCCCGTAAATGCCCCACTGGTTGTGGCGCGACAGGTTGTTCGTGAAGACGAACCTGACGTTCGCCTCGCCGTTGCCTGCCACCACGAACCCGTCGTGATCGATCGTGTTGTGATCGACGTGGACGTCGCGGGTGCCGTTGCCCGCGACCAGGAATCCGCCAGGGCCGCCCCACTTCGTCGAGACATCGGTGAACAGGTTGTGGCGAATCGCGATGTTATGCGTGTAGTCGCTGCCGTGCGACGTGTCGCGGCCGTTCACCATCAGCGCCGCCCCGACGTGGCGGACCGTGTTGTACTGGAAGGTCACGTCCTGGACAACCGTCCATGCGGCCAGCCCGCCGTTGGTTGGCGTCAGCAGGACGGCGTATCCCTTCTGATCGGCTTTCCAGCAGTTCTCGAAGATGTTCCCCTCGATCAACACGAGTTTCGCGTTCTTCAATTCCAGCAGGTTCTTGAGGGTCCACATCTGGCCGGTGCTCGAGGGAACGCTCGCCGCGGTACCAGCAGCGCCTGTGTCGACAAGACTCGTGCTGCTGGTCGGCCAGTACTGCGTTTCGGCTCCCGCCTTGCGGCCGTACACACGGTACGACGTCGCGCCCGACACTGCGCTCCATGTGATCGCGACCGAACCCGTGGTGGCGAGCGTCGCGGACGCATCCGCCGTGGCGCCCGAACGGCAGGTCGTGCCGTTTCCACACGGACCGTAGGCCACCACGCGGTACGCATACGTGGACGCCGGCAGCGATCCGCCCGCGACGGGGACCGCGTTTGCGCTCGCCGGGGTCGACAGAATGGCTTTCTGCCACGCCGTGTACTTCGAGATCAGATTCCTCCGGATCGTGATGTTCGCGGGCACGAGTCCCTGAATGGCCGGATCGGATCCGCCGAACATGACGTTCTCGCCGCTCGCTTCGAGAAAGTTGTTCTCGATCAGGAACGGACCAGGGCCGTTCCACCCGCAGATCGCCTGGGCGTCGACCCCCTGCGCCTTGATGTTGCTGATCTGCGAGTTGAGGATGGACGTGTCGGCGCTGTTCAGCGCGATGCCGCGCTTGCTGCCAAGCTTCGAGTCCCCGTGGATGTACAGGCGATCGAGCAGCAGGTGATGCGGCTGGTTGGCGGCGACCGTCTCGGAGCTGCTCCCCAGCCGGATGATTTCTCCGTATCCGCCGGAATTCGCCTGGAATTCGAGGAACTGCAGACGCCAGTGATGCGCACCGGTCGCGGTCTGCAGCGCGGAATTCGTATTCGGCGACTTGATCTTGGGCAGCAGCGCAGCATAGCTCGCCGTCATGCGCGTCCCTGCGGCCGGCAGCGAGCCGTCCGCGGCCGAGGATCGCACGACGATGAACGTGGTGCCCGTCTTGTTCGGCAGCACGAAGTTGCCGGTGAAGGTGGCGCCGGCCTGCAGGAGAATCGTGTCCCCGGCCACGGCCTTGTTGAGCGCAGCCTGCAGATCGCCGCCGGCGTTGACGGTGATCGTCGCCGCGTTACCGCGGACGGCGGGGCCGAGGACGAGCGCGAGCGTGGAAGCGAACAGCACGATACCAGTGCGGAACATATGCATGAGAAGGAAGCTCCGGAAGGCGAAGCAAGGACGTGGATGATGGCGCGCGCGAGACATCGATCGTACGACGTCGGCGCGCGGATTACAAACTGAGCCGCTGGCAACCTCTGCCGCCAATCCCGGCAGTCACAGGGCGCGCCGCAGCACTCGCTCTCGGACGGGGAGGTACAATCGCTGGATGGTGCCGTATGCCCGGCGGGTGAAGTACGCGTTTCGATCGTTCTTCTCGATTCTCGACCACAGCCGCGTCCCTCCGGACGTTGTCGCGGCCCTCGGCGAGGCGCCTCGGACGGTCGACGCCCCCGCCGCGGTGGCGGAACCGCCTCGCGGCGATCGGGCGGCGCAACTGCTCGCCCTGCTGCAGCGCGACGGCCGCCTGCTCGACTTCCTGCTCGAAGACCTCGGCTCGTACGGCGACGCCCAGATCGGGGCCGCGGCACGCGACGTCCACGCCGGGTGCCGCGCGGTGCTCACCCGGTATCTCTCCATCTCCCCCGTCCTCGATGAAGAGGAGGGCCAGACGCTGAAAATCGAGCGAGGTGCCGACCCGGCGCGCATCAAGGTGGTCGGCAATGTCGCCGGCGAACCGCCGTTCACCGGCATCGTGCGTCATCGCGGATGGCAGGCGACCCGGGTCGATCTTCCTCCGATTCCCTCGGCGGCCCTGTCGGTGCTGGCGCCCGCCGAAATCGAAGTTCAGTAGTTCCGGATCCTCCGCTCGTGAATCAGCGCTTCGTCGTCGGGATCGATCTTGGCACCACCAATTGCGCCCTCGCCTGGGCGGACTCGGCGACGGGCGAGAGCCCGGACGTCCGCGTGCACGAGATTGCGCAGGTGGTGAACCCCGGCGAGCTCCAGCGGCGCACGCTGCTGCCGTCCTTCCTGTATCTCCCGGGCGATCTCGATTTTCCGGCGGGGAGCACCGCGCTGCCCTGGGACGGCTCGCCTCCGCACGTCGTCGGCGAGCTCGCGCGGCGCCGCGGCGCGGAGAACGCCATGCGGCTGATTGCGTCAGCGAAGTCCTGGCTCTCGTACGGCGGCGCGAAAAGGACGGCTCCCATTCTGCCCTGGGGAGCGCCGGATGACGTCCCGCATCTCTCTCCTGTGGAAGCATCGGCTGCGTACCTGCGTCATCTGGTGGCGGCATTCGACGCCGACGTCGCGCACGGCGTCCCCGAGCTGGCCCTTGCGCGGCAGGACGTGCTCATCACGGTCCCGGCGTCGTTCGACGAGGAAGCTCGAGAGCTGACGCTCCGCGCCGCCCGCCTGGCCGGTCTCGAACAGGTGACGCTGCTCGAGGAGCCTCAGGCCGCGTTTTACGCCTGGCTCGACGCGATGCGTGACCGGTGGCGTACACGTGTCGGCGTCGGAGATCTCATCCTCGTGTGCGACGTCGGCGGCGGGACCACCGACTTCAGCCTGATCGCAGTCTCCGACGCCGGCGGGGATCTCGCGCTCGAGAGGGTCGCCGTGGGGGAGCACATCCTTCTGGGCGGCGACAACATGGATCTGGCGCTCGCGCGCCTGCTGCAGACCCGCTTCGAAGCGGCCGGCCATCGCATCGACACCTGGCATCTTCACGCCCTCTGGCATCAGAGCCGCCTCGCCAAGGAGGCCCTCCTGGCGGATGCGACCCAGGCGGAGCGCCCTGTGACGCTGCTCGGGCGGGGATCCCGGCTGATTGGCGCGACGATGACGACGACGCTGACGCGCGGTGATGTGGACCAGGTGTTGACGGACGGATTCTTTCCTGCGGTGAACGCCTCCGACATGCCGGCGCGCCAACGGCGCGTAGGTCTGCAGGAGCTCGGGCTGCCGTACGCGGCGGATCCGGCGGTGACCCGTCACCTTGCGCGCTTTCTCGCCCGACAGGGCGGGCCGGGGAGCGGCGGCGCTGTCGTGCGACGCGGACGAAGCGGCCTGGCGTGCCCGACCCACGTGCTCTTCAATGGTGGGGTGATGAAGGCGCCGGCCCTCAGGTCGCGCGTGATCGAGGTGCTGAGCGGCTGGCTGGAGGCTGACGGGTTCGATCGGCTCGACGATCGGCACGTGCTGGAGTCTGCCGATCTGGATCATGCGGTGGCCAGGGGAGCCGCCTCGTACGGGCTCGCGCGGCGCGGCCGTGGCATTCGCATCCGGAGCGGGGCGCCGCGCACCTACTACGTCGGCGTCGAGAGCGCGATGCCGGCGGTTCCCGGGATGCCCGCTCCGCTCAAGGCGCTGTGCGTCGTCCCGTTCGGGATGGAGGAGGGGACGAGCGCGTCGATCCCCGGCCGCGAGTTCGGCCTCGTGGTCGGCGAGCCCGCCGAGTTCCGGTTCCTGTCGTCCACCGTGCGCAAGGCGGATCCGCTCGGATCGCTCATCGAGGACTGGGGCGACGATCTGGAGGAACTGAGTCCGCTCGACGTGCTGCTGCCGGTCGAGGGGGTGCAGGACGCGATGGTTCCGGTGACACTCGAGAGCCACGTCACCGAGATTGGCACCATGGAGCTCTGGTGCGTGTCACGGGACGGGACCGGCAGGTGGAAGCTCGAGCTGAACATCCGGGAGCGGGAATCCTGACCGACGCACCTGACTCGGCAATCGTCGTTGGCATCGATCTCGGAACGACCAACTCCGCGATCGCGTGGGCCGGGTCGCGGGGCCCGGTCCGCGTGTTCGACATCGTGCAGCTCGTGGCGCCCGGCGAAGTGGCGGGCGAGCCCACGCTGCCGTCCTTTCTGTATTTCCCCACACAGGCCGAAATTGACGCGGGCATTGCCGCGCTGCCGTGGAACGCCACTCCGGACGTCGTCACCGGCCGGTTCGCCCGCGATCATGGCGCGCTCGTTCCCGCGCGCCAGATTGGATCGGCCAAGTCCTGGCTCTCGAACGCGGACGTCGATCGAACCGCTGCGCTGCTCCCGTGGTTCGACGAAGCCGTTCGCCGGATCTCGCCCGTCCAGGCGTCCTCGGGGATCCTTTCGCATCTGCGGGACGCGTGGAATCACGAGCGAGCCGCGACCGACGAGAGCCAGCGCCTCGAACGCCTGCCTGTCGTGGTGACCGTGCCGGCGTCGTTCGACGACGAGGCGCGGGAGCTCACGATCCAGGCCGCGCATGCCGCCGGTCTCACCGGGATCACGCTGCTCGAGGAGCCCCTGGCTGCGCTGTACGCGTGGATCGCGGCGCACCCGCGCCGGCCCATGGCCACGCTTGGCGACGCGGCGCTCATCCTCGTGTGTGACGTCGGTGGCGGCACCACGGACTTCAGCCTGATCCGGGCGGGAGTGGAAGGTGGCGAACTGGTCTTCGAGCGCATCGCGATCGGTGAGCACCTGCTTCTCGGCGGGGACAATCTCGATCTGACGCTCGCGCGGCTTGTCGAACAGAGGCTGCCCGGCGGAGCAGAGCGCCTGTCGCTCAGCCAGCGTCACATGCTGCGTCGCAAGTGCAGTGCGGCCAAGGAGCAGCTCCTGAGCCCCTCCGGTCCTCCGCATGTGCCGATCACGATTCTGGGCGGCGGACGAGCCGTTGTCGGCGGTGGTGCGAGCGTGGATTTGAGCCGGGAGGATGTGACGCGTGCCCTGCTCGACGGCTTCCTGCCGGCGACGGACGTGGCTGACGTGCCTGCACGCACGCGCCGCGCGGGCCTGCGCGAGCTGGGGCTGCCGTACGAGAGCGAGCCCGCGATCACGAGGCATCTCGCGGCGTTTCTGACCCGGGCGGGGCGGACCGCTGCCGGCGGCGCCGTCACAGCGCCTGACGCCGTTCTCTTCAACGGCGGCTTCTTTGCGCCGGCGCTCGCGCGCGAGCGCGTGCTCGACGTGCTGTCGGCCTGGTCGGGCCGGCGGCCGCTGCTGCTCGAGAACACGCGGCCGGAGGCCAGCGTCGCGATTGGCGCCGCCTTCTATGCGCGCCTGCGCAGCGATCCGGCCCGCGCCCGCCATCTGATCATCCGGGCGGGCAGCGCGCGATCCTATTACATCGGCGTGGCGGGGGATGCCGGCACCGCGGTGTGTGTGCTGCCGCGCGGTACGCAGGAAGGCACGCGTCTCACCATCGACCGTGAGTTCACCGTCGTCGGCAACGAGCCATCGGCATTCACGCTCTACAGCGCCATGGATCGCGCGGATCCGCTGAACGCCGTCGTCACGTTCACGGAGAGCAGCGACGTATACCCCCATGCCCCGCTCGTCACGGCACTCCGTTACGGGAAGCGATCCCGGCGCGTCCCGCTTGCCGTCCGGCTCACCGCAGCCTTCACCGAAACCGGGACGCTCGAAATCTGGTGCGAGTCGATCGCGACAGAACACCGGTGGCGCCTGTCCTTCAGCCTTCGACACGTCGACGCCGAGCCGTGGGACGACGAGGCTGAGGGGGAGGTGTCCGAAGGGGATCATGTCGTCATCGGCGATGAGGCGCTCCAATCGGCCGAGCGGCTGATTCGTGCCACGTTCGGCGAAGAGGGAGATGCGGGCGCGCCGGGGGGGCTCGCGGCGACGCTCGAGAACGTCCTCGGGCATACGAAACAGGCGTGGCCGCTCCCGGTCCTGCGGTCGCTGGCCGACGTACTGCTCCGATGTGTCGACGCGCGCACAAAAGGTCCCGCATACGAGGTGCGATGGCTGAACCTCGTCGGATTTTGTACGCGGCCCGGCATGGGCGCGCCGCTCGACCCGTGGCGGGTGTCGGAGCTGCGCACGGTGTATCTTGCGGGGCTCGCATTTCCGCGCGACACGCAGTGCCAGGTGGAGTGGCTCGTTCTGTGGCAGCGCGTTGCGGCCGGCTTCACCACGGGACAGCAGAAGGAGCTCGCGCAGCGCGTGGCCGGTCAACTCGGCATCGGCCAGAAGAAGCCTGCGCGTCTCAACAGCCAGATCGAGCGTGAAGGCTGGCGGCTGCTCGGCAGCCTGGAACGGCTGGACGCCCGCGAGCGTGTGCGGCTCGGAGACGAGCTCCTGCGCCGGGTGCGGCGCGAGCCCGGGAACACGGCAGGTCTCTGGGCGCTCGGGAGGCTTGGCGCCCGCACGCCGCTCTACGGGCCGCTGAACGTCGTAGTCCCCGCCGCGGCCGCTGAGCGGTGGGTCATGGGGCTGCTCGAATTCAAGCAGATGGGAGCGGAGGCGGCTGCCGCGCTCGTGCACCTGGCGGCTCTCACCGGCGACCCTGCGCGTGACGTGTCCCCGGAGATCCGGCTGTTCGTTCACGAGAGGCTCTCATTCGGCGATGTCTCGGCCGAAGCGCTGGCCCCGCTGCAGGAGATCGTCCCCGTCAGCCGCATCGCGTCGAGCTATGCTTTCGGGGAGCCTCTGCCCGAGGGACTCCGGCTGGAAGCTGGTGCGCCCCGCTGACGGCTGCGCGACAGGGCTTCCGCCACCGCGTCCAATCACACGCACAATAGGGAGAACATGCCTGACGTCATCGATGTGATTGTCATTGGCGCCGGCCCGGTCGGCCTTGCGTGCGCGATCGAGGCCGACCGCGAGGGGCTTCGCGCGCTCGTCATCGACAAGGGCGCGCTCGTCAATTCGATCGTCGGCTACCCGGCGCGCATGGAGTTTTTTTCCACGCCGGAACTGATCGAGATCGGCGGACATCCGTTTCCGATCCAGGGGTACAAGCCCACGCGCGAGGAAGCGGTGGAGTACTACCGTGGCGTGGCGGCGCAGGAGAAGGTGGACATCCGGCTCTACGAGCGTGTCGTGCGGGTCAACGGCACGTCGGGCGACTTCACGGTTATAACCGACAAGACCGAACATCGAACGCGGCGGGTGGTGGTGTGCATCGGGTTTTTCGACCTGCCGAATCCCCTGCACGTCCGCGGCGAGGATCTCCCGAAGGTGACGCATTACTACCGGGAACCCTACCCGTACGTTCGTCAGCGGGTCGCGGTCGTGGGCGCCCGGAATTCAGCGGCGAAGGCCGCGCTCGACTGTCACCGGCACGGCGCCTCCGTGACCTTGATCGTCCGGTCGGCGGCGCTCTCGGACAAGATCAAGTACTGGATCAAGCCCGACCTCGAAAACCGCATCGCCGAGGGCAGCATCCGCGCGTTCTTCGGCACGACCATCGACGAGATCCGTGAGTCGTCCATCGCGCTCCGCACGCCTGACGGTCCGGTGGACATCGACAACGACTGGGTGCTGGCGATGACCGGATACCATCCGGACTATGGCTTCCTCGAAGCGCTCGAGATCGAAATCGCGGATGACGTGTATCGCACGCCTGTCGTGGATCCCGCGACGTTCGAAACGAGCCGCCCGGGGCTGTATTTGGCC
Organism: Acidobacteriota bacterium; assembly: GCA_039648985.1. GTDB lineage: Bacteria > Acidobacteriota > Vicinamibacteria > Vicinamibacterales > 2-12-FULL-66-21 > JALZOC01. Next base: position 10,716 of record JBBWZJ010000331.1, on the reverse strand, counting down.
GGCACCGTGTGCGGCGGCTACCAGACGGGGCGGTGGTTCATCGAGAACGGGCGCCATCATGCGCGCCAGATCGCGCGGCACATCGCCCACGGCAGCACCGAACGGATCCAGTTCGAGCGGATGCACTGGAAGACCGAAGAATAGATGGGCACTAAAAAAGCGGCATCACGGTCAGGGCGGACAGCAGGTGGAGGTTGCCGGCCGCGAACCACCCCCAGAACCGCCCCGGTCGGGACTCACTCGCCAGCAGGACGTTGAAGCCCACGGTCAGCGGCAGCAGCACGCGCGTAATCGCTCCCGTGTGTGGATTGACAAGCACGCGGTCGAGCAGCAGCAGCAGCACCACATAAGGCAGCGCGACGCGCCACCAGGCCGACGCGTACTCACGGCGGACGAGGACGTAAACGGCCTGCACGCCGATCGACGTGAGGAGAGCCAAGATCAGCCCGTCGCCGGACATGAGTCCGCTGCTTCGCATCGCGCGCAGCGCCTCCCACCACCCGCGCGCGAGCGCCACCCCCGGCGCCATGAACTGATCGGCCCCCGCAAAGATCGTCGATCGGTAGATGGATCGCAGGTAATCCTCCCAGATGAGGAGCGGGAGCGCGGCGAGGACCAGCGCGATCGCCAGGCGACGCCATGTGCCTCGGTCCCGTGAGGGAGGCTGCGCGGCGACGGCCAGGATGTTGGTTTCGCGGGCCAGCCCCGAGACCCCGACAATCGCGGCCGACAGGAGCGGCCGGCCGCACTCGACCGCCCAGACCGCGCTCGCGGTCAGCAGGAGGCTTGGGGCGTCGAGCAGCGCGAACCTGACGGACCACAGGACGCCATGAGAGAACAGGCACGCCGTCCACAGCGCGAGCCCGCGGCCCGTTGTGGGAGGCACCCACCTCGCGAGCAGCCACGCCAGCAACAGCCAGCAGGCCACGTTCTGCACGGCGTAGACATTCACGATCCACGAGGGCCGACCCGCGCCGAGCGCATACGCCGTCCAGCTGAAGAGAATCCGGCGCGCGCGAAACGGCGGGAGGTCCATCGCCCGGTCCACGAGCGGGTCCCGGCACAAGGGATCGAGCGCGCGCTGGGCGTAAAACTGACCGTCGTAACTGGCCCAGGCGGGATAGTCGACGTGCGGCACATCGCGCATCGCCGGCGCTTCGTAGTCGTGCCCCTCGGGAAATCCGATGAACGCCGTAAAGCCCGTTCCCGGGTGGTAAAATCGCGCCACCGACGCCAGGAACAGGATGACGAGCGCGACCGCCAGGCCACGATATCTCCAATGTCTCGTGGCGGTCGTCGTCGTGGCCGGTTGCCGGTATTCCACGCCTTTCGCTCCCGTCCGGGCCGTGGATCTGGTCCACGAGTTCGATCGCGCCGACAAGCGTCCGGCTGTCGGCTTCTCCATAACCGAGCGTGACGTGGACGGGACGCACAGCGCCGTCATCGCCGCCCCGGTGCCGAGCCGCCTGACGCTGGCGCTTCCGCTTCCGCGGCACGGCGTCCTGCATGCGCGTGCCGCGGTCGAGATGCCGTCCGGGGCCGTCGCCGCCCCGGCAGTCCGCCTTCGCATCGGCGTCAGCGATCAGCGGATCTACGAAGGCCTGACCGAGATCGTCCTGCCCTCCGGACCGGGCCGGTGGACGGACGTCCGTGCGGACCTCGCATCGTATGCAGGCTGGAAGTGGAGCCTATTCTATCGTCCGGACCGGATCACGTGGAGGCTCGTGCTCGCGGTGGACGCGCTGGCCGGCGGCTCGGCGACAGTCCTCTGGGCCGCGCCCGAGATCGTCACGGACACGGGCTCGGCGCGGGAGTATGCCGCCCGCCGACAGCGATTGCGATAGATCGGCGGGCTGAAGGAGATTAGTGACGGAAGGGGAGCCGGTTGGCGCAGCGGAGACGAGCTCAGGATGCGCGTGCGAGCGACGCGACCATCAGTCCTGTCAGGACCGTCAGGTAGCTGGCGCCGACATACGCGGCCACCAACACCGTACGACCTGACGGAGGCAGTCGGTCCCACGCGGCGGCAGGGTGCACGCAGCACGCGGCGACACGCCCGAGGACCAGTTCGACAGCCACGGGTGTCGGAAGAGCAAATCCGGTTCCAGCCTGTCAGCGAATCAATCGCCGCGGATCTACATACCTTCGTCATTGAAGGTCCTCCCGAGTAAGACAAAGGGTTCCGATCCGTGGGAGCGCCGCGCATCATCATCGGGCCTGCCTTGCTCCGCCACCGCGAAAACTGACGTGAACGAGAACACCGTGGCGCGGTACACGGACCCGTTGAGCTGTTGTAACGGCCCAGGCGTCGTGTTTCGAGGCTCTTCGAACCCGCACGGTGAGCGTTTTTCCGCACATTCCAGCGATGGCGTGTAAAGGTTACGAACGGACGAGTTCCACTGCCGAGACAATGTTGAGTTAGGAATCCAAGCACCACGCTGTAAACCCCGCAAATTCAGCCGTTTCTCGGCTGGACCCAGCTTTGCGCGAACATCTGTCGCGGCACTGAAGCCGCCCAATCCCGAATCCGACTGACCGATTCACGTGGGAGCCCACGACGGGTGCTGCAGCGGTGCGCCCGGACCCGTGCGGCCCATTCCTCGTGGATACCCACGGTCGCGTCAGCTTCGAGGCACTGAGACGCATGAAGATATTGACCTCTCCCGGCTATCGAGTCCTGCTCCACGGTGTGGGCACGGCCTCGCTCCTCTTCGTGGCCGCCACCGCAGGCGCCCAGACCATCACCCTGTCCCAGAGCAATGCGACAACATTGCGTGGCGGGACGTACGCCTCGACCAACTACAGCGACGAGCCGGTCCTCGAGACGCGCGCGAGCAGTGATGCGTCCTATGCGCGCCGCGGGCTGCTGAAGTTCGACACCCAGACGACCATTCCCGCCGGCACCGCGATCGCGTCCGCGCGCCTGACGATCACGATGGCCGGAGGGAACAGTCAGAGCCGCCAGTTGTCCGCGTACGGCGTGACGACCGCGTATGACGAGCTCGTGGCGACCTGGAATACGCGCACCAGTTCGTCCAAGTGGTACAAGGCCGGGTCCGACATCAACAAGCGGTACGCAACCGCAACAGTCACGAACACGCCAGGATCGAAGGTCAGCTTCGACGTCACCGCCCTCGTCCAGGCCGCGGTCCGCGGAGACTTCGGCACGCGGTACACACGAATCGCCCTCATCGACGAAGGCGCGTCCAGCCAGGATTCGTACAAGACGATCCATTCGGACGACGCAACGAATACTGCGTACCGGCCGACGCTGACGGTCACGCTGGGAACCGGGACGTCAATCCCCGTGTCCACCACGACCTCGACGACGACCTCCACGCTGCGCGTCCTGCAGTACAACACGCATCACGGCGGCTACGGCACCGACGGCCGATACGATCCGAACCGGCTCGCCAACTGGATCGTCAAGATGACCCCGGACGTCGTGCTGCTGAACGAGATCGAGAAGAACACCGGGTGGGGCAACCAGAATCAGCCGGAGGTCTACAAGAGCCTGCTGGAGTCGAAGACCGGCAGGACCTGGTACTACCTCTTCGCGCAGGAGTTCGGGGACTGGAGCTCCAGCGGGAAGGGCAACCTGATTCTCTCGCGCGTGCCCTTCAAGTTCACCGACCGTCACGAGCTCGTTCACAATGGCGACCGCAGCGTGGGCGAGGCGGCGATTTCGTGGAACGGCCGGACGATCACGTTCATCGTCACGCACCTGGATCCCGACTCCAGGTCGCTGCGCCTGACGCAGGCGACGGAGGTGACGAGCTGGGCCGCGTCTGAACCCGAGAACAAGATTCTGACCGGTGACATGAATGCGTGGCCCGACCAGACATCGATCGCCCAGTTGAATAAATACTTCTCCGATTCGTGGGCCGTGGCCGCCTCCAAGGGGACGGCCACGGCCTTCTCCGGCAACTCCGGCGAAACCAAGAGCGGCCGGATCGATTACATCTTCTATTCGAAAGGCTCCCCGTACTTGGCGGTCAAGGCGTCGCGGGTCTACGACACGCGTGATTCCAACGGCGTCATGCCCTCCGACCACCGGCCGGTCGTGACGACGTTCGAAGTCCGGTAGCGGATGGACGCCGACGAAGACCGCGGACGTGCCGGCGCGGCCACCCGCCATGCGCTCAGCGCCTTGGCCGTCGCAGCCGCGACCGGGGCGGCGGTCCTGCTCCTCGGGACCCCGGCCGCCCTGTTCGCGATGGCGCCGTTCGGCGTGGCGATCGCGTACGCCGTCTGGATCGGCGGCCGCGCGGCGGGCATCGGCGCCGCGGTGCTGTCGCTCGCGGCCAGCGACTTCTTCGTCGTCGGGCCCGGATCGTTCCTCACGTGGCCCTCGCCGGCCGAGGGCCTCGCGTGGGCGCTTCACGGCGCGGCCTGGTTCGGGTTCTGCCTGCTTGCCGGCCGCACCCACCGGCTCGCCGAGGACGCGCAGACACGATGTGCCGAAGCGGAGCGCGCGGCGGTGCGGGCCGACCGCCTCGCTCAGCTGACCGCCGCACTCGCACAGGCGCGGACCTCCTCGGGCGTGTTTGACGCGGCGTTGCAGGAGCCGCTTCACGCGCTCGGCGGGGACGCCGGGCTCCTGTTCCTGCTCGCTCCGGAGAGCGGCACGCCCGAGATCATGCGGGCGCTCGGCTATCCGGACCCCCAACCCCAGGGCCGTGGCGCGGCCTCGGACGGGCCGAGACATCCCGTCTCCGATGCAATTCATTGCGGCGCGCCCGTGCTGCTCGGGAGCGCCGAGGCGTACCAGCGGGACTACCCCGGCGAGCAGCAGGTGGGCGCGGCCGGCTTCGCGGGGGCATTTGCCGCAGTACCGATCGTGCTCGGCAGTCGTGTTCTGGCGGTCGTGCAACTCGAGTTCAAGGCGCCGCGCGACTGGACGCGCGACGATCGAGAATATCTGCTCGCCGTGAGCGCCCGTACGGCGCAGGCGCTGGACCGCACGTTCCAGCTCGAGTCGGCGCTGCGCGGCCGCGCCGAAGCCGAGACGCTTCGCGCCCGCGCCGATCAGGAGCTGGCCGAACGGCAGAAGGTGGAATTGGCGCTGCGGGCGAGCGAAACCCGCTTCCGCGCGCTCGCCGCCCGGACCGGCCGGCTGCACGGCCTGGCCTCCGCGCTCTCGGAAGCCGTGACGATCGAGGCGGTCGCGCGCGCGGTCGTCCACCATGGCCGCAATGTGCTCGGCGCCACGAGCGGCGAGCTGTGGCGGCTCACAGACGATCGCCTGCAGTTCCAGCCGTTGTTCTCGGACGTGCAGCGCCCCGAAGGCAGCGATCGCCCCGCGGTGATCGACGCCGAGCCGGGCCTCTGCGCGACGCATGCGGTGAACGCGCGGGAGCCGGTATTCGTCGCGTCCTTCGACGAGTGGCAGGAACGATACAGCACGTCCGCGGCACTGGCGGCCGACGGCGGCTACGTGTCCTCCGCCACGCTGCCCTTGATTCTCGACGGCTCACCGGCTGGCGTCCTCGCCTTCTACTTCACCGCTCCCGTGAACTTCGACGAGGAATACCGGGGACTTCTGATCTCGGTCGCACAGCACTGCGCGCAGGCCCTTGAACGCGCACGGCTCTACGAAGCCGCGCAGGCCGCGCGCGCTGACGCCGAGACGGCCAATCGCCTGAAGGACGAGTTCGTGTCGCTCGTGTCGCACGAGCTCCGGACGCCGCTGACGGCGATGCTCGGATGGGCCTCGATGCTCGAGAAGGGCACCTTGGATGCGTCGACCGCGGAGCGGGCAGTCCGGTCGATCCAGGAGAATGCGACGCGCCAGGTGAAGCTCGTTGATGAATTGCTCGATCTGTCCAGGCTCACGTCCGGGCGGCTGACGCTCGTCACCGAAGAAGTCGATCTCCGCGCGCTCCTGCACGGCGTAATCGAAACGATCGTGCCGGCGGCCGCGGCGGCAGGGCTGCAGCTCGACATCGGCGCGATTCCGTCGGTCGGCTTGCGCGGGGATGCGCGCCGCCTCGAGCAGGTCTTCTTCAACCTGCTCGGCAACGCGCTGAAGTTCACGTCCCGCGGCGGTCGCGTGGGCCTCAGCGCAACCGTGCTGGGCGACTGGGTGGAAGTGCGCGTGTGCGACACCGGCGCGGGGATCGATCCGGCGTTTCTGCCGCACATGTTCGACCGCTTCCGGCAGGGCGAGACCACGCCGGAACGACGCTATGCCGGCGTGGGGCTCGGACTCGCCATCGCGAAGGAGCTCGTCGAGGCGCACAAGGGGCGCATTGCGGCCGAAAGCGCCGGGGAGGGACAGGGGTCCACATTCGTCGTCATCCTCCCGCTTGCGCCGCTGCACGTCGACGACCACGTGCCGTCCCCCGCCGCCTTCAGCAGGGCCGAAGGTACTATCCACTGACGAGTCGGCTGCCCGGTGGATCCTGCGTGCGTCACCCCAAATAGCTCCGCCGATCGGAATGCTCGCCCAGAAGTGGGTGAGATAGTGGTCCACGTCCTGGTGGTTTGGGGTAATGTCGAACGGTCGGCTGACGCCGGTCCGATCCCCATCGCTGGAGCACACCTGGATGATTCCGACCGAGCCTATCGGGAGCCTGCCGAGACCCACGGCGCTCATTGAAGCGGTGGCCGAGAGTGGCAGCGAGGACCCGGGACTCGACGGTCTGTACGACGCGGCCATCCGCGACACCATCGAACAATTCGAGGCCACCGGCTCGCCCGTCATCAGCGACGGGGAGCAGCGGAAGTATCAGAACTTCTGGACGTACTGCGTACACGGCCTGCCGAACACCGCCCCGGACGGGTTCCGGATCCCGTTCAGCGCCGGACACACGCGCCGGATGCCCCGCCTGACCGAAGGTCCGTTCCGTTACCGGCGGTACGCCGACAGCTACCTGGAGGTGGCAGGGCGCTACGCGCACCGACCGCTCAAGCAGGCCGTGATCTCCCCGTCGGCACTGAGCCTGATGTATCCCGCGGAAGGCATCCCAGGCTACTCGCGCGCGCAGTTCATCGACGATCTGCTCGCGGAGCACGAGACGGAGATCCGCCGGTGTTTTCAGAAGGGCGCATACAAGGTGCAGATCGACTTCACGGAAGGACGCCTCGCGATGAAGGTCGATCCATCCGGGACACTCCTGCACAGTTTCATCGACCTGAACAACCTGGCGCTCTCACGGTTTTCCGAAGCCGAACGCCAGCAGATTGGCGTCCATACTTGCCCCGGCGGGGACCTCGATTCCACGCACAGCGCGGACGTCGACTATGCGGAACTGCTGCCCAGTCTGTTCCAGCTGAAAGTTGGCAGCTTCTACATCGCTTTGGCGGGTGAGAAGGATCGTGTCCACGTCCTGAAGATCATCCGCGAGTACATGAATCCCGGTCAGCGCGTGTTCGTGGGCGTCGTCGCCCCAATCGATCCACACGTCGAGACCCCCGAAGAAGTGCGGGACAGAGTCCTCGAGGCCGCGGCGTACATTCCGCTCGCGCAGCTCGGGACGACGGACGATTGCGGGTTCTCACCGTTCTCTGACGACACCTCCACGACGCGTGAAACCGCGTTCGCCAAGATCCGGTCCCGCGTGCTGGGAACCGCGCTCGCGTCGGAAGCGCTCGGGACGCCCTGATGCACGATCCGCAAAACGAGGACGCTCTCCTGCGTTCGGTCGCACTCCAGAACGCGAACACGATTCTTCTTGCCCGGCAGCGTGCAGAAGATGAGCTGTTGCGCACGAAGGAAGCCCTGCGGCAGAACCAGGAGCGCCTTCACGCTGCGCTCGCGGCGGCCGGCACCGGCACGTTCCGCTGGAACATCCAGACGAACGTCATCGAGGGGGACGGCAACCTCGATCGGCTCTTCGGGCTCGAGCCCGGGCACACGCGGCAGTCACTGGACGTGTTCGTCTCGGCCGTTCATCCGGATGATCGCCCGGCCGTCCTGGCGCAGCTCGATCGCTGCACGCGCGACGGCTCGGATTTCGGCATGGAATTCCGTGTCGTCTGGCCCGATGGCAGCGTGCACTGGATCGACGACAAGGCAAAAGCCTTTCTGGACGAGCGCGGCCGGCCGCTCTACATGATTGGCGCGTGCGCGGACATCACCAGCCGCAAGGAGGCCGCCGAGGCGCTGCGCGCGAGCGAGGAACGGCTCCGCGGGATGTTCAACCAGGCCGCCGTCGGGATTGCCCTCGCGGAGCTCGATGGGCGGTTCTACGACATGAACCGGAAGTTCGCGGACATCCTGGGATACGAGCCCGAGGAGCTCCGCGACAGGACGTTTTCCGAGCTCACCCATCGCGACGATCTCGAAAAGACCAACACGGCTGTGCGCCGGCTGCTCGAGGGGAGCATTCCGGCGTACTCCATCCAGAAGCGGTACATCCGGCGCGACGGGTCGGAGGTGTGGAGCCTGACGACGGTAACTCTGCTGAAGGATCAGGCTGGGCGCCCGCAGCGGTTCCTCGGCGTCATCGAGGACGTCTCGGCGCGCGTGCAGACCGAAGATGCGCTGCGGCAAAGCGAAGCCCGCTACCGCCAGCTCGCGGACGCGCTGCAGGAGGAAACGCGCGTTCTCGAGATTCTGAACGAAACAGGGCGCATGCTCGCCTCGACGCTCGAACTGCAGGCGCTCGTTCAGGCGGTGACCGATGCCGCGACCAAATTGAGCGGAGCGGAGTTCGGCGCCTTTTTCTACAACACCACGACGGACGGCGGGGATGCCTTTCTGCTCTTCACCCTCTCCGGGGCGGCGCGCCAGGCGTTCACGCCGTTCGGGCAGCCACGCGCGACAGCACTCTTCGCGCCGACCTTTCGCGGCGAGCCGCCGATTCGGTCCGACGACGTCCTGCAGGATCCCCGCTACGGCGGGATGCCGCCGCACCATGGTCTGCCCGACGGGCACCCCGCGGTGCGGAGCTATCTGGCCGTTCCGGTCAGATCGCGCTCGGGAGAGGTCATCGGCGGGCTCTTTTTCGGGCACGCGCGCACGCACGTCTTTTCTGAGCGCACGGAGCGGCTCGTGGTCGGTGTCGCCGCGCAGGCAGGCATCGCCATCGACAACGCGCGGCTGTACGAGGCGGCGCAGAAGGCGGCGAAGGAGCGGATGCTGCTCCTCGATCGCGAGCGCGCCGCGCGGACGGCGGCCGAGCGCCTGAGCGAGGTGAAGGACGAGTTCCTCGCGACCCTCTCCCACGAGCTTCGAACGCCGCTCAATGCGATCCTGGGCTGGTCGCAGGTGCTGAGGACCGGCACCAGGAATCCCGCAGACCTGCTGAAAGGGCTCGAGACCATCGAGCGGAATGCGCGGATCCAGACGCAGCTCATCGAAGACCTGCTCGACATGAGCCGCATCACCTCGGGCAAGCTGCGGCTCGATGTTCAGCAGATCCATCCGGTCGGGTTCATCGACGCTGCCATCGAGACGGTGTATCCGGCGGCGGAGGCGAAGGGCATCACGGTCGAACGAGAGCTCGATCTCGCGGCAGGCCCGATCTCCGGAGACCCCAACAGGCTGCAGCAGGTCGTCTGGAACCTGCTGTCGAATGCGATCAAGTTCACGCCCCGCGACGGCAGAGTCCACGTCCTGCTGGAACGCGTGGACTCGCATATCGAGCTCACGGTCGCGGACACGGGAGTCGGCATCCGGGCTGAGTTCATCCCGCATCTGTTCGAGCGCTTCCGCCAGGGGGATGCCTCGACGACCAAGGCCTACGGCGGCCTGGGTCTCGGCCTGTCGATCGTCAAGAACCTCGTGGAACTCCACGGCGGCAGCATCGAGGTGAAGAGCCCCGGCGAAGGAAGAGGGACGACGGTGACGGTGACGTTTCCGCTCGCAACCGTCCAAACGCATCTCGGAGCCGGCGGGGCGGACCCCCGAGGAGGCCCGGCGCGCGCCGACTCGCCAGCCCCGCAGGAACTGGACAATCTGGTCGTCCTCGTCGTGGACGACCAGCCCGACGCGCGCGACCTGCTGAAGCGGCTGCTGGAGGACTGCGGCGCGGAAGTGCTCTCCGCGGCGAGCGCGGAGCAGGCGCTCGCCATGATCCAGACGCGCCAGCCCGACGTCGTCGTCACCGACATCGGCATGCCGCAGGAAGACGGCTTCGAGCTGCTGCGGCGCATCCGGACCCTCGCCACGCGCGGCAAAGTCCCGGCGATTGCCCTGACGGCGTTCGCGCGACCCGAGGATCGTGCGCGCGCGCTCCGCGCGGGATTCGCCGCGCATGTCTCGAAGCCTGTCGATCCGGCGGAGCTCGTGGCCACCGTCGCCAGCGTGGTCGGTCGCGTGAACGAGCGGTCCTGACTCCGCGGTCGGGGGCCGCCGCCGCCGATTGGCCTCGCCACCGTTTCCCATCACCCTCCCGCACTCTCAAGGATCGCGAGGTCAGGTTTCCAGTTCGACGCCCCCGGGGAGGTCAGGCCCGCAGCGACATAAAGTCTGCGCCGGAAAAGCCGCCGTCAGCACGTCGAGAGGTATTTGACTGGAATCTGGGCATCTTGACGTGGCAGCAGGCTTGCTCTTGCCTGCTTCCCGGCCCTTGTGAGGGTCGGGCGTCGGCGGACCCAAGGAGGCGTGTGGAGCAGAACCCTGTCGACCCGCTGAAAGAGTGCCACGAGGTGGTCGAACAGCTGCTGGAGGAGAAGAAGGAGCTCGCCGAGGAGAACGAGCAGCTGCGCGAATCGGCCGATTCGTTTGGCGGGCTCGCCGAACGGTTGAACACCGCGCTGTCGGAGCAA
>JBBWZJ010000328.1:0-30851 GCA_039648985.1 Acidobacteriota bacterium | reverse complement strand
CACGATCACCGGGGCCACATCCGGAACACAGGTGCACGCCGGCCAGAAGACGAGCGTCATCGTCACGGTTCAGGACGCGGGCCGCGTGAAATCGCTGACGTTCAGGGCGACGGGCGTGGCGGCGGTGACCGAGACGCGGACCAGCGATTCGGGGCAGACCTCCATGGCGGCGTCGTTCGTCGTGCAGGTGACGGCGGGCGCCAAGCCGGGCGAAGTCCTGTTCCTCGACGCTACTGCGGAAGACCTGGCCGGCAATATCGGGACCGCCGCGCGTGTGGTCCTGCCGGTCGCGGACAATGTCCCGCCCGTGATCACCTCGCTGCACACCGATTCGGGGCGCCTGCAAGTCGTCCCCGGCCGGAGCGTCACCGTGGTCGTTGAGGCGGAAGACGACCTCGGCGTCTCCGAGATCCAGATAGCCGGCCAGGGCGCATTCGTGATGAGCGCGGCGAAACAGATTGTCCCGCCGCTCACCGCCGGCGGCCTGTCCTTCGTCATTCAGATCCCGGCCACTGCCGTCACCGGCGCGGCGTTCACCGTCATTGCCACCGCGCTCGACCTCGCGGGCAACACGAGTGCGCCTGTGACGCTGGGGCTCGTCGTGGCTCCGCTGCCCGACGTCACGTTCGGCCCCTCGATCATCCTCGCGGCCGGCGAGACGAAATCGTTGACTGTCCAGCTTGCGTCAGCCGCTCCGGCGGGCGGCACGCGGATCGACTTCTCGAGCGACCCGGCGATCGCGACGCCGACGGCGTTCGTCATCGTGCCGGCGGGTCAGACGGGTGCGGTAATCAACGTGACCGGCGTGGCGGGAGGGACGGCGTTCGTCACGGCACTCATCGAGGGGGTTCAGCGAGGCAGCGCCACCGTGGTCGTCGAAGGCGGCGTCGTCAACGGCACCGTCCGGGATCCGCAGCTCACGCCTGTGGCCGGTGCAATGGTGGCCGTCTACGCGGACCTGAAGACCCTCACCACGACGACCGACGCGAACGGCCGCTTCCAGGTGCGCGGGCTGTTCGGACCGGCGGTCTCGGTGAAGGTGCTGAAGGACGTCACGCCCAGCCTGCGCCTGCTCGGGTTTGCCAACCCCAGCATGAACCGGGTCAACGGATTCGTGAATGTGGACATCATCCTGCTGGCCGACGGAATCATTCACGGACCGGTGTACCTGGCGGACGGCGTCACTCCTGTGAGCGACGGGATCAAGGTGGATCTGTTCGAAGTCGCCGACCTGGCGCATGCGATCAGCACGACCTTCACGAAGGACGGCGTCTACGAATTCCCGCTCGTCGCGGTCGGCAAGTACGTGGTCGAAGTGAGCGACACGAACGGAAACCGCGGCCGGAAGGACGCGGAGGTCGCTACCAGCGGTCAGGACGTGCTCGCGCCCGCGTCGTTCCTCGGGCGCGGCAGTCTGGTTGTCGTCGTGAAGGACGGCGGCGGAAGCCTCGTCAAGGCGGCACTCGTCAACGTCCTCACGTCGAGCATCTTCGGGAACGCGCCCGCCATCAGCGGCACCGCGGTCGACGGAACGTTCACTGTCCCCAACCTGCTGTTCGGCACCTTCCTGGTCCAGGCGATCAATCCGACCAGCAGCCAGGCAGCGTCGATGTCGGGATCGATCACCGTTGCGACCCCGCCCGTAACCGTCGTCCTCGCGCTCGCCAGCTACGGCGGGGTGCAGGGCACGGTGTATCGCGCTGACGGAACGACGACCGTGGCCGGAGCGACCGTAACTGCCGCTGGAAACATCAGCACCATTACCGACACACAGGGCAAATACGCGCTGGCGTTCCTGCCGCTCGGCACGACGACGCTCTTCGTACGCGAGCCCGCGTCGCGCGGGATCGGCGTCGGCAGCGTCACGCTGGGTGTGCAGGGGGAAACCAGGCCCGTCAACATCAACCTGTTCCCGCAGGGCACGCTCATCGTGACGGTGCAGACCGCCAACGGGGCTTCCGTGCCCGGCGCGACCGTGCGGATCGGGGCGGGAGCAGGGTTCGCAAGCGACAACCTGGTGGCGACCACAGGGGCCGACGGCACCGTCATCGTCGACCATGTCATCACCGGCGCGTTCAGCGTGCGCGCCGACGCCGGCAACCTCCTCGGGTTCGCGTCCGGAACGCTGGCGCCGAACGAACAGCGGCCGGTGCTCGTCCACCTGCAGGCGACAGCGAGCATTACAGGGACCGTCCGCGCGCCGAACGATGCGCTCGTGACGGACGGCTCCGTGACAATCGCCGCTGGACCGATCGGGGGAACCGTCCCCATGGGCCCCGACGGCACCTTCCGCTTCGACAATCTGACGTTCGGGTCCTATATGCTGCTCGCGCGGGACGTACACGACCGCGTCCGTGCGCACGTCTTCAGCCCCATCGTGCTTGCGTCGCCAGACCAGGTCGCGCACACCAGCATGAAGTACGTGGGTCTCGGGAGTGTCGGCGGCCGCGTGCTGAACCCTGACGGATCGAGCGCGATCGGACTCGGCGTTCAGGTTCGCAGCCTCAATCCCGAGTTCGGCGGATTCCGGCCGACTGTGTCCACCAACGCCGGCGGTTTCTACGCCGTTCCCGACATCCCGGTGGGTGACTTCACGATCAGCGTCGCCAACACGCTGCTCCATCTGCGCGGCGAGGCGACAGGCACCATCGTGGAAGACGGCTCCGCGCCGGCAATCGACATCCTGCTGCGGAACAACCTCATCGATCTGCCGGTGACGAAGTGGGATGCCAACAACTTCACCTTCGACCTGCAGAAGGATGCGTCGGTTCTCACGGGCACGAACGGTGCGTTCACCGGGGTCTATGCGGGCAAGACGTGGGGCGGCCTGCAGCTGGACGTGACGGAGGGCGGCACGGTCGCGCGGTTCGTCGGCTCCAGCTTCGGAACGGTGGAGGACAGAAACCGTGAGATTGCAGTGCACCAGGACAGCCTGGCCGGACTGAGTGTGACCCGCAAAGTATTCGTCCCCGCTGACGGCTACTTCGCGCGGTACCTCGAGATCCTGACGAACCCGTCGACCGCACCAATCACGGTGGACGTCCGCGTCTCGAGCAACGTGCAGGGGAACGTCAACGGCACCGACTCGGAGCCGGCAATCATCGCGACGTCGAGCGGCGATGACCAGCTGGATGTGATCACACCTGCCACGCGCGACCGCTGGGTGGTTGTCGACGACGTGCAGCCAGGGGATCCGTTCGCGGCCGGTGGGCTGCCCTCGATGGCCTTCGTGTTCGACGGTGCGAACGGCGCCACCGCGGTCGCCGCCGCGGCGTTCACCGCGCCGGACCCCGCGATCCCACTCGGCCCGCGGGAGCTCTCGTACGAGTGGCACGCGCTCACCATTCCGGCCGGCGGCACCGTTGCGCTCATGCACTTCGCCGTCCAGGAGACGACGAGGCCTGCAGCCCAGGCCGCCGCACAGCGGCTGGTTCAACTCTCACCCGAGGCGGTTGCCGGGTTGAGCACGGAGGAACTGGCCGAGATCCAGAACTTCGCAGCCCCCGCAGACGGGGTCAGCACACTGGCGGGGCTCGCACCATTGACCGGCGCGATCAGCGGCCGCGTGCTGGCGTCCGACGGAACCACGGCGGTTGCGGGCGTCCCAGTCAGCTTCCAGAGCAACGACGTGTTGTTCGGGCGGACCTACCAGACGATGACGGCGGCCGACGGAGCGTTCGCGTTCACGTCAGCGCTGACCGACGGCGGTTCGTCCCGCGCGATTCCGGCCGAGGCGTTCACGCTTCGCGCCGAGCATCCGACACTCGGCGCACAGGCCGCTGCGCCGCCCGCGACGGGCCAGTTCGTCGCCGGCGCGCAGTCGGCCCAGCAGGACATCGTGTTCAGCAACACGGGGCTGTCGCGCGGCACGGTGCGGTTCAATGGCGTCCCGGTCAGCGGGGCGACCGTCACCGCGCGGGCGCAGATCAACGGTGCGGCGGTGAGCTTCACCACCCAATCCGTCGCCAGCGGCGACTACGCGTTCACGCTTCTCCCGGCCGGTACGTTCACCTTCACCGCGACGTCGGTGCAGCAGGGCGTCACCAGGCAGGCGGAGACCGTCGGGGCTGTCGCAGCAGGGCAGACGGCCGTCGTGGACATCGGGATCGACACGATCGCGCCGCAAGTGACGATCACCGTGCCGGCCGCCGGTGCGCAGATGGATCCGCGGGTGCCGCTGGCCGTGACCGTCACCGCGAGTGACGCGGCAGGTGTGGCGCAGATCGGGATTTCCGCCGCAGGTGCAACGTCGGCAGCCGAGGTGCGCGAGATTACACCCGCGGCCCAGTCCCGCACCGAAATGTTCACGGTACCGTTCACGACGTTCCCGGCGACCGGCGGAACCGTCGTGCTGAACGCGACCGCTCGGGACAACGCCGGCAATCAGGCCAGTGCAGTGGTCACCGTTACCGTGCGCGACGTCGTCGCTCCGGGCATCATCCTCGTCACGCCCGCGTCAGAGGCTGGCGCTGTCGAAGCGGATGCCGCGATCGTGGTGCGGTTCTCCGAGCCGATCGCGCGCGCAACTGTCACCGCGACATCGATTCGCCTGACCCTGGCCGGAGCGGCGGTCACGGCCGCAATCGGGTATGCGGACGGCGATCGTATCGTGACGCTGACACCGGCCGGGCCGCTGAAGCTGAACACCACCTTCACCATCGAGGTGACCACGAGCCTGACGGACCCGGCAGGGAATGCGCTCCCGGCCCCGTTCTCGTCGGTCTTCAAGACGAAGTCGCCGGACGTCGTGCCGCCGCGCGTCGCATCGATCGCCCCTGCGAACAATGCGGTCAACGTGCCGGTCGGCACGGACATCCGGGTGAGTTTCACGGAGCCTATCGAGCCGGCGACGATTACCCCGACGTCATTCCGTGTCGTCGTCAACGGCGCAGCGATCGCCGGACACGTCAACATGCTGGACGCCGGGGCCACTCTCCGGTTCTCGCCAGACGCTCCGCTGCCGTTCGACGCGGTCGTCGCTGTCGAGCTCACATCCGCGGTGACGGACCTCTTCGAGAACGCGCTCGTGGACGCCGCAGGACACGCGCTCACAGCGCCCTTGACGTTCACGTTCCTCACCGGCACCTTCGGGATCACGAGTCCCGCGCAGGGGAGCGCGGTTCTCGAGAGCACACCGCTGACGCTCGAGGCGAAGGCAGGCGCGTCGCTGAACATCGCGACGATCACCTTCAGCGTGAACGGGGCCGCCTTACCGGCGGTCGCCGGGCCGCTCTTCTCAACGGTCTATGACGTCGGCACAGCCGCGGCGGCGCCGGCACTGACGATCGTTGCCACAGGGCGCACCGCCGCCGGCGCCGTGGTGGCGCAGGACCGGGTCGCCGTCACGGTCCTCGCCGGGATTCAGGCGCACCCGCGGCTCCTCGGCGTGCCGCTCGGAGGCACGAGCCTGCTGCGCGTCGGACTGCCAGCACCTCTCGCGACCGACCTGCCGATCCAGGTGAGCGTCGTGGATTCGACGATTGCGACCGTTCCATCAGCGCCGCTGGTGCTGTCCGCGGGGCAGCTGGAGGTGGCGGTGCCGGTCACAGGCGTGGCAACCGGCGCGACCACAGTGATCGCGACCTCGTCGCGGGGTACAACCTGGTCCGTCGCCTCTGTGAGCGCGGTCGTCCCGAAGGCCATGAGCGTGGACGGCTCGCCGGTGGGGCTCGTCGTCGTGCCGGCGCGCCTCCTGGGACACGTGTACGCCCCGGTGAGCGGACAGTCGGTCGTTCGCGTTCCGGTTCTCGGGGCACCCGCGGTGGTTGTCACACCGGTCGACATCAGCAGCTCGAACACCGACGTGGCGTCCATTGCGACCGCCGTCACCATCGCGCCAGGTTCGCAGTCGGCGAACATCACGATCACGTCGGGCGTGGCCGGGACGGCCACTCTGACGGTTCGCGCCGGCAGCGAAGTGGCGCAGCTCACCGTCGTGGTCGGGGACCCGGCGCCCGGAACGATTCCGCCCGTGCTTGCGCAGCCGGTGGGCGTCGTCATCATTCCGTCGGCGTCCGCCGGCCACGTCTTCACGGCGCCCTCGAGCCAGTCGACGTTCAAGGTGACGCTGCTGTCCGCGCCCGCGGCGACCGCGACCAGTGTGACGGTGACCAGCTCGGATTCGAGCGTCGCGACCGTCGCGGGCTCTGTCGTGATACCGGCCGGTCAGCGCACGGCCGAGATCACCCTCACGAACGGTGCGGAAGGAAGCGCGACGCTGACCTTCCATGCCGGCTCGGAGACGTGGCAGGTGAGCGTCGTCGTCGGGACGCCCGCGCCCGGCACGGCACCGCCGACGCTTGCGAGCCCCGTCGGTGTGGTGCTGCTGGGGGCACCGTCGGCTGGGCGTCTGATTACGCCGCCGGCCACTTCCGGCACATTCATGCTGCAGCTGGTATCCGTGGCGGTCACGACAGCGACGCCGGTGACCGTCACGAGCAGTAATCCCGCAATTGCGGCAGTCTCCGATTCCATCGTCATAGCGCCTGGCTCCAAGGCGGGCCCAGTCACCATCGTGACGGGAACCGAGGGGATCGCGACGCTGACGTTCCGCGCAGGAACCGAAACCCGGCAGCTCACGATTGTTGTCGGGACACCCGCACCCGGAACTGAGCCGCTCGTTCTCGCCGACCCCGTCGGCGTCGTCGTCATCGAGCAGCGACGGCTTGGCAGCGTAATCAGCGCGGCCGGAGGCCAGCCCACCCTGAACGTCACGGTGCTTTCGGCGCCTGCCGCGTCGCCGACCATCGTGACGGTCAGCAGCAGCGCTCCGAATGTCGCCTCAGTCAGCGGTCCGGTCGTCATCGCAGCTGGGGATCGCGGCGCTGCAATCACGATCCTCACGGGCATAGAGGGAGTGGCCACGCTGACGCTGCGTGCCGGCAGCGATGTCGCTCAAGTTGTCGTCGTGGTTGGAGTGCCGCCCATCTCGCTACGGCCGCTCGTTACGGCCCCGGTCGTCGGTGTGGAGATCAAGTAGGAGAACGCTATGGCTACGAGTAAAGAAAACGTTCCGCACGGCCGCCCACGCTGGCATGTGCTGCTGCTGTCACTGATCCTTGTGTCCGGCGCGGGGGTCGTCGTGCCGGGGCAGGTGCAGCTCGATGTTTGCGGGTGCCGGAACAACCCGATTACCTTGGGGAACTTCGATACGGCGGATCCCGCGACCTACCCCGCGGGCACAACCTTTCCTACCATCAACGTGATGAACATCCCCCTGCCAGCCGATGGGGTCATGGTGTTCAGCAGCATGAACCTGCGTGAGCGGCCGCAGTGGTTTGCGTATGGCCTGACCATCAACTTCCTGCACAACGCGGCGAACACGCCCGTGACGCTTCTCGTCAGCGGTAACGTCACGATTGGCACGCGAGTCGTGGTCAACGTCTCGGGCGAACAGGCAGCGAATGGCTCCGTCAACGCACTCGGCAAAGGCGGACTCGGCGGACCGGGCGGTTTTCGCGGCGGTGATGGCGCTTACATGCTGGTCAACTTCGCGAACCTGGGCGGCACGGGGCTCGGGCCGGGGGGCGGAGCGGGCGGATTCGATAGCTACAGGGCGAATGGGCATGGTGCCGGCGCGACGTTTCTGGGGGCGCCCGATTTGCTCCCGCTCGTCGGGGGCTCGGGTGGCGGAGGCGGCGCATCAACGGCTATCTCGCCGGGCTGCGCCGGCGGCGGCGGCGGCGGCGGGGGTGGCGCGCTGCTGATGGCGGCGAACGGCACGATTACCGTCGACGGGCAAATCGTCGCGGACGGCGCCGCATCCGGTGTAATGGGCAGTGCCGATTGCGCCTCGAGCGGTGGGGGAGGAAGTGGCGGAGCGGTGCGACTTCTTGCCACCACGATCGCGGGCGGCGGTCAGGTGTACGCGCGGCCGGGGAGCGGCCAGTACTCACAACTACTGGCACAGGCAGGCTCCATTCGGCTGGAGGCACTGAACATCGACCTGACAGTTGGTCAGACGACGCCGCTCGCCACGCGGGCGGCGGGGCCCGGGCCAATCGTCAATCCGATCACACCGACCGTCGCGATTACAACGGTGGGGGGGCAGACGGTGCCCTCGCCGCCGAGCGGCAGCACGGGTGCGATCGATCTCGTTCTCTCGGCGCCAGGCCAGACCGCCGTAGGTCTCACCACCTCCGGCGTGCCGAGCGGGACGACGGTGGACGTCACTGTGAAGCCGCGGGTAGGCGGTGCACCAGTGAAGACGCCGGTGACGCTCAGTAATTGCGACGCGAACGGCACATGCCTCGCGAGCGCGACATTCGACCTTGCGGCTGGCGCTTACTTCGTCGAGGCGCGTGCGACGTTCACTCGGCCTTGAGGCGCCACATGCACATCCGAGTACGACGGCTGGCGCTCATCGTCGGACTGGCCGTCTCGATTGCCGCCAGCGTTGGTGCCTCCGAGGCGCAGCCGATCCCGGCGTTCAGCGTCGTGTCGATATCAGGGTCCAACGTGTCCGGTTCGCAGCTGTCCCCGGCAGCGCGATGGCTGCTGATCTATGTCTCGCCGGGGTGCATCCCGTGCGACCGGCTCGTCGCCGCGATCGACGAATGGCAGATCCCCGCCGGTGATCGTGTCGTTCTTGTCGTCGGTGGAAGCGAGGACGCGATGCACGCGTACGCGGGGGCGCACGGGGGAGCGACGGGGTCGCGGATCACCTGGTTTGCCGATCCGGATCACAGTGCCGCGCGTGCGCTGAAAGTCGAGCATACCCCCGCGATCGCCGGCATTGAGCACGGCGCCGTTCAGTGGAGTGTGGCGGGCGTCCTGAACGACCCTTCCGGCGTGAAGCCACTCATCGTGCGGTGGACGGCCGACTGAGCCGATCCGGATTGTGCCAGGGCGGCCACACAGTCACGGTTGCTCTCACCACCGCACGCCGCCTCGCACGATGAGGCGCGAGCCGCTAGAATGAGGCGATGAGCGTCAGGGCGCGTAACAACGTCCACGTCTCCGGGACAGGCGCGCAGCCCATGCTGTTCGCCCATGGATTCGGCTGCGATCAGAACATGTGGCGCTTCGTCGCGCCGGCGTTCGAGCGGTCGTACAAGGTGGTGCTCTTCGATCACGTGGGCGCCGGACACTCCGACACGGCGGCATACGACCAGCGGAAATACGGGACCCTGGCCGGGTATGCCGCAGACGTGCTGGAAATTTGCCGGGAGCTCGACCTCGAAGAGGTCGTGTTCGTCGGCCATTCGGTTGCGGCGATGATGGGAGTACTCGCGGCCGGCATGGAGCCGCACCGTTTTTCCCGGCTCGTGCTGGTGGCGCCTTCGCCGCGTTATTTGAACGATGCCGGGTATGTGGGCGGGTTCGCGCGGAGCGACATCGACGGACTGCTCGATGCGCTCGACAGCAACTATCTGGGCTGGTCGAGCACGATGGCGCCGGTCATCATCGGCAATGCCGATCGTCCGGAGCTTGCCGCAGAGCTGACGAACAGCTTCTGCCGCGCCGATCCGGCCATCGCGGCGCATTTCGCGCGCGTGACGTTCCTGTCCGACAATCGCGCCGATCTCACGCGCATCTCGATCCCCACCCTGATCCTGCAGTGCGCGGAGGACGTCATCGCGCCGGGCAGCGTCGGTGAGTATGTGCACCGACAGATACCGGCGAGTCGCCTCGTCAACATGAAGGCGACGGGTCATTGTCCCAACCTGAGCGCGCCGGACGAGACGATCGCGGCGATGCGGGAGTTCCTCGCCGCGGCGGGGTGACGCGTGGCACACGAGCCGCCCGCCAGGCTGGACCACGCCCTGCTCGACGAGACCGTCGAGGACCTGTACGAGCACGCCCCGTGCGGCTACCTGTCGACATTACCCGACGGGACGATCGCGCGAGTGAACCAGACCTGGCTCGACTGGACGGGGCAGGCCCGTGCCGGCCTTCTGTCGGGCACGAAATTCCAGACTCTGCTGACGGTCGGCTCGCGCATCTACTACGAGACGCACTACGCGCCGCTGTTGCAGATGCAGGGCTTCGCGCGGGAGATTGCCTTCGACGTCGTCTGCGCCGACGGCCGGATCCTGCCGGTCGTCGCGAACGCCGTGCAGAAGCGCTCCGAAGAGGGGTCCGCGGTGATCAACAGGATCACGCTGTTCGATTCGACCGATCGGAAGCGCTACGAACGCGAGCTGCTGCTTGCGAGGCGCCGCGCAGAGCAGACGGTCAAGGAGAAGGCTGACCTGTTGTCCATGCTCAGTCACGACATCCGCAATCCGCTCAACGCCGTCATGGGCGTCGTGCAGCTGCTGGACCGGAGCGAGCTCACGGACCGGCAACGGCGGCACGTTCAGCTGCTGAAGTCATCTTCCGACAACATGCTCCAGCTGCTGAACCGTGTGCTCGAGTTGAGCAAGGCCGAGTCGAGCAGTTATGCGCTCGGGAGGACGGCCTTCTCGTTGAGGGCCGTGATCGAGGACATCGTCGCGACATTCGGGCCTACCGCCGAGGCAAAGGGGCTTCGGCTTCGGTGCACCATCAGCGAGCGCGTGCCCCCGATCGTCGTTGGCGATGCGATCGTGCTGCGGCAGATCGTCACGAACCTGGTGGGGAATGCCATCAAGTTCACGCCGGCCGGCGAGGTCGCGGTCATGGTACAAGCGGGAGAGATCGCCGCCGATGCGATCACGCTGCACGTGGCCGTCTCGGACACAGGGATCGGCATTGCTCCCGATCGACTGGATCGCATCTTCAACGAGTTCACGCAGGCGAGCGACGACACGGCGGCGACGTTCGGCGGAAGCGGCCTGGGGCTCGCGATTTCGCGAAAGCTCCTTGCGCTCCACGGGAGCGAAATCCACGTCGCCAGCACACCCGGTCAAGGATCGACGTTCTCGTTCGCCGTGCGGCTGCTCGTCCCCGGCACGGCGGAATGATGGCGGACTGCCGCCTCGGCCCCTCACCGGCTTCGTGGGCCGGCGGCGGAGTGCTGGTGTGAGTGGGCGCATTCTGCGGCGGTCCATCCGGCTCTCGATGCTGGCGCTCGTGCTCACGTGGGCGTTCGGCCTGACCGCGATCGAGCGCCGGCGGATGCGGTCAACGGCTGTGGCGGGCACGTCAGCGCACTCCCCCGTCCTTGTCGACGCGATGTCGCTCATCGCCGATGTAAGAGCGCTCAGCGCCGTCTCGATGGAAGGGCGCCTGACCGGCTCGGGCGGCAACCATCGCGCGCAGGCCTTCATTCTCGATCGATTCAAGACGCTCGGGCTCCGTCCCGTCGCCGGCTCGTACGACCGGAAATTTTCGTTCGTGCACCACAGCGTCAAAGGGCTGCTGACGCCCGGCCGCAAGTACACGACCTTTTATCCGGACGCGACAAACCTGGCGGGAATGCTCTTAGGGTCGCTGCATCCTGATGCCTGGCTGATCGTGAGCGCGCATTTCGATCACCTTGGCATTCGCGGCGGGGAGCTGTATCCCGGTGCAGACGACAACGCGTCGGGCGTGGCCGCGATACTCGCGGCAGCGGCGTACTTCGCGGCGCACCCGCCGCGGCATTCGATACTGTTTGCCGCCTTCGATGCGGAGGAGCAGGGGCTGCGCGGCTCGCGCGAGTTCGCGGCCCGCCCGCTCATCGAGCTGCAGAGGGTGCAACTCCTCGTCAACATGGACATGGTGTCGCGAGGGGACCACGGGTTCATCGTCGCGTCGGGAACGCGGGGAGACGAGGGGCTCCGACAGCTCGTTACCAGCGCTGCCGCCACCCGTCAGATCTCCGTGCAGTTCGGGCACGATCGGCCGGTGTCCCTGGCGGGTCGGATCGAGGACTGGACACACTCGTCAGACCAGGGTCCGTTCCACGACGCGGGCGTCCGCACACTCTACTTCGGCGTGGAAGACCACGCCGACTACCATGGGCCCGGGGACACGGCAGACCGCATTCCGTTGCCGTTCTTCACGGAAGCGTCGTCGCTCGTGATCGCGACGCTCGTCGAGGCCGACAGGTGAGAGGGTCGTGTGGGGGGCGAGGGCAGGAAAGGGGTCGGGACGAGGTTGATCCCCGTCCCGACGAGCGCGCGCTACAGAGTGCCGAGGGCGCCGAGCAGGTTGTTGAGCAACGTCACAAGACCGGTGAGCGGAGACGGTCCGTTCAGCAGGCCTGCAATCGCGCACAGCAGGTTCCCCAGCAGGTTGCCTGCGCCCGGGACCGCCGTGATGTCCAGGACCACCTGGTCGAGATGAACCGTGAGACCAAGCAGATTCAGATCGAGCGGGCCGAGCACGAGATGCAGGATCTCGCACGACGCCGTTGTCGCTGTCGGATCCACGGGCACCGCCAGCGGAGCCACCACCGTGCTGACGGCGCCGGTGGCCGTGTTCGTGACGGTGGCGACGACGTTGCCGACGGCGACGAGCGCGCCGTTCTGCCGCGCAAAGCGCTGAATGTTGAAGGTGCCGGCGATCGTGTTGCCCGGCGCCGTCCCCGTGATCGGCACCGCCAGCGGCGCGGGCTTGGGCGCCGGGGGCTGCGCCTGGGCGATCGTCGCAGTGGCCGGGAAGATGGCGAGCATTGCTGCCAGTCCGGCGCTCAGCAGCGTTCTTCGTGACGTTCTCAGCATTTCCATTGTTCCAACCTACTCCTGGTACCGCAGGGTGCCGTGCACGACGTTGTGCACGGCACGTACCACCGCCGTCAGCCAATGAAATTGAGAGTTTGCCGCGTTCACCGCGCGTTGTATCCATTCGCGGGCGGCGTTGCGCGTAGTGTAGATATTGCGAGTCGTCACCAACCGTCCAGTTGGTGCATGAGGCGGCGTCTTCCGAAGCCCCGAGCTCGTTGCTGATTCGGCGGCGCGTGCCAGTCTTCTTGCCCAAGCTCCGGAATATCCGACCAGCAGAGCACAGCCACTGACGATCACCGCGAGCACGTCGAGGCCGAAGAGCGCGAGGCCGAAGAGAGGAGCGCGCCGCTCACCGTCATCCTGCCGTTGATGCGGCACGCCGACAGGACCACGCTGCGCAACGTGGCCAGGCTCTCGACCGTGGTGCTCGCGGCGAACCTCGCAGGGGGCCTTCGCCTTCGACTTCGTGGCGGCGAAAACCTCCCTGTTCGATCCGGCTGTCGTCGGCATCGGCGAGTTCAGTCACGTGATCGCCGGCTCGACGGAAGTGCTCGTGCTCGTGGCGCGCGGCGAGACGACACTCCGACACTTCTTCGGCGCTTACCTGCTGCCCACCCTGATCGGCAACATTGTCGGCGGCGTCCCGCTCGTGGCCGCGTTCGCGCACGGGCAGTTCGTCACGTCGGAAGAGGTCTAGATGGACAGGCCACAGAGATGAGCCGATCGGCGCCGGATGCGGCTAGGATGTTAAGAGAGCAATCCCGCAGCCCGGTTGCGAATGTGCCGGGCCACTGCTGCCGCTCGAGAGGTATTTCCGGCTCATGGCGCTCGATTCCGCGAACATCCCGGCCACGGCGGCGGCTTACGCCGGCCGCCATCCACGAGACATTCTCGCCCTCGCGCTGACCGAGTACGCGCCAGACGTCGCGCTTTCCTTCAGCGGAGCGGAGGACGTCGTGCTCGTCGACATGGCGGTGAAGCTTGGCGGCACGTTCCGGGTGTTCTCGCTCGATACGGGCAGGCTGCATCCCGAAACCTATCAGTTCCTCGAGAAGGTGCGGGACCACTACGGGATCCGGATCGACACGTTCTTTCCGCAGCCTGAGGCGGTGCAGTCCCTGGTCCACGAGAAGGGGTTGTTCTCGTTCTACAAGGACGGCCACACCGAATGCTGCGGCATCCGCAAGGTGGAGCCGCTGACGCGCGCGCTCGAGTCATCCAGGGCGTGGGTGACGGGTCAGCGCCGGGACCAGAGCCCGGGCACCAGGAGGGACGTGCCCGTCGTCCAGCTGGACCCGACCTTCAGCACGCCAGGCCGGCCGCTCGTCAAGTTCAATCCGCTCAGTGGGTGGACATCGCTGCAGGTGTGGACATACATCCGCGACGAGGCCGTCCCGTACAACGCACTCCACGACCGCGGCTTCGTGTCCATCGGTTGCGAGCCCTGCACGCGGCCGGTCCATCCGGGGCAGCACGAGCGCGAGGGGCGCTGGTGGTGGGAAGAGGAAACCAAGAAAGAATGCGGCCTGCACCTGGGTAACGTCCGGTAACAGGCGGGCGCATGCGACAGGCGGCAGCGGGATTCCGGGTACCGGCTCAGAGAGTCTTGGCGCCGCTGTCGACGGCAGGCACGGGAAGGATGCCGCGATCGATGTAGATCGGCCGCACGAGCGCGCGCAGCGAGGGCAGCTGACGGGCGAACCAGAGGCCGCCGAGCACGCACGCCATTCCGCAGGACGCGATCGTCCACCTGGCTCCGATCCGATCGGCCGCCACACCGGCCATCAGGCTTCCGATGGGGGCGCTACCGAAGAACGCCATCGTGTAGAAGGCCATCACGCGCCCGCGCAAGTGGTCTTCCACGATGGTCTGCAGAATCGTGTTGATCGATCCCATCTGCACCATCAGGCCGGCGCCGACGACCGGGAGCACGAGGAGCGCCACGAGCTCGCTCCGTGTGAAGGCGAAGGCGATCAGGCCGGCTCCGAAGGCGATGGTCGATATGGTCGACACCCGTCCGAGCCCCACGACCGACTCGCGTGACGCGAGATAGAGCGCCCCCGCCAGGGCGCCGATCCCGCTTGCCGTCATCAGGAGCCCGAGTGTGCTCGGGCCGCCGTGCAGGACGTTACTCACGATCACCGGCATCAGCACCGTGTAGGGCATGCCGAGGGCGCTGACGATCGCGAGCAGCAGGAGCGCCGTGCGGATCGGATCCGAAGCCATCACATATCGATAGCCGGTCTTCAGCTCTGCGAGTACGCGGGCTTCGACGGGTCTGCGCCGCGTCCGCGGAACACGGATTGCGAGAAGAGACACGATCACGAAGACGTACGAGACCGCGTCCGCGAGGAAGCACCAGCCCTCGCCGACCACCGCAATCAGCGCGCCGCCGATGGACGGTCCGATGATGCGGCTGCCGTTGACCATGGACGAGTTGAGCGCGATGGCGTTCGACAGGTCTGCGCGATCCTCGACGAGCTCCACCACGAAGGCCTGCCGCGCCGGGGTGTCGAACGCGTTGATGAGCCCCTGGACGATCTGGAGCATCAGGATCGATCGAACCGTGACCACGCCGGAGAGCGTGAGTCCCGCGAGCGCGAGCGACTGGACCATCGAGAGGATCTGAGTGACGAGAAGGATGCGATGCCG
This sequence comes from Acidobacteriota bacterium, assembly GCA_039648985.1. GTDB lineage: Bacteria > Acidobacteriota > Vicinamibacteria > Vicinamibacterales > 2-12-FULL-66-21 > JALZOC01. The sequence continues at coordinate 15,627 of JBBWZJ010000328.1, read as the reverse complement.
GTCCCACCGATCAACGAGCACGCCGGCGAAGGGGGCCACGAGGAGCGTCGGAATCTGCCCGCAGAAGCCCACCACGCCCAGAAGGAGCTCCGAGCCGGTGAGACGATAGATGAGCCAGCTCGTGGCGATCCGGGTGATCCATGTGCCGACGAGCGAGACGCTCTGGCCGCCGAAGAACAGCCGGTAGTTGGGGTGGCGCAACGCCCGAGTCATCCGGCCCGAAGAGATCACGCTCTATTGTTGCAGGTCTCGTGATTGTCTTCCCACCGGCCATCGGCCGACGGCGTCGCACGCGTTCTCGTCCGCTATCATTTTCTCCGGCGGTCCGGCAATTGGTTTCCTCAACGGCCCGAGAGGTGGTTGGATACCGCGTCGACGCGAATGCCGCTAGAATGCAGGATGATCTCTGTCGGCTATGCGTCCTTCGCGAAAGACCGCGTGCATTGAAAGTCGCGGCTCTGGGTGGTAGTGGGTCAGTTTGAGTTTTCTCGTTTTCTTGTCGCTGACCGACTTGCGCGCCTATCGTCCGATGAGTTTCCCCAGGTCGGGCCAGCCGTACGCGCCGTGGAACTCGCCATGCTCGCTGTAGATCCGCTCTGCGCCATGTGCCTCATAGAAACCGTTTGACGGACTCTGCGCGTCTCCGAACAGCAGCATCGAGTTCACCCCTTGCTCGCTGAACTGCTTGGCAACGGCCAATAGTAGTTGGCGACCGAGCCCCTTTCGTTGCACGCGCTTCAGCAGGTAAACCTTGTTCAGTTCCCCGGCATAATCGGGGACTCCGCCATCATGGGGTACTCCTTTGGCGAACCCTACTAACTCGCCGCGTTCGTCTTCAACTACAAAACAGAAGCGCCGTTCGTCTGCGCGTTCAAACTCTTCGCGCCACTGCTGCTCGCGGAGTGCGTAGGAGGGGCCGCCCGATCCGCCACTCCGGTGGGTTTCGTTGAAGGTCTCAACGTGCAGCCGCGCGAGCGCTGGAATATCGGCTGCGCCAGCTTCCCGAACACGGAAGAACTGGTCAGGCACGGCGATCGGTAGTTTAGCAGAGCGCTGGCCCACCGCTCTGGTCCACATGCGCCGCATTGGCACCCTTGGCACCTTGGCACTCTTGGCACCTTGGCCCCCTCGCCCCCCTATAATGAAGGTGCCTCCACCCCAGTGATGAATCCCCATGCGCCTGGCCGCCCTCCGACCGTGGCCCTCCTGCTGGGTCTGCTCATCACACTTGCGACGGTGGTCGCGTACTCGTGGTACGTGTCGGGCCAGATCTCCGGGCTGCGTCGCCTCCAGACCGACCTGACGGATCGCAACCGCCGCGACTCGCTGCAGCTCCTCCGGATCCAGAACGATCTGAACCAGGTGGCGCTCGCGATGCGCGACATGCTCGACCCGAGCGAGCGCTATCCGCTCGCCGCGTGGTCCGCCCAGTTCGCCCGGATCCGCCTCGACCTGGACATGGCGTTGAAAGAAGAGGAGGCGGTCGCTGTCGCACGCCGCACGCCCGAGCAGGCGCAGTACCTCGCGAGCTCCGTCTCGCAGTTCTGGGACGCCACCGACCGCATCTTCGATCTCGCCCGCGCCGGCCGGGAGGAGGAGGCCCGTCTCCAGATCCGGCTCTCGCTCCAGGCCCGGCAGGAGGCGCTCGCGTCCGCAGTCGCGCGTCTCCTCGTGCAGAACAACGCCATCGAGGAGCAGACGGCCCAGCAGGTCCAGGACATCTACACGGTCGTCCAGCGGCAGGTGTACTGGTTTCTCGCTGCGACGCTTGCGGCCATTGCGCTGACCAGCCTGTTTCTGATTCGATCGAACCGGCGGCTCTTCGCGCAGCTGACGCAGCTCTCGGATCAGCGACGCGAGCTGGCCCAGAAGCTGATCGCCGCCCGCGAGTCCACGCTCCGGGAGATTTCGCGCGAGCTGCACGACGAGTTCGGGCAGGTGCTGACCGCCATGGGATCGATGCTCGGCCGCGCGGGACGCCAGGCTCCCGAAGGGTCGGCGTTGCGGGCCGACCTGCGTGAGATCGGCGAAATCGCGCAGGCCGCGCTCGACAACGTGCGGGGGCTCTCGCAAACGCTCCACCCGTCCATCCTGGAGGAGCTCGGCCTCGAGAGCACGATCGACTGGTACTTGACGACGGTGGAACGGCAACTCGGCATCAAGGTGGACTACGAGCGCTCAGGCATGACGGGTCCGATCGATGACACGACCGGCATTCACGCGTACCGTGTCCTTCAGGAAGCCATCAGCAACGTCGCGCGCCACTCCGGGGTCAAGACGGCCCGCGTCCGCCTGCGTCGTCAGGACGGCACGCTGGAGCTCGACGTGGAGGATCATGGAAAAGGGCTCGCGACCGGCCCTTCGCGCCGGGGGCTTGGTCTCGTCGCCATGCGCGAGCGGGCCGAGCTGCTCGGCGGTACGCTGGAACTGCTCAAACCCCGGGATGGCGGCACCCTCGTCCGCCTGACGGTGCCTGTTGCGGCACCCACGGTACCCGTATGAAGAAGCGCAAAATCACCGTTCTCCTCGTTGACGATCATGCGCTGGTGCGGCGCGGGTTCCGCCGCATGCTGGAGGACGACCCGTCCATGGAGGTCGTCGGCGAAGGCAGCAATGGCGACGATGCGATTCGCATGGTCCGCGAGCTCGCGCCCGACGTCGTCGTGATGGACGCCGCCATGCCCGGCACCAGCGGGCTCGCCGCGACGCGCACGATCATGGCAGGCGCGCCCGACGTCAAGATCCTGATGCTCAGCATGCACTCGGAAGAGACGCTCGTCCGCCAGGCGATGGACGCGGGCGCCCGCGGATACGTGCTCAAGAGCGCGTTGGACCTGGATCTCGCGGCCGCCATCAGGCGCGTGGCCGCGGGGGAGACGGTGCTCGATCCGGCGCTGGTGCGTCCCGTGGAGCCTGCCGGAGAGCGCAGCCGGCTCACGCCGCGGGAGCTCGAAGTGCTGCAGCTCATTTGCGACGGACTCTCGAGCCGCGACATCGCGGAGCGGCTGTCGCTCAGCGTGAACACTGTCGCGGTGCACCGCACCAACATCATGAACGCGCTGAACGTCCACAAGACCGCCGAACTCGTGGTCTATGCAATGCAGCATGGCCTGGTGAATCCTCTGTGAAGCGCCGGGACTTCCTCGCCGGCTGCGGAGCCGGAGCCGCCGCCCTCGCCTGCCGGTCCATTCCGCTCGGCGCCCAGGGCTCCAGAGCCCCCGGGTTCAGTCTGGTCGACGTCACGAGCTCCGCCGGGCTCGACTTCCGCCACAACAACGGCGCGTACGGCGGCAAGTTCCTGCCGGAGACCCTCGGCGCGGGCTGCGCCTTCATCGACTATGACGCGGATGGCTGGCAGGACATCCTGTTCGTCAACGGCATGGACTGGCCAGGGCACAAACGGCAGCGATCGACCCTCAGGCTGTATCGGAACAACCGGAACGGCACTTTCAGCGACGTGACACGCGCGACCGGTCTCGACGTCGAGCTGTACGGGATGGGTGTGGCGGTCGGCGACTTCGACAACGATGGGTTCCCCGACGTGTTCGTTACGTGCGTGGGCCAGAGCCGCCTCTTTCGGAACACCGGGTCGGGCACGTTCGTCGACATCACGCGCGCAAGCGGGCTCGGCGGGCGCGAGGCGTTCAGCACGTCGGCGATGTGGGTGGACGTGGATCGGGACGGACTCCTCGACCTGTTCGTGTGCAACTACGTCCGGTGGTCGCCGGAGCACGACGTGTTCTGCAGCCTCGACGGGAAACGGAAGTCGTACTGCACGCCCGAGGCGTACCGCGGGGACACGTGCTGGCTGTTCAAGAATCGGGGTAACGGGACATTCGAGGATGTCACGGCCGCCTGCGGCATCTTCGACTCGAGCTCGAAGTCGCTGGGGGTGGCGCTCGTGGATCAGGACCAGGACGGCTGGCCCGATATCTTCGTCGCGAACGACACGCAGCCCAACAAGCTCTATCGCAACCAGCGGAACGGCACGTTCAAGGACGTGGCGCTCGAGGCAGGCGTCGCCCTCAGCGAGGACGGGCGTGCGCGTGCCGGGATGGGCGTCGACGCGGGCGATTTCGCCAACGCCGGACGCGAGGGGATCGCGATCACGAATTTCGAAGGCGAGATGATCGGCCTGTATCGCGGCCAGGACAAGGGGCCCTATCGGGACGTCACAGTCGCCGCGGGCCTCGGAACGGCTTCACGGACCCGGCTCGGATTCGGCTGCCTCTTCGCGGATTTCGATCTGGACGGCAGCCTCGATCTGATTGTGGCGAATGGACACATCGACGACACGGTCCGCAACATCGGGGGGAACGCCGGCTACGCACAGGCGCCACACCTGTTCCTGAATCAGGGCGGCGGCACGTTCCGCGACGTTGCCGCGGACGTGGGCGCTGCGTTCGCACAGCCGCGCGTCGGACGCGGGCTCGCCTGCGGAGACTTCGATCGCGACGGCGACGTGGACGTCCTCATCACGACCAACAATGGCCCGCCGGTCCTTTTTCGCAACGATCAGGCGGCGGGCCGCCGCAGCCTCCGGTTCCGCCTCGTCGGCGTCAAGTCGAACCGGGACGCGATTGGCGCGACGGTCAGGATCCACCATGGCGGAACGTCGCAGACGCGGACGGTCAAGAGCGGTTCGAGCTATCTCTCGCAGTCCGAGCTCCCTGTCACCTTCGGCGTCGGCGCGCGCGACCGCGTGGATCGCGTCGTGGTCGCCTGGCCGAGCGGCAGAACCGAGGAGTTCAAGGATGTCGCCGCGGGCAAGGGCTACGTGGTGACCGAAGGAAAGGGCATTACCTCGTAACGCGTCCTATTAGCTTGCCTCCGGCGGGTCCCCCCGTTATCCTCTCGGCGCATGAACGACATTCCCTTCTCCCGTCGCCGGCTGCTGCAGACACTCGGCGCCGCGGCTGCAGGAACCGCCATCGCCCCGGCCGCGTGGCCAGCGGCCGCGCCGAAGTTTGCGCGGATGCCGCTCGAAGGCAAGGACACGCCGAAGATTTGCCTGGGCGGAGTCGCTGCGGACGACACGGCCGCCATGCGCCGGGTCAAACAGATCGGTGTCAACAGTGTGCTGGCGGGTGGTCCGAGAATTCCGTGGGGCGAATCGGACATCCGCGCGCGAATCGACGCGTACAAAGCCGCCGGCCTCACGCTCTGCAACCTGATGATCTCGGGTTTTGACGACGTCATCTGGGGCAGGGGCAGGGCGGAGGAACAAACCGAGAACGTGGTGAAATCGATTCGGGCCGCCGGGAAGGCCGGGCTGCCTGTCATCGAGTACAACTTCTACGCGCATCGGCTGATCGAGGGGTACAAGGAAGAAGCGGGCCGCGCGGGAGCCGGATACACGGCCTACGATTACGAGTTATCGAAAAAGCTGCCGGCGCGCGAGGAGGTCGGGACCCACACGCGCGCGGATCAGCTGAAGCGGGCGGAGCGGTTTCTGAAGGTGATCGTCCCTGAAGCCGAGAAGGCGCACGTCCGCCTCGCGCTGCACCCGAACGATCCGCCCGTGCCGCTCAGCCGGGGATCCGAACAGCTCATGGCCAGCGTCGACCACTGGAAGGAGTACCTGGATCTCGTCAAGAGTCCGTACAACGGCATGACATTCGACTGCGGCGTCACCCGCGAGATGGGGGAGGATCCTGTCGACGTGTGCCGGTACCTGGGCAAGAGAGACTGCATCAACCACGTGCACTTCCGGAACGTCGTGGTCCGCAAGCCGTACGTGGACTACACCGAAGTCTTCCTCGACGAGGGGCAGGTGGACATGTTCGGCGTCATGCGGGAGCTCGTGCGCCAGCGGTACTCGCGGGGCCTCTATCCCGAACACCCCCGTGCGATCGATCCGGACCGCGATGCTGGCCCGATCCGCAATCAATACCCCGGCGGCGGCGGCTTCGCTGGTGAAATCTACAACGTGGGGTACGCGCGCGCGATGCTGCAGGCCGCCCTGTCGCTCTGACTGCCCACAAACGAGACACTCCTATTTAGCGTAAGTCGTTGGTTCCATCGGGCCGGCAAAGGCGACAGACCACGGCGTTCGACGGAAAGGACACGAGCAGACATGAGACATGCCGCACTTCTCACGGTTGGCGTCGCCCTCGCGGCGGTGTTGACGCCGGTGATATCGCACGCGCAGCTCTTCACCCTCACCAAAGATCAGATGATCGAGGCCACGGCGCAGAATCCCTTCGAGCGGTTCAGCGATGGACGTCCCAAGATCCCCGACGCGCTCATCGAGCGCGCGCGCGGCCTCTCGGCAGAAGAGGTCTGGGCGGTGCTCCCGGGTCAGGGATTCCGCAATCAGTATGCGGACGGATTCAAGGTCCTCCATCCCGATCACAAGCTGGCAGGCCGGGCGTTCACCGTCCAGTTCATGCCGCTCCGGCCGGACCTCGACACATTGATCAACACGAGGGCCAAAGCCGCCGGCGTCACCAGGATGAACAATCAGGTCGCGATCGACATGCTCCAGCCAGGCGACGTGCTCGTCGTCGATCTCTTCGGCCAGACCGAAGGCGGCACCATCGTCGGCGACAACCTCTTCTACTACATCATGAAGACGACGAAGAACGGCGGGCTGGTGGTGGACGGTGCGATCCGCGATCTCGAGGGGATCTCACGGATGGACATGCCCGCGTACTTTCGCGATGCCCACCCGAGCGCGATCAGCAACGTCGTGCTGAGCGGGATCAACATCCCGGTGCGGATCGGGAAGGCGACGGTGATGCCCGGTGACCTGGTCTTTGGCGATTCCGAAGGCGTCTATTTCATCCCGCCCGCTCTCGTCGAGCAGGTCATGGACAAAGCCGACGAGACCCATGTCCACGACGAGTGGACGCGCAAGAAGTTCGACGAGGGGAAGTACAAGTCCAGCGACATCTACGGGTCGCCGAAGGATCCCGCGCTCAAGAAGGAATATGACGAGTACCTGAAGAAGCGGCTCGAAGAGATCCGTCAGAAGAACCCGAAATGAGCGGCACCGGGAGACTACGCATGAAGCGCGGATTGTACATGTCGGTGGCCGCGGCGGTCCTGAGCTCCGGGTGGCTCCTGGCGCAGCCAGCCGGAGATCCGACGATTGACGGATTCCGCATGGTCGAGGTCGCATCGGTGTCGGACGCCATGGAGCAGTTGTACGGGCAGCGCGCATACATGACGCACGACATGCGTCCGCTGGCGCCCACGAAGTTCGCCGGTCCGGCCGTCACGGTGCTGTTGAAAAAAGAGGAGCACAAGGAAGGCTCGCCGGCGTCACAGGGGATGCTCGACGCCATCGATTCCTCACCGGCGGGATCCGTGTACGTGATGGTGCTCGACGGCGACGGTGCAGCAGACTACGCCGGGATCGGCGGGCTGATGGCGACCGCGATGAAGTACCGCGGCTTCGCCGGCGCCGTGATCGACGCGTCCGTGCGAGACACGCCGCAGATTCGCCGGCTTCAGTTCCCGGTCTTCAGCCGCGGCATCGCGCCTTCGACGACGATCAATCACTACCGAGTCACCGGCGTGAACGTGCCGGTGATGTGCGCCGGCGTCCGGGTGAATCCAGGGGACATCGTGACCGCTGACGAGGACGGCGTCGCGGTCGTGCCTCGGGATCGAGCCGCCGACGTGTTGAAGAAGTCGCAGGACCTCGACGACACGGAGCACCGCATGCTGCCGTTCATCGAGAAATTCCGCTCGATCCGGGAAGCCGTCAAGCAGTTCGGCCGGATCTGACGCGGTTCGCGCGCCAGCCGGCCGCCCAGCCGGTCAGCTCCAGAGGCGGTCGTTGCTCCGGATGTCGTTCCACTCCGGCGTCGGATCGAAGAAGCCGGACTTCGGTCTGAGATGCGCCTTGACCACGTCGTCGTTCAACTCGACGCCAAGGCCTGGCGAATTCGGGACGACGGCGAAGCCTTTCTCGACGAGCGCGTTCCCGCCTGTCGTCCGCACCAGGCTCTCCCACCACGGCACGTCAATCGAGTGGTGCTCGAGCGCGACGAAGTTCTCGGATGCGGCGGCGCAGTGCACGTTCGCCATGAACGAGACGGGCGTGCCGGCGAAATGCATCGCCATCGCCACGCCGTGTTCCATCGCGTAGTCTCCGATCTTCTTGGTCTCGAGCAGCCCGCCGGCGCTCGCGAGGTCGGGGTGGATCATGTCCACGGCTCCCGCCTCGATGAGCTTCATGAACGACTCCTTGAGGTACATGTCCTCACCGGTGAGGATCGGCGTGGTCGTCGCCTCCTTGATCTGCTTGAGGAGCTCGGGAAATTCCCAGGGCACCATGTCTTCCATCCACGCCAGGTTCCACTTCTCCATCGCCCGCGCCAGCTTGATGCAGCTGTTGACCGTGATGTGCCCGAAGTGATCCGAGGCAAGCGGAATCTCCATGCCGATGACCTCGCGGAGCTGTCCGACCCAGTCGGACAGCCAGGCGACCCCTTTGTCCGTGATCTGGATGCCGGTGAACGGGTGCATGATCGGATCGCCGCCGCCGATGTTCGTGCCCGCGGGCATCGAGAGCGCGCCGGGGACGTCCTTCAGATGCCCGATGCCGAAGTCCTGCTTCAAGAACGTGATGCCGAGCGCCATGCGTTCCTTCAGCAGATTCCCCTGGTCCTTTGGCGTGTCCCGCTCTGTCGTGTCCGCGTAGAGCCGCACCCTGTCGCGGAACTTCCCGCCGAGCATCTGCCAGCACGGCACGCCCCACGCCTTGCCGGCCAGATCCATCATCGCCATTTCGATGCCGCACACACCGCCCGCCTGGCGCGACTGGCTGCCGAACTGCTTGATCTTCCGGAAGACGCGATCGACGTTGCACGGGTTCTCGCCGAGGATGCGGCTCTTGAGCGACAGCGCATAGGTCTCGCTCGCGCCGTCGCGGACTTCGCCCCACCCGACGAGCCCCTGGTTCGTGTCGATGCGGATGATCGGGCAGGTCATGGGCGCGTTGACCACCACCGCCACCCGGAGGTCCGTCACTTTGAGCGCCGACGGCTCCGAGGCGCGCTTGACGTTCGCCTGCACGAAGCCGGCGCTGGCGTCCGCGGCCGCCTCGCCCGTCAGCGCGAGCACGCCCGCCGTGCCAAGGCCGAGCGTCTTGAAGAACGAACGGCGGTCGACAGCGGGGAGCGTGGGGTTCATGAGACTCGCGACGGCAGGTTTCATCATGCGGCTCCTAGAAATTCATCTTCAGTGAGAACTGCATCGACCGGTTGTCGACGATGGTCGACGTGATGCGGCCCGCCGTAGCGGAGTCGAAATTCTGGTTCGGGAAGCCGAATCCCGGATTGTTGAAGAGGTTGAATGCGTCCCACCGGAACTCGACGTTGGTCCGCCCGACAACGGCGAAACGCTTCGAAAGCGACGTGTCGAGATTGACGTGGCCGGGTGCGTAGAGGATGCCACGGCCGGTGTTGCCGTACGTATTCGCCTGTGGCGCCGCGAAATCGCGAGGGTTGTACCACAGATTCACGGTCGGGTGGTCCAGCTCTCCGGAGCCGATCCTGTCCGGCCAGCTCGGCGCCCCGTTGTTGACCCCGTTCTGCATGAATACGGTGAAGGGGCGGCCCGTCGTGACAGTGCCGATCCCCGAAAGCTGCCATCCGCCGGCCACTGCGCCCAGGATGCCGCCGTTGGCAAGCCATCGCCGGCCCGGACCCCAGGGCAGCTCCCATACGCCGCTGACGACCGCGCGGTGCCGGACGTCGAACCCCGCAGGTCCGTGGCCTGCATCGAGGTTCGTGATCGTTTGCGGGTTGCCGACCGCGCCCCCGCCGCTCGCCGCCGATCCACCGTAATCGAGCGCTTTTCCATAGGTGTAGCTGACGAGAAACTGCAGGCCCCCGGTGAACCGCTGTGTGACCTTGAGCTGGCCGCTGTGGTACGTCGATCGGTTCCTCGGGTCGCATTGAATCATGTTGCTCACCCGATTGAGCGGCTGGATGAGCCGCCGCGATTCCTGAGATCCGATCCCGGGCTGCACTTCGTTCGGGTTGTAGCAGTAGACGAGATGCTTGCCGGCGCTGCCCGCATACGTCAACTCGACCGCCATTGCCGCCAGCACGCGGCGCTCCACGCCGAGGTGCCACTGTTCTGCGTACGGCGTCTCATTGGCGAACGAATGCCCGAGCACCCGCGGGTTCGCGGCCTGCAGTTCGGCGGTCGTCCGCGGTTTGACGGGCGCGATCGCCGGAAACGGGTCGTCTATCGTCCGGACCGCGGAGAAGTCGGTCGGATTGGTCGCGAAGCTGACATTCTGCGAGATTGTGTAAGGCACCTGCTGCCCGATCATGTTCGACGCGGAAGGCTGCTCGGGGAAGTAGGTAATACCGAAGCCGGTCCTGAGGATCGTGCTGGCGTCGCCGAACAGATCGTACGTGAGCCCCAGGCGGGGCGCCACATTGCCGTAGTCGGTGCGTTTGTTCACCGACCGGCTCACGCCGTCTTCGCCCGCGTAAATCAGGCGCAGGCCGACCGGGTCGAAGTTGACGATCTTGTTGTGTTCCTCGGTCTCGGCTCGGAAGATCTCGTACCGGACGCCGGCGTTGACCGTGAACCTCGGGCTGACCTTGATGTCGTCCTGCACGAACAGCCCGTGTTCCTGCGTTCGCAGCGTGTAGGGTTCGAGCAGGAAGCCGCGCGCCGCGTTGTTGATGTAGCCGGTCAGGAGCGAGGCGATCCCGGATCCGCCGCTGTTGGTCACGGGATTGTTCGTGTAGTTGCGGCCGAAGTTGATGGTGCCCCGGGTGTCGGTGTTCGTGAACGGGGACGGGTAGCGGTCCACGAGGCGGTATCCGAATTTCAGCTGCTGCCGCCCCTTCAGCCACACGAGGGCGTCTTCCACCTGCCAGTGGAACTGCTTCGGGTTCACAGGGAGGAACGCCGGCCCGCCCGAGATCCCGGTCAGGTCCGGAATGTTGATGTTCGGGAGGCCGGTCGTGAACTCGGTCACGTTGATCCCGTGAATGCCAAGCGAGTCGGCGGCGTGCGTCCCGAAGTCCGACTGGAACGTGAAGGGCTGCGTCAACGCGTATCCCGCCCGCAGTTCGTTCACGAAGCTGGGCCCGAGCACGCGCGAGTAGTTCAGCCCGGCGCCGTGAGTCGTGAGCCGGGTATTCTGGATGCCGGCCACGAATGGGCCGAGGTCGAACCGGGAGGCCGCGTCTGCCGGCGTCGGCAGACAGCAGGCAGCCTGCCCCTGCGGCGCATCGAGTTTGAACCGGCCCCAGTTGAACCTGACGAACAGCGAGTCCTTGTCGGACGCCTTGTGGTCGATTCGTCCAGAGAAGACGTTGTCGGTGACTTTGCGATTGACTGTCGACGTGTAGTTGTCGAAATTGCCCGGCCCGTTCGGCAGCGGGTAGATGCTCGCGATGTTGCGCCCGACGGTGTGGATGCGGTTCTGGGGAATGATGTTGCCGGCAAACTGATCCCGCAGAAACTGCGGATTCGTCGCGCTGACGGCGCGCGCGGGATCGAAGGCCGGATTCAGCCGGGTCGTCAGCGGGTCGTAGATCGGAATCAGTGCGCCGCTGGTGGTCCGGAAGTCGCTGAAATCACCGGTGCGGGTCTGGGCCGTCGGCACGGTGTTGACGAACACCTGGCCGCGCGTCTCGGTGAGGCCCGCATAGTCGGCGAAAAAGAACGTCCGGTTGTGCCCGTTGTAGAGCCCCGGAATGACCACGGCGCCGCCGGCAGCTCCGCCGAATTGATGCCGATTGAGCGGCGGCTTCGGGTCGACCTTCAGGCTCCCGTCCGGCTGGGCGACCTTTCGTACGAAGAAGTTGCGCGCATCGAACGCATCGTCGCGCATGTACTCGAAAACGGTACCGTGAAGGACGTTGCTGCCGGATTTGGTCGAGACGGAGACGACGCCGGCGCCCCGCCCGAACTCCGCCGAAAAGACCCCCGACAGGACCTTGAACTCGCGGACCTGTTCGACCGACGGCGCGATGATCACCGTGTTGAACGAGTACTCGTTGTTGTCGATGCCGTCGATCAGCCACGCGTTGGCGTTCGCCTGGTGGCCGAGCGCGTTGAAGTTCGAGGCGCCCCGCGGATTGAAGGTGCTGGCGCCGGACAGGTTCTCGCCCGCCTGGCCCGGCGTGATCCCCGGGGTCAGATACACGAGCGCCGCGAAGTTCCGCCCGTTCAGGGGGAGCTCCTTGATGGCGCGTTCCTCGATCACCGTACCGACCTCGGAGGACTCCGTGCGGAGGAGCGGCGTCGAGGCGACGACGGTAGTGGTCTCCTCAATCCCGCCGACTTCGAGCGTGATGTCGACGCGCGCCCGCTGATTCACCTGGAGGATGACGCCGGCCCGCGACCACTTCTTGAACCCGGCGACGCTCGCCTCGACGGTGTACGTGCCGGGCGTCAGGAACGGCGCCGTGTAGCTGCCGGTGGCGTCCGTCACGAACGTATCGGACGTGCCCCGGTTGATCTCGCGGATGGTGACCGTGGCGCCGGGCACGATGCCGTTGGAGTCGCTGACGGTGCCTACGATCGTGCCGGTGGTCACCTGCGCAGCGATCGGCGCCGCCATCGCGATCATCGTGAGGAACGCCGCGATGCCGGCGCGGTACGAGCGTCGTCGGTTGTGCATTGGCTCAATCTCCCTGCGTTCGGCGCTGCCGGGCGCTCGCTGGTGGCGGACACTGCGGGGACGGAAAACTGTGCGCGCAGACTGTCACCGGCCCGTACCCGAAGTCAAGGCCGTTTGCAGGTAAGCTTGGCGGGAGCCGAGCGTCCGCGGGAGCCTTTATGACACACGACGAGGTCGTCTCGTTCTTTGCGGCGCAGCAGTATGAGTGGGATCGCCGGGATGCGGAGGCGCTCACCCTGCGGCATGCGGACCAGGGCACCATCATCAGCCCGATTTTCCGCACGGTGCACGGGCGCGCGGAGATCCTGGGGTCGTACCGAACGCTCTTCGAGACGTTTCCCGACTGGCACTACGTCGGCCAGCAGCTCGTCATCGATGGGGCCCACGTTGCGCAGGAGTTCGTTGTCGATGCGACGCACAGCGGGCCCTTCATGGGCCTGCCTCCGAGCGGGCGCAAGTTCTCGATCATCGGCGTGAGACTGTTCGAGATGGCGGACGGCCTCATTGCCCACGAGCGCCGATACTACGACTTCACCGGGCTCCTCATTCAGATTGGAATCTTGCGCGGCAAGCCGGCGAAGGCCTGAACGCAGCGCCGACGAGACGTGGCGCCGCCACCTGACCCGCAGCGGAACGGCGCGAGTACCCTCGGGAGTTCAGGGACGTCCGGGGAACGCAGGCACCTCGTGAATCGCCACCGCGATGAGCAGCGCAACGCCGGCTGCCGCGGTTCCGGCAATGCAAACGCACTGAAGGCAGACACGCTGAAGCGAGCGATCCGACGATCGGTGGTTGGCGAGTCCGAACCTGAGCACCAGGGCGCCGAGGAGTGCCGCGATGACGATCGCAAGACCTGCCACCGGAACGCTCCGGGACCCGAGCACCATCCCGACCGGAGCGCCGGCTCGCGGCATCCGGGACAGCAGCATCGCCGTCCATTCGCCGCTCACCCTGAGGACTACGAAGAAGACCGCCACGGCGGGCACTGATACGAGCGCCGCCGAGAGACCACTGGTGGCCAGCGACGAGACATACAGGCCCGCCACCGTCAGCACGAGGACCGCCGCCAGAAGCGTGACGTGAACGAGTGGCGCGCCGGGGATCAGGAGCAGCGCCCGGCCGAGCACCACGGGCAGCGCGAAGCCGAGGCCGATTGCCAGGGTCAGTGCCACGCCTGCTTTGATCATCCATTGTAACGAGACCGCCACCGGCAGGAGCAGCTGCGGCTCGAGCGTGCGCATCTGGCGCTCTTCCGCGGAGGCCAGCGATCCGGCGAGCAGTGCGATCAGACAGCTGTAGAGCACCGTCGCCACGCTGAAGAGATCCCTCAGGCTGGGGTCGATTCGTCCCGCCACCCGGGCGATCGCCCATGCGAGGACATACAGGCAGGCCACGGTAAGGGTCATCTGCTGCAGACGGAGTTCCTTTGCGACCAGCAGCCCTGCTCGGGAGCGCTTCGAGACGACAAGTGCGCCCATTTCCCCCAGGTGGGAGGCGAGCCACCGCGGCAGCCGCACCTCCGGCCAGCGTCCGTCCGCTGCTTCGAGGCGCATGAACGTGAGCCAGCTCGCAACCGCACCGAAGACGCACAGCAGCAGCGTCCCCGGCCACAGAATCGACATGATGAAGGCGTCCGCCGCATCACCGGGCCCGAATCTGTAGGTGCCGATGATCTCACCGGCGGCGAAGAGGAGCCCCGGGAGCGCGATCGTGAATACGATGCCGCCAATCGCGCTGCGAGAGACCATCGTCAACCACGGCGCGAGGAAGAAACCGCACAGCAACGGGAGCACCAGCGCTGCGCTCCATTCCCCGGGGTGGTGGTTGAATGTGCCGGTCCCGCCCACCGCCAGCACGAAGACGCCTGCCGCGGCGAGGAGCGCGAGCAGGACCGATGCCGTCGCCAGGAACTTGTCGAACAGCAGCCGCCGGCGTCGAACTGGCTGAGAGAGCAGCAGACCCAGCGTTCGGTGGGTGTATTCGTGTCCCATGGACAGCGATCCCACGGCAACGGCCGCCAGACAGTAAAGCGGCATGCCGAGCCCGCGCCACGGGCCGCCACCGAGTACCGAAGCGGTCATCGCGGCAACGCATGCCAGGCCGGCAGGGGCGAGAGCCCGGAGTTCCTTCCTGACAGAGCCCTGCCCGGTCGCGCGGCGGCTCATGCCACCGCCACCACTGGCTGCAAAGTGGCGACGAAGATTTCCTCGAGCGTCAGCGCCTCGCTGGTCAGCGTTTCCGGCGACCACGCCTTCAGCCGATCCATGATGCCGGCCGAGTCCCCGTGGACCATGATCTCGAGCTCACGACCATGCCGCCGGATGATCTGCGCGCCGGGCAGATCCAGCGCTCCCGGCTCAGTGCCGAACCGTGCGTAGACCCTCTGGAAGCGCTCGCGGGCCGTGTCCGCCTCGAGCGTGAGCACGTCACGACCGCCATCGATGATCGTGAACTGATCGATCAACCCCTCGAACTCGGAGATGAGGTGTGTCGATACGAATATGGTCCGCCGGCCGGGGTCCCCCTCCTGGTACGCGCCGATGACGGTCTGGATGAACTCCCGCCGCACGATGGGATCGAGCCCCGATGTCGGCTCGTCGAGCACGAGCAGCTCCGGCTCGGGACATATCGCGGCGACAAGGGCGAGCTGGGTGCGCTGGCCTTTCGACAGATGACTCGTTTTCTGGCGCTCGTCCAACCGGAATCGATCGAGCAGCGCCCGTTCCGTCTGGTCGTTCCACCGCGCCCGGAACGACGCGAAATAGTCGAGCGTGTCGCGGACCGACATCCACGGATAGAACGCGACGTTGTCGGGGACATACGCAAGCCGCGACTTGACCGCGACCTCGTGTCGCGCCGGATCCATCCCGAACAACCTGACCGATCCACTGGTCGGCCGCAGCAGATTCAGCAAGCACTTGATCGTCGTCGTCTTGCCGGCGCCGTTCCTGCCGAAGAAGCCGTAGCAGCGGCCCGGCTGCACCACGAGGTTCAGTCCGGCGACTGCGTCGGTGCGGCCG
>JBBWZJ010000320.1:0-7344 GCA_039648985.1 Acidobacteriota bacterium | reverse complement strand
TGAGAGGCCGCTGCGGCCGTCGGCGCGCAGATCCGCACCGAGCTCCGTGTCGCGCAGGCGCCGCGTGCGCGGGAAGCCTGCGAGGAGGGCGGCGGCGAGCGTGCACGCCGCCGCGATCGCGAGGACGCGGGCGTCGATCGTGACGTCGGCCGCGAGCGGAAGCGTGTCCGGGTACCGTGAGACGAGCCACTCGGCGAGTGGACGCGCCAGGCCGACGCCGAGGGCGCCAGCCACGGCGAACACTGCAAGGCTCTCCGTCCAGAGTTGCCGCGCCAGGCGGCCGGGGGATGCGCCGACGGCGCCGCGGATGCCGAGCTCGAGCGTGCGCGCATGTGCCTGTGCGAGCAGCAGGTTGGCGATGTTGGCGCAGGCAACCGCCAGCAGCACCGCCACCGAGAGCGCCAGGAGCAGCATCATCGGCTTGATCGGCCCCACCATGGCGTTCTGAAGCCCCTCGAGACGCACGGCCCGGTCCCTGTTGGTGGCGGGGTACGTCGTCGCCAGCCGCGCGGCGATGGTGGACAGTTCGGTCTGCGCCGCCGTGATCGTGGCGTCGCTGCGCAGCCTGCCGATTGCGGCGAGCGCAATCGAGCCGCGCTGGTTCAGAAACGACGAAGGAGGAAACGCAAGCGCCGTCCACACGTCCGCGCCGCCTGCCGGGAACCGATCCGCCTCCGGCGGGAGCACACCGACGATGGTCTGCCGTTCGCCGCCGACCTGCAGCGTGCGGCCGACGGCGGCCGGATCGCCGCCGAAATGCGCGTTCCAGAACTTGTAGCCGAGCATGACGCCCGGTGTCGCGCCGAAGCGGTACTCCTCCGGCATCAGCGCACGCCCGATGCGCGGCCGGATGCCGAGTACCGGGAGTACTTCCGCCGTGGTCAGCATCAGCGTCGCCGAGAAGGGGGGCGTGTCGTCTCCTCCGACACGCACATTTCCGGGTTCCACGTCATAGAGCCCGATCCCGGCGAAACGGGTCGACGCGGCCCTCCAGTCCTGCGCGTCGAGGTAGTTCACCTCCGGCGCGGTGCCGAAATTCGCGATAGTGGTGCTGAACCGCACCAGTTGATCCGGCGCCGGGAATGGCAGCGGGCGCAGGAACACACCCTCCATCACGCTGAAGATCGCGGTGCTCGCTGCGATGCCAAGCGCGACCGCGAGCGTCACCGAGATGGTGACGACGGGCGTCCTCCGGCTCATACGCCAGGCATACCGCAGATCGGTTGTCACACTTCGGAGCATGTGCGTTCTCCCGGCCGCCCCGGATCGCGCGGCCGCGAGCAGGAGCGACGAAATCAGAGCTGTGCAACGGTGTCGGACGAGCGGCGGCGCGGAGAGCAGCGCCTGCCTCCAGTACCAGCGACCGGCCGCCGCCGTGCCGGCGACGGCTGCCAGGTCCTCGAACTCTTCCGCAAGATCGCCGGCGAGAAATGCGCCGTTCCCTGACGCAGGGAGGAGGCGGACGAGCGCCTGCGCGAGTCGCGGTGGGGAAGCGGTGGTGTTGTGCGTCCTCACGACCGGCCGCCCAGCTCCGGCGAGAGGCCGGCGGTCATCCGTGCGAGCATCCGTGTCGAATGCCGGAGCGCGCGCGCGCCCGGGGCCGTCAGGCTGAAGTACTTTCTCGCGCGGCCCCCCTGGACCGGGAGCGGATCCGAGATCCGGAAGCGCACCAGCCCCTTCTCTTCGAGGCGGGCAAGCGTCGCGTATACGGCGCCTATCGCCACGGTGCGGCCGGTGCGCGCCTCGATCTCCCGGCGAATCGTGACGCCGTACGCGTCCTCTCCCTGGTGCGCCAGCGCGAGCATCACATACAGCTCGAATTCGCCGATGAAATCACCCTTGGCCATGTTTGTTCTACAAACGCGTACTTAGACGTGCGACGATACCGAAAGGTTCGTTGGCATGACAGAGCCTCGAGCCCCACGGTTGATCACGTGCTTCGCCCCGCGAACGCGACCGATCGTCCCCGCGTTCGTCCCCGGCGCCGATGCGGCCAAACCCGGAATCAGAGAGTGGTCAGCTCACCTCCGCTGGCGACGTGGATATCACTCGCCGGCGGGGACCTTCCAGTGCAGCAGCACCGTGAGCGGCTCCGTCTGCGGATCCTGGAGCGGCAGCCGCACCAGGAATCGCTGTCCTGACGGATCGACGTCATAGGCGCTGATGTACGGCGGGCTTACAGTGACACCGGACAGCCGGAAGAGCGGCTGCGGCGTTCCAGGCGCGAAGGTTCCATGCGCCCGCAGGGGGACGGCCATCAGCATGCCATCGGGCCGCAGGTAGAATAATTCGCTTCCGTCGGAGCGCCAGCGCGGATCGGACCCTCCGCCCACGGAGATCTCCCAGCCGTCGCCGTGCCCGTCGAGAGGCTGCACATAAACCTCCGGTTTGTTCGCCGTGATGAAGGATGTGTACGCGAGCCGGCGCCCGTCCGGCGAGATCTGGCCTTGCACTTCGTCATACCCCGTACGAACCAGCGGGCGCGGCTCACTCCGCGGCGACACGGGCATCAGCCAGAAGTCCCATCCAGTCTCCGCGTAGTTCGTGTGAAAGACAATCGATCGGCCGTCGGGGGACCAGTCTGTGGGGTACTTCGCCTCGCCGCTGGTGAAGAGCAACTCGTCAGTGCCCGAGCCGTTGGCCGGGCGCACGTACAGGTCGTGCACCCGCTCCGGATTCGAGCGGAACACGATCGTCTCGCCACTTGGGGACCAGACGGGTGACGCGTCGGTCGCACTCGATGTCGTGAGCCGGCGGTTGGTTCCGCGGAGGAGGTCTCGCACATGGATGTCCGGGCGGATGTTCGGCCGGGCGACTTCCGAGACCGCGGCGAACCGCGCGTCGCGCGACAGGCGGAAATCGACGTACCCGCCGCGGCCCGCCACGACGCCAGTCTGCTGACCCGACCGGTTCATCCACGCGAGCGCCGCCGCGGATGTACTGGGCGCGTAGGCCAGCGCTCCGTTCGCCGCGACGGAAAATGCCGCGTAGAAGCTGCTCGTCTCTGCGACGTTTTCCGCGATTGTCACAGGCTCGCCTGTGACACGGGCTTGTTTGAGGTCAATCGTTCTCGCGGTCAGATTTCCCCCGGAAAGGTAGAGCAGCTCGCCCGACGGGGACACTGCACCGCCGGCTTCCGATTCGACAAGCAGCGTGCTCCCCGGTGCGTCGAGGGAGGCTAGGTAAATGCCCTGGCGCCCTTCCTTCGTGCTTCGTGAGAAGTACAAGAAGTGGCGGCCATCCGGAAAAAATGCGGGCCACCGATGGGACAGGTCGTCGCGCGCGGGCGTGAGGGTGGTCTGACCAGCGAGGCCCGTGCCGTCCGCCTTGATCCGGGCGATCGTCCCATCGGTATTGGGCGCGAACAGAATTGTGTTATCGGGCCCCCATGTGCCGCCGCGCCCGTTCGGAGCGGCGGCAAGCACCCGCGGCGGCCCTCCGGCCACGTCGATCCGCCTGACCTGCTTGAACGCGAAATATCCGATCGAGCGGCTGTTCGGTGACCAGAACGGGTACGTCGCGCCTTCGGTGCCTGCGAGGCGATGCGGCGTGGCGGACCCCAGTGGGCGAAGCCAGATGCCGGGTTGTTCTTCCGGGCCCGACGCGATGAATGCGAGCGTCTGCCCGTCCGGCGAGAGTGCAAGCTGGGCGCTTCTGACCGACCCCGCGCTCGCCGTGAACGTCCCGCCTTCGGGAGGCCCGACGCTGATCGCGACCCGCGGCTCGGCCGGAGCTGGCCGCACACCGACGGTGCGCCCCAGAAACGCCGCGAGCATGAGGCAGGCAACGGCCCCGGCGGCCGCAACAAGCACGAAGCGGCGACCACCCGGCCCCGATGCGACCGGCGTCTCCCGTGGTTGCAGCGGTAATCCGGACGCCATCCATTTCAGGATCGCTTCGACGTCCGTCATCGACTGCCACCGCGCCTCCGGTGCTTTCTTGAGGCAGCGTCGGACCAGCCATTCGAGCTCGGGAGTGGCCGAAGTCCCGGTCATGGGCGGGGGTTCGGCGGACATGATCGCGGTGATGAGCCCGGCCGCCGTCGGCGACTCGAAGGCCCGCCGGCCCGTGGCCATCTCGTACAGGAGCGCGCCGAACGCGAACACGTCGCTCCGGTGATCGCCTTCGCGCCCCTCGAGGCGTTCGGGGGGGACGTACTCCGGCGTCCCATGCACGACGGCATCTGCGCCGATGTCGACCTGCCTCGTGTCCAGTGCCGCGATGTGATCGGACGGGCGTTGCTCGAGTTGCCGGAGCTTCGCGAGTCCGAAGTCCAGCACCTTCACGCCGGATGCGGTCAGGAAGACGTTGCCAGGCTTGATGTCACGATGCACGATCCCCTGACCGTGCGCATAGGCCAGCGCCGAGGCAATCTCGATCGCATATCCAATCAACTCGCGCGTGGGCAGCGGACCGCGCGCGATCCGGGCCGCCAGCGACTCGCCTTCGAGAAATTCCATCACGATGTAATCGACGCCCGAATGATGGCCGACGTCGTACACCGCGCAGATGCGGGGATGATCGAGGCTGGCGGCCATGCGGGCTTCCTGATCGAACCGCCGCCGCATGTCTGCGTCGTCGCCGATCGCCGCGCCCATCACCTTGATGGCCACTGGGCGGCCGAGCCGCTTGTCGCGCGCCCGATAGACCTCGCCCATGCCGCCCGCACCGGAGAGAGAGAGAATCTCGTAGGGGCCGAGCCTCGTCCCCGGCGGCAGGATCATGGCGGCTACCGCTCCAGCTCGCCCTTGATACCGAGATTCCGGATAAGCCGATGGAGGTAGTTGGGATGAACGCCGAGGATCTGTGCCGCTCCGGTATAGCTTCGGTGCGCCTGCCGGAACGCCTCCCGGATGACGCGGGCCTTCGCGTCCCGCACCGCATCGTGCAGCCGGGACGACTCCGCCGCGGCAGCGGGGCCGCCGTCCAGCAGCGATTCGGGAAGATCTTCTACGCGTATTTCGTCCGTCGACCCGAGCACGATCGCGTGTTCGATCGCATTCTCCAGCTCGCGCACGTTGCCTGGCCAGTCGTAGCGCATCAGGCACCTGAGCGCGCCGGGCGAGATCCGGCGGACGCGCCGTGCGCCTTTTGCGGCCAGACGCGTCATGAAGTGCTCGGCGAGCACCGGGATGTCTTCGCGGCGCTCGCGCAGCGGCGGGGTCTCGATTGAGACAGCATTGAGCCGGTAATAGAGGTCGTCTCTGAACCGGCGTGCGGCGACCTCTTCCGCGAGGTTGCGGTTCGTCGCCGAGATGACCCGTACGTCGATCGGGATCGGGCGCGTGCCGCCAACCCGCTCGACCTCGCGCTCCTGCAGGACGCGCAGCAGCTTGCTCTGCAGCCCGGGCGCGAGCTCGCCGATCTCGTCGAGAAAGACGGTGCCGCCATGCGCAATTTCCAGCTTGCCTCGCTTCTGTGCGACCGCGTGGGTGAACGCGCCTCGTTCGTGCCCGAACAGTTCGGTTTCGAGGAGGTTCTCGGCGAGCGCCGCGCAGTTGATGGCCACAAAGGGGCGCCGTCCGCGTGAACTGGTGCGGTGGATCGCCCGGGCGACGAGCTCTTTGCCGGTGCCGGTCTCGCCCGTGATCAGCACGGTGACGTCGCCCCTGGCCACCTTCTTGACG
This sequence comes from Acidobacteriota bacterium, assembly GCA_039648985.1. GTDB lineage: Bacteria > Acidobacteriota > Vicinamibacteria > Vicinamibacterales > 2-12-FULL-66-21 > JALZOC01. Next base: position 1,717 of record JBBWZJ010000320.1, on the reverse strand, counting down.
AGGTCGAAGACCCGCGACATCCGGGGCCCTGGGCCCACCAGGTTGTGCTCGAGGACCAGGTTCGTCCGCAGGCGTTCCGCCTCGTGTTCGAGCGCCGCAACGTGGCGCGCATTGTCGATGGCAATCGCCGCCACCGACGCGATTGCCGCGGCGAGCTGCAGGTGCTCGTCGTCGAACGCTGCATGCCGGCGGGACGTCGCGTAGACAACCCCGACCGCGGCATCGCGTGCCACGAGCGGCACGCAGAGGATGTTCGGAGATTCCGCCGTCAGCATGGCCACGCGTGCGTCGAGGACCTGGCGCAGGACGGAGCTGTTCACATCGAGCGCCGTCGCATTCTCCGGGCGGCACACCTGTATCGCGACGGTTCCCTCCGCACCGCCGACGTCGAGGACGGCAAGTTGATCGGCGGGCAGCGCGTCGGCGAGATGGTCGATCAGCAGCCGGTGCACCTCGCTTTCCTGCCGCGCCGCGTTCATCGCGGTGCTGATTTTCAGCAGCGCCTGCAGATCGCGCTCCCGTCGGGGCGCGCGAGGTCCCACGTCGCTCGCGCCGCCCCGCAGGTACGCCAGATCGTGCAGTGACAGCCGCGTCGTCGCTGCCGCCGGCTGCGCGGGGGTGAGCGTCACCGGTATCGGGTTGGGACCAGGGGCCCTCGAAATGAAGAGAAAGACCGACTCCCCAAGCTGAATGCGGTCGCCGTCCGCCAGGCCTTGCTCGGACGTCTGCATGCCGTTCACGAACGTGCCGTTCGAGCTACCGAGATCGCGGATGGAGGGCTGCGGCGGAGCCGTGGAGATTGTGCAGTGCCGCCGCGACAGCGAGAGGTCCGAGACGCAAATGGCGTTCGAGGGGTCGCGTCCAATCGTCAGTTCGGGCTGATTGAGCGGCAGCACTTCACCTGACAACGGACCCGCGATTGCGACGAGACGAAGCTGGTCGGCGCTGTCCTGAGGGGGCGGGAATGTGCGTGCCGGGATCATGACCCTGATCACTGTGGCCCGCCCGGGTAAGGACGGCGAACCGTGGTCGTCGCCTTGATTTTGTCCCACCCCCCGTCAGCCCGCAACCCCGAGGCCAGACTGCGAAGCTCAGCAGGATGAAGCCGCCGCTGCCGGATCCCGCAGGAATCCGCCGCGATTGCACATCGCCGTTCGGGGGCTCCGGTCTGCGATGCGAGCCACGTGCTATCCCGTCGGATAGTGCGGCATCCCGGGAAGTGAGTCCTCGCCCGGCTCCGGCTGCCGCCCCTTTGCACGCTCGACGAAAAGTCCGGCCAATTTCCTCGATCGACATCACCGTGCCCACCGGTTCGCGCGTTGCTCGATAGCGGGTGACGCGCAGCGCCGGCTGCCACGCGGCAGTCGCACTCTTCACCGAAATTCGGCGGAACACCGGCGTGACTTGCGCTGGAGCGACTGGTGTTCCGCCGTCGCGAGGAAACCGATCATGTCGTACCACGCTTCGACGCCGGCCAATGCCGCGCACACGAACTCGTCACGTCTCAGCACCGTCTCGGAAGATCGCAGGGGGAAGATCGCCTCCCAAATCCGCCGCTCGAGGGTAGTGCGCGCCATCCGGCGTTCGCTCCTGTCCGTCGCTCTCGGGGCTGTGCTGACCGCCGCCCCCGCTCACGCACAAGTCGACGTCCTCACGAACCGCTACGACGACCAGCGCACCGGTGCGAATCTGTCCGAGACCAGCCTGACGGCAGCGA
>JBBWZJ010000317.1:0-3609 GCA_039648985.1 Acidobacteriota bacterium | reverse complement strand
CGCTCCCCGCTTTGACGTCGATCGATCCGATGAGCCCGGTATCCACTGCTTCCTTGTACTTGTCGATGGCGGTCCGCATCTCGCGCAGCGAGCGACGCAGTTCCGCTTCGTGCTGCCTCTGGACGGTCACCTTCGCGAGCGGCATGACGGCCGACGCGAGAATCAGCAGGATGGTCGTCACGACGAGCAGCTCGATGAACGTGAACCCGGACTCGCGTGAGCGCCAGGGTGCACGGCGAAAGGACAAGGGTGCCGAGGTGCCAGAGTGCGAAGGCGCTACGGGCAGACCAGTACGGATCGCGGACGTCGCGGTGTCTGTGTTTGTCAGTTCCTCGAAAGTGGCCATGTTCAACACGTCACGCCCCTGTTTCGACCCGCGCGCTCCTGGTCATCTCTCACAGTGTCAGCTGCACCCTTGGCACGCCTGGCACGCCTGGCACGCCTGGCACCTTGGCACACTTCCTACCGAACCGTGACCGTCACCGGGCTGAACTGCAGCGGCGCCGGCGCCCCTTCCGGAGTGCTTGCAACGCCGCTGACCTGGATCAGCGATCCGCCGGGTCCCACGGCATCGAAGAGCAGCGCCGCGATGAGACCGGCGCCCGACGCGCCCGCCTGGTCGGCTGTCCGAGTGACGGCGATATCCACACGGCCGGCTGCCGCGTCGATCCGCGGCGTGAACGTTGTCGGCACGCTGCCCTGCCGCATGAACGTGCCGTCCTGGACCGTGCGCACGCGCAGCACGTTCGGATTGAACGTCACGGTCAGCGTGATCACCGACACGCGCGAGGCGTTGTTGATCGACAGCGGCACCGTATACGGACCGCCGGCCACGCGGAATTCCGTTCCCGGCGGCGTCACGAACACCTGCGCGGCACCCGGCGGAGTTGGCGCGCTCGTGCCCGGCGCTCCCGGAGCGGTCGAGATTTGATCCCGCGGCGGGTTCGGGGGCGCAGCGCCGGGTGTCGGCCCGGGCGGACCCTGAACGGGCGTCGGAGTAGCACCACCTGGCCCCGGCTGCGTTCCCGGTGCGTTCTGATTCGTCGGGACGGCAGTGCCCGCTTCCCCGGAGAATCCGCCCGCGACGCCGCCGGCTATACCTGGTGCCGCGCCGAGACCCGGAGGCGTCGCGCCCGCGGGCGCGCCGTTCGTCAATGCGCCACCCGGAGCGGCGCCGCCCCCCGCGCTTCCTCCCGCACCACCTGCGTCGGGCGATTGCGGCGAGATGAGCGGCGGCGGGCCCCCAAGGCCGATGTTCTGCTGCGTCCCTATGTAAATCGACGACAGGTCCTGCACGGTGAGCTCGTGCGTCCGGACGATGTGCGGGGTGAGGAGCATGACAATGTCGGACTGCTGCACCTGCTCGTTCGTCTGGCCGAAGAGCGACCGCAGCACCGGCGTCTGCATCAGCCCGGGGAATCCTGTCAGGATCTTGCGCTGTTCGTCCTTGAGAAGTCCGGCGAGAAGCGTGGACTCCCCCTCGCGCAACCGCAGCTTGGTCGTCACCTTGCGCGAACTGAACGAGGGGACATCCTGGCCCGCGACGCTGATCGTCGCGCCAAGCGCGCTGCTCTCCACCGAAAATGCGTCGAGCACGATCTCGCCGTCGTACGTGACGCGCGGCGTCATTTCCAGAATGATGCCGACGGTGCGGTAGTTGAAGGAGGACTGGGGCACACTCGCGAACCCGCCTGCCGCCGCCGCACCGAACACGGTGGACAGCACCGGGATCTCGTCGCCGAGGTTCATCGTGAGCTTCGTGCCTTCTGCGCCGCGCAGCTGCGGCTTGGCCACCACCTTCGTGTGCGAGTCGGACGCGAGGAAATTCACGACGGCTGTCGGGATGCTCAGGTAGAAGTCGGCCGTGCTGATTCCCTGCGAGATCGTATTCAGGTTGAACGGCGGCGGGCTGCTCGGCGGCGTCGAGGCGGACGTGTTCGGCGGTGCCACTTCGGGCGACAGCGTCAGGCCGAGCGCATAGTTGTTCAGGTTCAACCCGAGGTTCTTCGTTCTCGACTTGTTGACCTCGAGGATCTGGACGTCGATGACCACTTCCGCCCGGGGCTTGTCGTTCGCACGGATGATCCGCTCGATGACGTCCACGATGGGCGCCGTCGCGCGCACGGTGATCGTGTTCGCAGTCTTGTTGGGCAGCAGCGTCGGCTGCACCGGCATCGTGGGAATCCGCATGATCGTGTTGAGCACCTGGGCAAGCTCCGACACGTCCGCATGCGAGATATAGAACACGCGGACGACGAGGTCGTCGTACTGCGCGTGCTTCTGGGCATTGTCCGGGACCACGATGATGGTCTTCGGGTTCAGGACTTTGTAGAACAGCTGGTTCGCCGCCATGATCTGCTGGAGCGCCTGCTCGAGCGTGACGTCCTCCAGCCGGACCGTGTAGGCCTTGTCCTGATATTGCTGGTCGTACGTGACGTTGATGCCGGTGGCCGTGCCGATGAAGTTCAGGATGTCGCGCACGCTCGCGTTCGGCCCGAAGCTGACGACCGGCAGCGGCGCAGTTGGGCTGAGCAGCGGCGCGTTCGTCCGGCGGGCTTCCTCCCGCATCTTGTCGATCGCCGGCTTGGGCCGCGTCGCTTCAATCCGATCTCGAATGGTCTTTTCGAGCTCGATGACGCGGGCCGCCGCGAGGCGGTTCGAGCCGTCCAACTCCATCGCGCGCCGGTATTCGAGCAGCGCGGCGTCGAGCTGGTCCTTCTGCTCGAGGTCGTGCGCCCGCACGATGTGCTCGCGCGCGGCATTCTGCGTCGCACGCTCCAGCGCGATTTTGTATTCCGCGTGACTCGGGTTGGACTGCACCGCCCGCGTGTACTCGGCAACCGCCTCGTCCCAGTTCCCGAGACGGGTCGCCTCCTCCCCCTTGCGGAAGGCGCGCGCGGCCGCACAGCCCGAGAGCATCAGCGCGAGAACGACGACGACAGTGAGCCTGCGCTTCAACAACGGCACTCCATGAAAGGGCCCGCGCGGCGGGCTTCTACTTGCCTACGCATTCCTGGCCCGATTGCCGGACGGTCGTCCGCCCGCGTCCGTCGACGTATTCGAGCACCACCGATTCCACCCCGATCCGCACGAGCCGGTACTGCCCGCCGATAATCTCCCCTTCGCGCGCGCGCATCGTCGTCCGGCAATCGCTGAACGCGGCGACCTTGCCCTGCCCCGGGACCTCCAGCAGGCCGATGTACTTCAACGGGATCGGCGGCGGCGGTGGCGGGCCCGCGGGCACCGTCGGACCTTCGGGCTGTGGCGTCGGCAACGCCGGCGGCCTTTCCGCCGCCGGAGGGGACGGCGGGGGTGGTGGCGGCGTATAGAACCGGAACGGGTTGCGATTGCCCCCGTCGTCGGCGGGCCGGGGCTGCTTCAACGCATCGAGCCGCACATTCAGGTCGCCGGCCGGAGGCGGCGCCGCGCCGGGCCGGGCCTGGACCCGGCTATTAGACGGAACAGGGGCGGGGGCGGCCGACTTTCCCGGCATCCACCAGACGACCAGCAGGGCAACCGCCGCCGCCAGCGCCACGAGCAGGGCCGGATGCGGACGCCCGGACGCGCGCGCCGCGGATTCAGACGCCATTGCCTCCGGTCCGGTAGTAG
>JBBWZJ010000248.1:0-2903 GCA_039648985.1 Acidobacteriota bacterium | reverse complement strand
ACTTGTACATGAAGAAGTCCGCGATCCCGTACCCGACGCGGTTCTGGGCCTGACCGCCTCCGCCGACGGTGAGGAAGGTCGTCCCCCCCATGTCATCGATGCGGTTCTGGTTGTTCGAGAGCTGCGTGCCCATCTCCCAGGCAAAGCGCGGCCCATCGATCAGCCGAGCGTTCACGGCCAGCTCGTCGCCCCATCCGCTCACCTGACCGATGTTGAGGGTCTGGAATCCGGGGTAGCCAGCCGACGGCGGGATGGGCGCGTTCACGATCTCGTCGGTGGTCTTGCGGCTGTAGTGCGTGTACGACACGTCGGCGCGCCCATTGAGCAGGGTCGTCTCGAAGCCGAGCTCGATCTCGCGGCTCCGCTCCGGCTTCAGCGCCGGGTTGCCGAGCTGGTTCGGAATCAGCCCCGGCTGGTCATTTGCGCCGACGGCCGCCGCGTAGAGCTGCGCCGCGTCGAAGGTGCCTGGCTGTGTGCCGGCGACGCCGAGGGCGCCGCGCAGGCGCAGGTCGCTGACACCCGGCAGCCGGAACCAGGGCTCCTCGCTGATGACCCACGACCCGCTCACCTTCGGATAGTACGCGGCCGAGAAGCTTTTGCCGAAGGCGCTGTTGTCGTCACCGCGCAGCGCCGCGGTGAGGAAGACGCGGTTGTTCCAGGCGAGCTGCTGCTGGACGAACATCCCGACCGTGGCATTGGCCTCATAGGTCTCGAGGCCCGACGTCGAGGTCCCGCCGCTGATGGTGGTGAGGGGGCCGGCGGGGAACACTGACGCTCGCGTCGTGACCTGGCTGAGCTCCGACCGATAGTGCTGCAGGCCGACGGACGTGGTGAGGCGAAGCGCATCGCTCCAGCCGTACTTCAGCGAGCTCGAATAGTCGAGGGTGAGGAAGTTCCGGCTGGCCCGCTGGATGTCCTTCGATCCGAGCGCCTGACTGCCGAGCGGGTCGGTGCTGGGGGCCGGCTGGCGGGGGAAGAGCAGCCAGTTGTTCTCAGAGTTGACGTCGATGCCCGTGACGAGGCGATTCGTCCACCACTCCTTCGGCTCGTACGTCGCCGTCAGGCTGACCGTGGTGCGGTCGTTGTCGGCATGGCTCTCGATCGTCGACCACTCCTCCGGCGGGGTGAAGCCGAAGCCGCGCTTGATGCCGCTGACCGTGAGTGGCGTGCCCCACACCAGGTTGCTGAACGGATCGGACTCGATCGACGGCTGCATGAACCGGATCCGGTCGCGGATGTAGCCGAGGCTCGCCTGCAGGCGGACCTTGCTGCCGACGCCGGCGTCGATATTCGCGCGGCCGTTGAACTTCCGGTCCCAGTTGTAGCTCACCACGCCCACGTCGTCGTCGTACGACCCGGACATGTAGTACCGGTTCGCGTCCGTGCCGCCGTTGAGACTGAGGTTGTAGCCGGAGTTCCGCCCATTGGTGAAGATGGGACCGTTCCCCTGCTCGATCTCGTGCTGGTAGAGGTTGAAGTTGATGATTTCGCCGGTCGCGGCGACCTTCCCCCACAACACGCCGGCGCGGCCTTCCGGGTTGGCCAGCCAGTTCGTGCCCTGACGCGTCGTGAAGTTGAAGTTCGTCGCGCCGGAGCGGCCACGCTTCGTGATGATCTGGATGACGCCGTTCGACGCTTCGGTCCCGTAGAGGGTGGACGCCGCCGGGCCTTTGAGCACCTCGATGCTTTCGATGTCCTCGGGATTGACGTCGTTCAACCGGCTCGCGCCGGCGCCGCCGCGCTGCGCCTGGCCGCGGGCGGTGTTGGCGTCCATGCGGACGCCGTCGATGTAGATGATCGGATCGCCGCTCAGCGACAAGCTGCTCGACCCGCGCACCTTGAGCTGCGCACCCGTGCCGACCTGCCCCGTGGCGGGGAGCACGATGAGGCCCGGCGTCCGGGCCCCGATGAGCTGCTCCACGCTGCGGGCGGGCGCCACCGCGAGGACGTCTTCCGCCTTGATCGTCTCGATGACGTTGCCCACGGCGCGCCGCTCCACTGCGCCACCGGTCCCGGTGACGACGACTTCATTGAGCTGCGTGAGCCGCGCGCCCAGCACGAAATCGGCGACGGCGGTCTCGCCGTCGCGAAGGGTGATGCCCTGGCCGCTCGGGGCGAAGCCCACGATACGAACGCGGACCATGGCCTGGCCGGCGGGGAGGCCGGCGATGGTGTATTGGCCGGCGGCATTGGTGCGCGCGATGCGGGTTACTGCAGTCGCCCCGCTGGTGGCCACGTACACCTCGGCACCGCCGAGCGGCCGTTGCGCGGCGGAATCGGTGACCTGGCCTCGCACGGTCGCCGTCGCGCTCTGCGCGGCGACGGGGGCGGCGTAGAGCAATGCCAGCAATGATAGCAGACGTCGCCGATCGATCGTTCTCTTCAACATCGACCCTCCTAACAAGAAGTGGGGAAAGCTCGTGAGACGACGAAGCACCTGCGGAAACGCGGCAGGTCGCACGGGCGTTGGCGGCCCGGCGAGGAGGTTGGATCAAGCGCGGACCCGGGGGACCTCGCCCGCGTCACGGACCGGCTACGGGGCCCCCGGCGCGACAGGGCCCGCGCTCCCGCGTTGCGGGAGGCGGCTCCTGTTTCTCCATCAACGCGATGAGGACGGGATACACGAGGCGCGGTGCACCGCACCGCTGCGACACGTCGATCACGTCGTGCGGCAGCGCCTCCCCGGGATCGAAGCGGTACCGCACGACGGACACGCCGCCATGTTGCGCCCAGGAATCACCGAGCGCCAGAGCCGCCTGCTCGTCCACCGTGCGGTCGTTCCCGTTCGTGACCAGAGTGAGGTCGTTCACGACCGGCGTGCCGGCCTCGGCCTCGCCCACGATCGTGGCGGCGAAGCGGAAGGTCTCGGCCAGGGCTCGCGTGGACACGCCGAAGTAAGCGTG
>JBBWZJ010000198.1:0-14654 GCA_039648985.1 Acidobacteriota bacterium | reverse complement strand
GTTCGACGTGCTTCTCGTTGGCCGCCGCGTGCGGATGGGCCGCAGGCAGCACGGCGGTCTCGAAATGAAATACCGAGCCGTCCGTCTGTTCGAGCCCGAGGCGGACCCGCACCGGAGCGCCCGTCGCGTGCACCAGGCGCGCGAAGGCGCGCGTTGCAAGAACCGCCGGACGGAATCCAGGATCGAGCGCCGGCTGGACGGCGGGGGTGGGAAGCGGAAATTCGATGCTGCTCTGCATAGCGACGCTGGCCTGCGCCTTCAGTGTTTCACGCCGCGTTCGCTGCCGTCCACCACGTTGCCGGTCCCGCCGGCCGCGAACGCAACAGGCTTGTGGCCTCCGACGGTCAGGATGAGGATCGACACGCCGACCAGCGGCATCAACGCGGCCATGAAGAAGACCGGCAGATAGCTGTACCGGTCCACGATGACGCCGGTGAGGTACGGAAACAGGATCCCGCTGAGGCCGCTCGCGACGCCGGTGAGCCCTGTGACGCGCGCGACGGCACTATCGGGGAACACGTCGGACATGCTCGCAAACATGTTCGCTGAGAGGAAGGTGTGGCCAAGGAGCACGACCGATATCGCGGCGATCGCGAGCGGGATGCTGTTGAGCACCGGGACCGCAAAGCTGAGCAGGCAGAGTCCGGCGCCGACAAGAAGCGTGGAGCGCCTCGCGCCCTGGACGGAGATCCCCCGCGTGATGAGCCATCCAGCCGCCAGCCCGCCGCCGACGCTGCCGATGTCGCCGAACAGAAACGTCACGGAATTGAAGTAGGAACTGTTGGCGACGCTGAGGTGCCGCACGTCCCTGAAGTAGTTCGGCATCCAGTAGATGTAGAACTGGACGACGGGTCCGACCCAGAAGCGGCACAGCATCAGACCCCAGGTCTGCTTCAGCCGGAGCAGCTGCCGGTTGGAGGGGGGCGCCCCGCGCGGACCGCACCGCCCGGCCGCAATGTAGGCTGCTTCGTCCGCCGAGAGCCCGGGATGTTCGTCGGGATGGCGGTAGAACGCCCACCAGGCGACAACCCACAGGAGCCCGAGGGTGCTCGGCACGAGAAAGCCGATCCGCCAGCCGTAGCGGGTCGCGATCGGAATGACGAGGAACGGCGCGATGAAGGAGCCGATCATCGACGCGCTGTTGAAAATGCCGATCGCCACCGCACGTTCGCGCATCGGGAACCACTGTGCAACCACCTTGTTGCCGCCCGAGTAGTTCGCGCATTCGCCGGTGCCGAGCCAGAAGCGAAACAGCCGGAAGCTCCAGAGCGACCCGGCCGCCGCGTGCATCGCATTGCCGATCGACCACCACACGACGGCCGCGCCGAGGCCCACGCGCACGCCAACGCGATCCATCAGCCAGCCCATGGGGAACTCGCCCATGACCATCCCGAACTGAAACCACGACACGATCGTGCCGTATTGCGTGTTGGACAGGTGGAACGTGTCGCGAATGACCGGAGCGAGGACCGACAAGGTCTGCCGGTCGACGAAGTTGATGACCGTCACGCCGAACAGCAGCGCCAGGATCACCCAGCGCACCCGGCCGCGCGCGCGGGGCAACGTCAGCGGAGTACCGACGCTCAGGCCCGAGGCCTGGCTCACGCGTGCGCGTCCCTGACGGCCGGTAATTGTTCCTTCACGTAGTCGTCGGACACGCCGGGCCCCTTCATCGAACACTAAGATACCGCGCAAAAGCAAGCCGCCGGCGATACGCCGACCTGCGCATGGGTGCGCGTCCGAACAAGCGTTCGTGATGAACAAGCGCGACGGCACGATCCGCCTGCTGGTGCCGTAGCCTCGCGCTCGACGCGGGGCACGGGTTCGGTCCGTCCGGGCCTTTGCCGGGGCAATGGGCTGCAGTACACTTGCCGCGATCGGAGGCGTTGCTGCCGCGCCGGCCAGGGCGCTTCGACTCGCGGGTCGTGGAACCCGGCCCGGCGCCCATCGTCACCGCCGACGGCATCGTCCTCATCTACAACGGTGCGGACGACGCGCTGGTCTACCGGACCGGGATCGTCCGCTTCGACTGCAAGGATCCGCGCCGGGTGCTGTCCCGGACGGACACGCCGGTCTTTGCGCCGGTCGTGGAGTGGGAGAAGGTCGGGCAGGTCCCAAACGTGGTGTTCGTCCAGGGCATGGTCCGTCAGGGGCGCCGGTGGTTCCTGTATTACGGCGGCGCGGACCAATACGTGGGTGTTGCCGCCGTGGCCTCGCAGTAGCGCGGTCGCGCAATGCCGTGCGAAGCGGCGCTCAGCCGAAAACCAGGCCACCCATCCGTTCTGCTCATGCGCAGGCACCGGGCGGGTTTCAGGCCCGCCCGGTCGCCAGACTATTCGGGAACGTTGATGGTCAGGGGTGCCATGAGCCGCACCGAGAGCAGGGCCCCGCGCCCGACGCGCACGTCCTTGCCGCGGGTGGATAGCACCACGGCCGATCCCGTGCCGCCACCCGCAAGGGCGCCGATGCCCGCACCTTTCTTGCCTTTCACGAGACCGCCTATCAATGCGCCGCCGGCCGCGGGAACGCCGACAGTCAGCGCGTCTTTCTTCTTCGTGGCAGGGGCGACGGCGACCCACGACCGCGTGCGCATCGTGTAGCTGCCGTTCGTGCCGCCGGGCGTCACGCGCGTAAACCGGACCGCGACTCGCCCCCGACCCTTGACTTTTCCGGGACGCACCGCCTGTGCGACATACCCGGACACCGCACTCCCCTCGCGCAGGATTGTTCTCCCGCCGACGTCAACGGAGTGCGCGAGTGTTGCCGACACCGCATCCTCGACGCGCGAGATATCCGAGCCAAAGCCGCGATCCACCCGCAACCGAAGGACGGTGCCGGCGGGAATCGTCACCTGTCGGGTGGCGCGGTGCACGACCACACCGCGCGACGGGACGGGCGCGGCGCCGTCAACGCCGATGCTGCCGATCACCATTGCGGCCGCCAGGATGGACGCTCGCATCATGAGCTTCTTCATGGTTGTGCCTCCTGATCCTCCAGCCGCAAGGGATGTGCCTTCGAATCCAGTACTTGGGCTAATGCCAGAAGGGATTCTAAATCAATCACTTAGGTCTGGTGCGTCCCATTCGCTCACCTCGAGACGCCCTCGCATCTGTGCTACACGCTGTCAAAAGTGGACGTACGCCTCGGCATTTTCGACAACGAGCCGAGAACTGGCCGTCCTGGCCGTATTCGGGATATCTTCGCAGCCCTCCGCGCCAGTGCGACCTACTGACGAAAGGTTGGCGGCGGCGTGCCGCGCCCCCTCAGCTTCGACGGGCGACGAGCGCGCTCCTGCCGGCGCCGCTCGGCACCTCGGATGGCGCGTCGAATCCCGCATCCCGCAGCCACGACGCCATCTCGGCCACCGAATAGCACCGTCCTTGTGTCACGTGCATCAGGAGCACGGAGTAGGCCGCAATCGCGAGGGGACCATCTTTCGCTGCCTTGAGGAAGGCGTCATGAACGATGACTACGCCGCCGGGTGCGATCGCCTCCGCAGACGCGCGCAGCAGCTCGCGCACCACCGGCTCGTCCCAATCGTGCAGCACGTTCGAAAAGAGGTGCACATCGTACCCGCGCGGGAGCGGATCGTTCAGCATGTCTCCGGCGACGACGCGAACCTTCGAGGAGAAGCCTCGCTTCGCAATCGCTCGGGCCGAAATCCGGTCGACCGGCGGTTTCTCGAGCACGGCAGCCTCGAGCCCCGCGACGTGCGCCACGAGCGCGCACGCGTACACGCCTGATCCACCCGCGATATCGAGCAGGCGTCGACGGCCTCTCAGGTCCAGCCGCTTCGCCAGCGCGGGTCCGAGCCAGACCCCGCGGCAGTCCATCGCGGCCGTGAACTCTTCCGCGAACGATTCCGTCTCCATCGCACGATGCCAGTCCGCCTCGTTCTTGCGGCTCGCAAAGTTCGCGGGCTGCCCGGAGCGCAGGATCTCAATCAGGTCGCGGGCGATCGGCCTGTCGGCGAGCTTCGGGAAATACGGGCCGAGGAACCACGGTGAGGAGGCCACGAGGTGCTCGCGCGCTCGCTCCGTCAGCTCCAGGACGTCACCATTCCGCCGCAGGAGCTCCATCGCGACGAAGAGCGTGGTCATCACGTCCACGGGCCTCGCATGGAACCCGTATTCGGAAGCAATCTCCACGACGGTGGCGGGCTTTTTCTGGAGCCATGAAAAGAAGTCGAGCCCGGCGAGCGCCGCAATCAGCATGTCGGTCGCATAGAGCTGATCCCGGCTGTCGTAAATGGACGAAGGGTCGGTGTGCGGCAGGCTCGTCAGGTCGTGCAAGCTCGTCCTCCAGGAATGGCGCCGGACGCCAAGGATATCGCGCGTCGATCCACAATGGTCGGGTGAGCGAGCCGATAGTGGAATTGACAGGCGCCACCGTCGTCAAGGACGGGCGACGGGTGCTCGATGATGTGAGTGTGACGATCAGGACGGGGGAGCACACGGCCATCATCGGTCCGAACGGAGCGGGGAAGTCGATCCTCGTCAGCCTGCTGACGCATCAGGAGCGTCCGCTGGCGCCGGTCGACGGCGCCCCGCCTGTGCGGGTCTTCGGCGAGACGACGTGGAACATCTTCGACCTGCGCTCGCAGCTGGGTATCGTCTCGTCGGCGCTTCATCATCACTTCGTCAACGGGAACAGCGAAGGATCGATCAGCGCCGAAGCTGCGGTGCTGTCCGCGTTCCTGAGCTCGTACGGGATTCTTCGGTATGGACACGTGACGGACTCGATGCGCCGGCGCGCCGCCGACGCGCTGGCGGCCGCCGGCGCCTCGCATCTCGCGGGCCGCATGCTGGACGAGATGTCGAGCGGGGAAGCCCGTCGCGTACTGCTCGCGCGCGCGTTTGCGACATCGCCACGCGCGCTCCTCCTCGACGAGCCAACCACGGGGCTCGACATGGTCGCGCGGCACGCGTTCATGGAAACCGTCCGTGGTCTCGCGCGCGCCGGCACCACGCTCGTGCTCATTACCCATCACGTCGAAGAGATCGTCCCGGAGATCACCCGCGTGGTGCTGCTGCGCGACGGCCGGATCGCCGCAGACGGCCCACGGACTGCGGTTCTGACAGCCTCGCGTTTGAGCAGCCTGTTCGACCACCCGATCGTCCTCGAAGAGTCTGGCGGCTACCAATACGCCAGGCCCGCCTCGTCCGTCTCCGGTGAGATCGCGTAGGGTGTGCCGTTCCTGCTCCGCCGTGCTGGCTCGATGAGAGGGTGGCATCCCGAAGTGAGTCGCCGCGGCAGCCGTTTTCCTCAGCAGCCGGGTCGGGGACGCTGGTGATGCCGGCACGCGACACGCGCTCTGCATGAAGATTCCCGCCGCGCTGACCCCGCTGCAGCTCGCCGCGATCGCGTTCGGTGCGATTGTGCTCGGTCACGCGCTCGAGATGCGTGACGGGTTCTACGATCCCGTGGCGCTGCGATGGGCGCTGCTGGCCGCCGTGTGCGTACTGGCAGGCACCGCGCGGGTAGGCGTCGGCCGATGGCGCGGGTCCGAGTCGATGCTCGCCGGTGTTCTCGTCGCAGGCCTGGTGTCCGGCCTGCTGGCGCTCGCGACGCAGCCGGTCGGCATGTATCTCGTGCATCCGGAACCCGCGCGGCACCCCTGGTTTCTCGCTGGCCTGGCAGGCGCCACGGTGTCGATCGTCCTCATCGCGTGGGACCCGGCGCGCGCACGATCCACATGGTTTCCCGCACTTCTCGTGACGTACGGATCCCTGGGTGTCTGGCTCATACACGCGTCACCGCGCCCGCACATCGACGTCATGACGGTGTTTCGAGAGGCGCTCAACGCGGTCGGTGAGCTCAAGAGTCCTTATTCGATCACCTTTCCCAACATCTACGACAACACGGCGTTGTACGGAGAGGGGCTGGTCGTCAATGGCCGCGTCCAGTTCGGCTTTCCATACCCTCCGCTGAGTCTCCTCATGGCAGCACCGGCGTACGCCCTCCACGGTGACGTGCGCTACGCGGAGCTTGCGGCGCTCCTCGCCGGCGCGGCGTTCATCGGATCGAGCGCGCGCGGCCGCGTGGCGCCGCTTGCCGCGGCGGGTCTGCTTTTCACTCCGCGGACGTTCTTCGTACTGGAGCAGGCGTGGACGGAGTCGCTCGTCATCTGCTGGGCGGGGCTGACGGTGTGGGCTGCGGCGCGGGCACGAGCGCCCGAGCGAAGTCCCGGACCGAACGGCGCCGCCATGCGCGGCGTGGCGCTCGGGTTGCTCCTCGCCGTGAAGCAGCACCTCGCGATCGCGCTCCTGCTCGCCGGCTGGCTCCGTCGCTCAGACGAAAGCGGTCGCACGACGTGGAGGCTGCTCATCGTCGCTGCCGCCGTGGCGGTGGGGGTCACGCTGCCGTTCGTGATCTGGGATCCAGGCGGTGTCTGGCGGTCGGTCGTCATCCTCCAGGTGCGGGAGCCGTTTCGCGCGGATTCGCTGAGCGTCCTGAGCTACTTCGCCAGCAACGGCTGGCAGCCGACGCCGCGCGTCCTGCTCGCGGCACCTCTGGGCGCACTGTCCGCGGGCCTTGCCGTCGGGTGGTGGCGCCTGCCGCGCACCGCCGCGGGGTTTGCGGTCGGACTCGGCGTCAGTTTTCTCCTGCTCTTTCTCTTCAGCAAGAAAGCGTTCTGCAACTACTACTTCCTCGTGATCGCGCTGCTGATGGCGGGAGTCGCGGCCGGCAGTGCGGAGCTGTCGAGCGAGGACAGGGAGGGCTGACCCGCCGCATTGGAACTTACGGTCCGGAAGGCGCCGGATTGTGCCAGGGCCGGCTTCCTTTCGCCAGCCGGTCTGCGTCCGGGGGCCCCCACGATCCTTCGCGATACTGGTGTACCGGAGCCACGTTGCCAAGCACCGGATCGACAACCGCCCACGCCGCCTCGACCCCGTCCTGACGCGCGAACAGCGTCGGATTCCCATCCATCGCGTCGTCCAGCAGCCGCTCGTAAGCATCGAGCTCGTCGCCATCGGGCTGGTGCAGCACCTTCAGCTCGGTCTGGTCGCCCAGCATTTCCTCGCCCGGGCGCTTGACGCGGGCGCCGAGCGCGATGGTGACATCGGGGCTGAGGCGGAAGCGCACGTAGTTGGTTTCCCCGGGGCACAGGCTGCTGAGCGGCGGCCGCCGCAGCGTGACCATCACTTCGGTCGTCGTCGCCGCCATCCGCTTGCCGGCGCGCACGAGAAAGGGGACGCCTTCCCAGCGCCAGGAGTCGATGTGGATCCGTGCGGCCACGAATGTCTCGACATGGGAATCAGGCGCGACGCCCCGCTCTTTCCGATATCCCGCGAACTGCCCGCGCACCACATCGGCCGCACCGAGCGGCCGCATGGTCTTGAGGATCTTCACCTGCTCGTCGCGCACCGATTGCTGGACGGTGGTCGCGGGCGGCTCCATCGCGAGGAACCCGATCACCTGGAGCATGTGGTTCTGCAGCACGTCTCGAATCGCCCCTGACTCCTCGTAGAACCCGCCGCGCCCTTCGACGCCGAATTTTTCCGCCATCGTGATCTGCACGCTCTCGATGTACTGGCGGTTCCAGATCGGCTCGAGGAAGGTATTGGCAAACCGGAAGACCAGCAGATTGAGCACGGCCTCCTTTCCGAGATAGTGGTCGATCCGGAAAACCGCGGGCTCGTCGAACACGGTGTGGAGCGTCGCGCTCAACGCACGCGCCGACGCGAGATCGCGCCCGAACGGCTTCTCGACGACAACACGGGCGTTGCGGGCGCTGCCGGAGCGCCCGAGCCCCTCGACGATCGTGGCGAACTGGCTCGGCGGGATAGCGAGGTAGTGCAGCGGACGGGTGGCGCCGCCGAGCTCCTTCCGGAGGGTCTCGTACGTGTGCGGATCGGCGTAGTCGCCGCGCATGTAGCGCAGGCGTCCCATCAACGTCGTGAGGTCCCGTTCGTCCACCGACCCGTGCTGCGCCACGCTCTCGCGCGCACGCGCCTGGAACTGCTCGAGCGTCCAGTCCGACCGCGCCACACCGATGACAGGCACGTCGAGGCGGCCGTGTCGCGCCATCGCGAGCAGCGCGGGGAAAATCTTCTTGTAGACGAGGTCCCCCGTGGCTCCGAAGAAGACCAGCGCATCGGACCGTCCGGTGTTGTCAGGCATCAGCAAAGCTTAGACGCATTTGTCTTGCGGCGCGATAGACTCCGGACGACATCCAACGTGCAACGTGCGACTGGCTACTACTGCTTACTTCTTCACATGCGAAAGGATCTCCATGGACAGGCGGGAATTCGTCTCGGCGGCGCTGGCCACAGGCGGCGCGCTTCTGCCGGTTGCAATGGCAGCCGACAGGCAGGGGACTGGAGCGTCACGCGCGGCGGACAAGGCGTCCGAATACTACGAGCTTCGCCGCTATCATCTGCGCCGGGGGCCCGGTCAGCAGCTCGTCGATGCGTATCTGCGTGACGCGGCCCTGCCGGCGTGGCAACGGGCGGGCGCGGGACCCATCGGGGTGTTCACGGTGATGATCGGTGCGAACAGCCCGAGCGTCTACGTCGTGATCCCGCACAAGAGCCTCGATGCATTCGCGGCGCTGCCGGGCCGGCTCGCGGCCGATGCGGACTACCAGAAGGCCGCCGCGGCCTACCTCGGCGTGGCTGCGACCGAACCTGCGTTCGTGCGAATCGAGACGAGCCTTGCCCGGGCCTTCGACGGCATGCCGCACCTGGAGCTGCCATTCGGCGGGGGAGAGAACGCAAAGCGGAGCCGGATTTTCGAGCTGCGGAGGTACGAGAGCCACAGCGAGAAGGCGGCGAAGAAGAAGATCGAGATGTTCAACACGGCCGAGATCGCCATTTTCCGGCGCGCGGGCCTTCAGCCCGTGTTCTTCGGCGAAACGCTCGCCGGGCCCGACATGCCCAACCTGACGTACATGCTCGTCTACGAAGACATGGCGGCGCACGACAAACAGTGGAGCGCGTTTGCCGGCGACCCTGAGTGGAAGAAGCTCTCGACGACCCCGGGATTCACCGACCCCGAGATCGTGTCGAACATCAGCAACATGTATCTCCGCCCTACGGCGTATTCGCAGATTTAGATTCGGTCGCGCCGATCACTGCACGTGGACGGTCCCTTTCATCGTGGGATGGAGCGTGCAGGTGTATGCGAGGTCGCCCCTGGCTTTCGCCGTGAACGTCCACGACGCGCCAGGGGCAATCTCCTTCGAGTCGAAGGCCCCAGCGCCGGCGGTCGCAGTATGGGGGAAGGGGTCCCGGTTCACCCAGGTGACGGAGTCCCCCGGCTTGATCGCGACATCCGCCGGCTGGAACTGCGTCCCGTCGATCGCTACCGTATGGGTGACCGGCGCCTCCGGGACGGCGGCGGCGCGGGGACGCATGCTGCTCGACAGCATGGCCCCCGCCACCACCGCGCAGACGAGAGATCCGCAGGCGATGGTGAGTCTCGTCATCGACCTTCTACTTGCCGAGCGACGCCTGCAGGGTCTTGGCGTGCTCGAGGTGCGCGACGAACGCCGGCCGCACCTTCACGAGCAGGGCCTTCAGTTCCGCATTCGACGCCGACGGAATCAACGTCTTGTCGACGGCATCGAGCACCTGCTGGTGATACGCGACTTCGTGATCGATGTACGCCTTGTCGAACGCCGCCCCCTTCAACCCCTTCAACGCGGCCACGTTCTTCTCGCCCCCGCTCTTCAGGCTCTGGCTCGTTTCGTTGTCCTGCGGCGTCACCTTGAGCTTCGTCACGAGGTCGGTCGCCGACTTGTTGACGCCCGTATGGTCCGTAACCATGGTCTGCGCGAACTTCTTGACTTCCTCATTCTTCGCCTTCGATTTGGCGAGGTTACCGGCATCGATGTCCACCTGGTTGGCCGTCACGACAATCGAGGCGATCTGGGCGTCGTTGACGCCCTGCGCCGCCGCAAACGAAACCGGGAGGAACAGGCTGCCGGCGACTACGAACACTTGGAGTTTCATGCACTACATCCTTGAACAGTTGAGTAGCAGGTGGATGGCCGGGCGCGATCCCGGACCGCCGTGCGGTCGGGCCCGGCGAAGCTCCGGCTCAGGCCATCCGGTTAACAACCATTGGATGCACGCGAAGGCTCCCGCGTTCCCGGCAGAGGCCGATACGAGAGCTCAGGCGGGCTCGGAATTGGATGGGGTGGCAGAGTCGGGGTGACCGGCGTGCCAGCGGACGAGCACTCCCTCGACGATGCGATCGCACCGCGCGCCGGCGAAACCGAACACATTGAGCGTCGCGGTGTCGAAGTCGCGCGCCAGAGCTTCGCGCAGCAGCGCGCGGGCTCGAAACAGCCGCGTACGCACGGTCGCGGCCGGGACGCCCAGGGCGTCAGCCGTGTCCTGCACACTCATGTCCTCGACTTCGCGCATGACGAACACGGCCCTGAAGGCGAGCGGGAGCTCGTCGATCCGGCGTTCGATCAACCCCCGCATCTCCGCCCGCAGCAGCCCTTCGGGGGCCGACTCCGTCGTGCGATCCTCCACCTGCACCTCCGGCGTGTCCTGGCCGCGTTCCGGATCGTGGAAGGGAACCACGACCCGCTCCCGCTTCAGCCGGCGCAGCCGCATCAGAGCCTGGTTGACGACAATGCGGGTCAGCCAGGTCCCGAGCTGCGCATCCCCCTTGAACGCGCTCATGTGGCGATACGCGTCGAGGTACGCGTCCTGGAGGGCGTCTTCGGCATCGCCGTCATTCCTGAGAATCGCGCGCGCCACTCTGAAGAGCCGCCCGTTGTAGCGGCGCATCAGCGCTTCGAACGCGGCGTCCTCGCGGAGGAGTACCCGGGCGACGAGATCCTGATCGTCCCCGCCAACGGGAGCCGGCTTCGTGGACTGGGCCTGCATGAGGTTGTCTGGTACTCTCGCGTCTACTCTCGCACATAAGATGCATCTCGTCGGCCGCATGTTCCCGGGCCGCCACTCTGGCATACTCTTCTAATGGCCTGTCCACGGTGAACCAGGCCGAGATCGAGGAGAAACGCCGCCAGCCGGAGTGCCGCGGCCGCGAGGAGTCCTTGTTCAGCATGGACAGACTGCCGGGTGTGCGCACGGCGCTGCCGGTCGCACACGGGCCCTTTCTCCAGGAGTTGTATTGATGAAGCGCTTGCTGATCTTCCTCGCGCTGCTCGCGCTGGGCGCTGCTGAACACCCGGCAGGCGCGCGGGTGCAGGGGCCCGCGCCGGAGCCAGAGATCAAACTGGTGCTGCTCATCGCGGTTGACCAGTTTCGCCCCGACTATCTGACGCGCTTCGAAGGGGAGTACAAGGACGGCTTCAAACGGCTGCTGACAACGGGCGCCGTCTTCACGAACGCGAAGCTGGAGCATTACCCGACCGTCACAGCCGTCGGTCACTCGACGATGCTTTCCGGCGCAATCCCCGCGGACAGCGGGATTATCGGAAACGACTGGTACGATCGACAGTCAGGCACGACGGTCACCAGTGTGTCCGACACGACCGTTCAGGTGGTGGGCGGCAGCGGAGCAGCGGGTACGGCTGCTTCCCCCCGCCGCCTTCTCGTCAGTACGGTTGGTGACGAGCTGAAAATGGCACGCACCCGGACGGGGAGCGCGACTCCCCGTGTCATCGGCATCTCGCTCAAGGACAGGGCCGCGATCCTGCCGGCAGGCCGTGGCGCGGATGCATCGTACTGGCTCGACATGACGTCCGGCGCGTTCGTGACGAGCACGTATTACGAGCCGGCGCTGCCCCCGTGGCTGACCGCCTTCAATCAACGCAAACTCGCGGACGCCTACGCGGGCAAGGCCTGGTCGCTCGCGCAGGGAACCCCCACCGAGCCGCACACCATGCCGGACAAGGTGGGAGGGCCGCTCTACACCGCCGTCTTCGGCAGCCCGTTCGGGAATGACCTCCTGCTCGCGTTCGCAACCGAGACCCTGCGGCAGGAGCAGCTCGGGCAGCGCGGTGTGACGGACCTGTTCACGGTCAGTTTCTCGGCCAACGATTCCGTCGGTCACAAGTACGGACCCGACTCGCCGGAGGTGCACGACATCTCGGTCAAGACGGATGCAACCATCGGAAAGCTCCTCGCGGAAGTGGACAAGCGCATCGGCCTCGCCCACACGCTCGTGATGTTCACGTCCGATCACGGCGTCGCGCCGCTCCCCGAGGCGATGAAAGAGCGGCGGATGGGAGGCGGCCGCACCGACGGACCGACGGTCTTCGATCCGATCCAGCACGCGCTCGAAGAGCGGTTCGGCGCGGGCAAGTGGCTGCTCGCGACGGCTGGAACGGCGCCGTACCTGAATTACGCGCTCATGGCCGAGAAGAAGCTGGATCCGGCCGACGTCCGGCGCGTCGCCGCCGACGCGGCGCGCTCGGCCGTGGGCGCCCACGTGGCGCGCGTCTACACGCGCGATCAGCTGCTCCGGGCCGAAGTGCCGGACGACCTGATCGGGCGCCGGGTCCTTCGCGGGTTCAATGCGTCCAGGTCGGGCGACCTGGAGATCATCCTGGAGCCGTTCTGGATCCGCGGGGCCACTGGGACCACCCACGGCACGCCGTACAATTACGACGCGTCCGTGCCACTCATCCTGATGGGGCCTGGCGTGGTCCCGGGACGCTATGTCTCGGCCGTCGCGCTCAACGATGCAGCGCCCACGATCTCCGCCATCCTGAACATCCCCGCGCCGAGCGCGTCCGTCGGCCGCGTGCTCATGGAGGCCCTGCAGCCGCGTATGCAGGGACCGGGACCGTCGACAGGCGCGCACGGTCCATGACCCGCCCCGGACAATCAGCGCGGGACGATGTGCGTGTCGTTCTTGAGCGCGCCGGGTGACGTCGTCAGGTAGGTAGACGGGGAGAGCACGACTTCGTCGATGCCGAAGCCATCCTCGCGCACCTGGATGCGGATCGTCTGCGTCCCGGATGTCTCGAAGTACACGTCGGCCCCGAGCACCCCGGCGCCGTAGCCGTTGTCCTGCCAGCCCCAGCCCGACAACCCACAGCCGCTGCAGTCTTCGAGATTCACTTCGGCGCTCGTCGTCGTGCCTATGCGCGACACGGCTGCGCCGGACGCGTCGACGCTCTTGTCGAACTGCACGTGTACAGAGTCGTTCGCATACGAGTTCGACTCGGCTTTCCCCCGCACCCAGAGATGGTACCGCTGGCCGGCCGAAGCGGTGAATGTCATCTCGAAGTAATCGGCCGGATTCGCCAGGGCTGTCACGATCTTCGCGGCGCCTGCGTTGGGATTCTGAAGCCGGGCGCCTCCGGCAGCGCCGCTGTCGAGCACGACGTTCCACCGGCCGACGATCACCGGAGCGGATGCGGCGTATAGCACGACGTCTGAAGGACCTCCGGATCCCCCCCCGGCGGGAGCGGCCTGAGAAATGGCGAACGTCTGATCGGCGACCTTGATCGCTCCGGTGCGAGCGGCTGTGTCGTTCGGCGCCACCCAATAGCTCATCGTCCCGGTGCCGCTGCCGGACTCGCCGGCGCTGACGCCGATCCAGCTCGCTGTCGGAAGCGCGGCCCAGCCGCATGTCGAGTCGGGGGCGCTGACCGTCACGGAACCGACGCCGCCATCTGCGGGCGCCGACGTGCCGCCAGGTGCAAGGCTCCATGTGCAGGTCACACGATATTCGTGCGCACCGACATCGTACGCGCCGTTGAACGGCAACGCGCCTCCGAAATAGTCGCGGGGGCCCGGGTCAATCCCCAGGAGTCGCAGATCGAGGCCTGCGTCAATCAGGAGGGAGCTGGGCTTCAAGCGGTACCCGTAGAGACCCGCAATCATGCTGGCGTTGTTGAAGGACAGGTGCGCGTTGGGTTTCGCGAGCTCCGGATCCACGGCGAACCCGACGTCACGGCCGCCGAGCCGCTCCTCGCCTGTCGCGCTGCGCCATGCCGCGAGGCTCGTGTAAGTCGTCGCGCCCCACACGATCTTGAAGCTCCCGCCGCTCGGGAAGTAATCGTTGCCTTCGAAACGGACGTCCGTCGCCTGGTCCAGCGCGGATGCCTGCGCTTCCACGAGGCGGATTCCGCCGGCGCTCTGGATGATGTTGTTGCGGAAGTGCAGGTGCTGCGGGTCCTGGAGCGTGATGCTCGAGTTCTTGATCAGAATCGCGCGCGGGACGCCCGTCGTGCTCGACGATCGTACCGAGATGTAGATCGTGTTGTTGTAGATCTCCGCGTTGACGATCCGCCCCCAGGTCTGGATCGCCGCGTAGTCGTGTTCGCGGCCGTCGTTCTCGCTGACGTTGTACCGGATGACGTTGTTGGTGTGCGCGTACGTGTCGGGCTTGTGCGCCAGCTGGTAGCCCGCGCCGGCATTATCGTGGGAGTAGTTGTACTGCATGACGGAAAAGGAGGTGTTGACGTCGAAACAGTACCCGCCGCCGTCCTTCTCGCCTCCGGTCCGGTTGTGGAACGATTCGTTGAACTGGAGCGTGACGCGGGTCGAATTGAAGGCCCAGATACCAATCGGTCCGTTCCCGGCGTCGCTCAAATAGCCGTTGTCGCGCGCCACCGATCGCTCCACGACGCCTCCGTTCACGGAGGAGAGCGTGATGCCGTTGCCGGAGTTGTACAGCAGCCCTGCCTTGCCCGAGTTGTTGAAGGCGCTCGAGTCGCTGATCCGCACGTCCTCATGGACGTTCGCATTCTGGGCGTAGGTGAAGATCCCGCCCAT
>JBBWZJ010000177.1:0-25054 GCA_039648985.1 Acidobacteriota bacterium | reverse complement strand
CTCTATTGCGAAGTTCCCGACGAACCCGCCGAGGTGGAGGCGGAGGCGGCGCCGACGGGCTTCGTCGGCCTCCAGAAGAAGCGCTTCCTCGACCTCCTGGCCGAAGCCGAGCGCGAGCGGCGGCAGGGCCCGGTCGATCGACAGCACGAAGGGTGGATGGCTCGCGCCAAAGCGCGTTCGATGCGCTGGGTCGCCGAGAGCATCGCGGAGCAGCGCCTGCTCTGGTATCTGCGGCGTCAGGCTGCCGCGTGCCTCCACTATCCGGACGATATCGACGAGCCGCCGGCTGTCGCGGCCCTGCGCCGGCACCTGCGCCGCGATTTCGAGAAGCATCGCTTCTGGCTGTGCATCGACTCGACAGGGTTCGTCGCCTCCGGCCTCCTGTTCCTCGTCCCCGGGCCGAATATCGTCGCGTACTACTTCGCGTTCCGCATGGTCGGCCACTTCCTCTCGATGCGCGGTGCGCGCCAGGGGTTGAACGGAATCGTATGGTCGGCTGAGAAGAGTCCGCCCCTGGCGGAGCTCCGCCGGGCGATGGGGCTCGAGGCCGAGGAGCGCGAGCGGCGCGTCAGCGACGTCGCGACGGCACTGCGGCTGGAGCACCTCGTCAAGTTTTTCGAGCGGGTGGCGGTGGCCCGGTCCGCCTGCTGACGATAGGCTCAAGGCCTGCTAGGACAGTCGATCCGCGAGGCGCGACTCGAGCGCTGCAAGCCGCGCGTCGAGATCCATGACCGCCTTCCGCAGGGCAGGCAAGCGGTGGAACACGGCAGAGGCGCGCAGCCAGTCACGGTTCTCGATCGCCGGGTAGCCCGAAATGAAGGAGCCGGGATCGACTGAATTCGGAACCCCGGTCTGCGCCGTGGCGATGGTCCCCTTCCCAATCGTGATGTGGCCGGCCACGCCAACCTGACCGGCCAGCGTGACCGCGTCTTCGATCGTGGTGCTCCCCGCGATGCCAACCTGCGCGGCAAGCAGCACATTCCTGCCGATCTTGACCCCGTGGGCGACCTGCACCAGGTTGTCGATCTTCGACCCTGCGCCAATCCGCGTCTCTCCGACGGCGGGCCTGTCGATCGTCGCGTTCGCCCCGATCTCCACATCGTCCTCGACAGTCACCCCGCCGACCTGCGGAATCTTGTGGTGCGTGCCGTCTACGCTGCGCGCGAACCCGAACCCGTCGCTCCCGATGACAGCCCCGTTCTGAATGACCACCCGGTGCCCGATCCAGACGCGCTCGCGCACCGAGACATGGCTGTGGATCAGGCAATCAGCGCCGATCGTGGCGCCGCGGGCGACGGCCGCGTGCGCGTGGAGAATCGTCCGGGCTCCCACCCGTGCGCCTTCGCCGACCACCACGAATGCGCCGACCGACGCTGTCGGATCCACCGCGGCCTCCGGATGCACGTCGGCGAGCCGGTGAATGCCGGGTGAGGGCTTCCAGGTATCCGCGAAGAGCGCAACGGCCCTGGCGAATGCGAGATAGGGCTGCGCGCTGCGGAGAATCGCGCAGGGAGCGCTTTGGAGCGTGTCGGGCAGGATCACGGCGGAGGCGCGCGTCCGTTCGAGACGGGCGGCATACTTGGCGTTCGTGCAGAAGGTGAGATCGCCGGCCGCGGCGTCCTCGATGCCCGTGACGCGCACGATGTCGATGTCGCCATCCCCCTCGAGACGGCACTCGAGACGTTCAGCGATGTCCCGCAGCTTCAAGGACGGCAGTATACGTCAGCGACACTCGGGCTCCCGCCGGGCCGTGTCATAATCGAGGGCATCCCGGAGCTCTGGACCCCTCATGCTGCACCCGATCGCTCGGACCTCGGCCGCGCTCGTACTCGCGGCCATCGGCCTGCTCGCGCTCGATCCCGCCGTCCGGGCCGCGACCCGCCCGACGAGGCTCGACTACACGATGACGACGTTGTCCAACGGGATGAAAGTGGTGTTTCTCGAAGATCACTCGACCCCGATCGTCCACACGGAGGTGTGGTACCACGTCGGATCGAAGAACGAGAAGCCCGGCCGCACCGGCTTCGCGCACCTGTTCGAGCACATGATGTTCAAGGGCTCGAAGAACGTGGAACCGGAGGGGCATCCCTCCTGGATTTCGAGCATCGGCGGGCAGAGCAACGCGTATACGACGGAAGACGCGACGGTGTTCTGGCAGACCACACCGGCGCAGTACCTGCCGCTCGTGCTGTGGCTCGAAGCGGACCGGCTGGCCTCGCTGCGGATCAATGAAGACGTCTTCAAGGCGGAGCGGGAGGTGGTCAAGGAAGAGCGGCGGATGCGCATCGACAACCAGCCCTACGGCCGATTGAACGAGCTCATCTACGACCAGGCGTTCACGGTGCATCCCTACAAACATCCGACGATCGGGAGCATGCGGGACCTCGAGGCCGCGTCCGTTGACGATGTCCGGGACTTTTTCCATACGTACTACGTCCCGGGCAATGCGACGGTGGTGATCGTCGGCGACTTCGAGACGAAGGAAGCGCAGGAGCTCGTGACGCGCTACCTCGGGCGGGTGCCGAAATCCGATCGCCCGGTGCCGCGCGACATTCCAAAGGAGCCGCCGCAGACCAGAGAACGGCGTGTCATCGTGGAGGAGAACTGGCCGCTGCCTGCGGTTGTCGTCGCTCACCACATCACGTACGACGGCGACCCTGATTCGTACCCGCTGCACATTGCGTCGAAGGTGCTGTCGGACGGGCAGAGCTCGCGGATCTACCGCACGCTCGTGTACGAGAAGCAGCTCGCGCTGGCGGCGTTCGGCGGCGGCAACATCATCGAGGATCCGAATCTGTTCTACGCGGTGGCGATTGTGCAGCCCGGCCACACGGCAGCCGAGACCGTGGACGCGCTCATCGCGGAGCTCGATCGGCTGCGGAACGAGCCGATCACGCCGGGGGAACTGCAGCAGGCGAAGAATCAGTTCGCGCGCGACTACATGTTCGGCCGCGAATCGAACAAGGACAAGGCGTCACAGCTCGGCCACGCGGCCGTCATCCACAACGACATCAAGACTGCCGACGGTGAGTTCGACATCTTCATGAACATCAGTCAGGCGGACGTCCAGCGCGTCGCGCGGAAGTACTTCACGCCCGAGAACCGGCTGGTCATGACGATCATGCCGAAGGGCATGTCGAGCGGGGCACCCACCCGGTGAGGCGCCTTGCGGCGCTCGTGCTGCTGGCGCTGACGGCGGCCCCGGCGGCATACGCGCAGTCGGACTGGCCTGCCGAGCGCCCGCCTCGTCCACTGCCGGCCCGTGACGTGAGCTTTCCTCCGTACCAGATGAAGGTGCTGCCCAACGGGCTGCAGGTCATCGCCGTGTCGCATCACGAGCAGCCGGCAGTGAGCCTGCGGCTCATCGTGCGCGCAGGCGGCGCACAGGATCCCGTATCGAAGCCCGGCGTCGCTTATGTCGCGGCGGCGCTGCTCGATCAGGGCACGACGACCAAGAGCGCGCAGCAGATCGCGACGGCGATCGACTCGATCGGCGGGGCCATTGGCGCCGGCGCCACGAGCGATCTGACATCGATTCACGCCGCCGTCATGAAGGACAGTTTGGGAGTGGGGCTGGATCTCGTGGCGGAGCTGGCACGTAGTCCCGCGTTCGCGCCCGAGGAGATCGAGCGGCAGCGCCAGCAGATCCTGTCGGGCCTGAAAGTGAGCTACGACGATCCCGACTACCTGGCGGGAGTCGTGTTCGATCGCCTGGTCTACGGCGTGCACCCGTACGGGAAACCGGACTCCGGCACACCCGAATCGATTGCGGCCGTCACGCGGGACGATCTGCTGTCGTTCCACAAGCGGTGGTTCGGTCCGAACAACGCCATCCTCGCGATCGTGGGCGACGTGTCGCCGGAGGA
This sequence comes from Acidobacteriota bacterium, assembly GCA_039648985.1. Taxonomy (GTDB): domain Bacteria; phylum Acidobacteriota; class Vicinamibacteria; order Vicinamibacterales; family 2-12-FULL-66-21; genus JALZOC01. The sequence goes on along the minus strand of JBBWZJ010000177.1, from coordinate 21,188 downwards.
AGCCTTCGCCGGCGCCGAGCGCGCCTTCGGCAGCTGGAACCGCATCGACCTGCCCGAGGCACGCATCGACCCGCCGCCCGCGCCAACCCGCCGGGTCGTCATCATCGATCGGCCCGGGGCCGTGCAGACCGAAATCCGCGTCGGGAACATCGGGCTCGCGCGCCGCCACCCGGACTATCTGGCGCTCGATATCGCCACCAAAATCCTTGGCGGGGAAGGGGGCAACCGGCTGCATCGCGTCCTCCGCTCCGAACGCCAACTGACGTACGGCGCGTCGGCGGATCTCCATGCGCTGAAGGACACGGGCAACCTCATCGCGGAGACCGACACACGCTCTGAAAAGACGGGTGAAGCGCTGCGGATCATCGTGGACGAGATCGCCAGGCTGCAGCGCCAGCGCGTGCAGCAGCGTGAGCTCAGCGACGCCCAGGAGTACCTGACCGGAAGCTTTCCGCTGACAATCGAAACGCCTGGCGCGATCGCGCTGCAGGTGCTGAACGCGGTCTTCTACGGGCTCGACCTGAACGAGCTGCAGAACTATCGCGAGCGCGTCAGCAGGATCACTGTGGACGACATCCAGCGGGTCGCCCAGCAATACCTGCATCCTGACCGGCTCACGATCGTGATGGTGGGCGATGCCTCGATCGTCACGAAGCAGCTCGCTGCGGTCGGCTTCGACGAGGCGGAGCGCATTTCAATCACGGATCTCGATCTGTCCTCCCCGGATCTGCGCCGGCATGCATCGCCGACAGCAGGCGTGGGCGGAATCGCGCCTGTCGCGCTGCATACCCAGGCAAAACCGTCAGTGGACGGGACGCGGGTGCACGCGGCCGGCGCACCGGCCGCCGGGGTAAGAGACCTCATCGACCGAGCGGTTGCCGCGAAGGGCGGACTCGAAGCGCTGCGAGCTATTCGGACCTCCCGCGTGCAGGCGACGACAATCGTGCAGTCGGCAGAATCCAGAACCGAATTTGCGAGCACCACCTTCATCCGGTACCCGGGCGCATTCCGCAGCGAGGCACAGCTCCCGGGTGGACGGCTCGTCCAGGTGTTCAGTGCCGGAACGGCCTGGTTCGAGGACGCGGCCGGTGTGCACGATGCCCCGCCCGCCATGGCCGATCAGATGCGGGGCGCCGTCCAGCGGGACCTCGTGCCGCTCCTGCTCGCGCTCGCGGACGGAAAGCTCACCGCGAGGCGCGTCGAGGACGTGGTGGAGGCTGGGCGGAAACTGCCGGCGCTCGAGGTCATCCTCCCCGGCACTTTTCCGCTCACGCTCGCGTTCGATCCCGATACTGCGCTGGTGCTCCGGGCGCGCTATCGCGTGAACACGGGCGGGCCGGACGGCGAAGCCCGCGCCGAGGAGTCGTATGCCGATTACCGCGACGTCCACGGTGTGAAGGTCGCATTCGCCACCGAGGTGCGCCGGGAGGGCGCGCCCGGCCTCGTGCGCACCCTGCGCAGCTACGAAATCAACGTGCCCGTGGATCCCGCGCTGTTCGTCAAGCCCAGTTGAGCGAGTCGAGCCCTCCGCTGTGCGCGTGATGATCTCCTGCGGCGAGCCGTCCGGGGATCTCTATGCCGGCGCTCTCGCGACGGAGCTGCTCCGGCAGGCGCCGGGCACGATCATCACCGGTTTTGGCGGGGAGCGGCTGGCCGCCGCCGGCGCATCGCTCATCGGCAACTTCGGCGGACTCTCGGTCACCGGGCTTCTCGAAGTTGCGCGCCTCATGCCCCGCACGTACGCTACCTACCGGCGCCTTGTCGCGGACGCCGTCGCCAGCCGGCCCGACGTGTTCGTCGCCATCGACTTTCCGGATTTCAACTTCTTCCTGGCAAGGGCCGTGCGTCGCCTGGGTGTGCCGGTCGTCTACTACATCAGCCCCCAGCTCTGGGCGTGGCGCCGCGGGCGCATGCGGACGATGCGCCGCATTGCCGATCGGGTGCTGGTGATTTTTCCCTTCGAACAGCCGATCTACGAGCGCGCCGGCGTGCCGGTGCAGTGGGTCGGGCACCCGCTGCTCGACGTAGCCGATACCCCGGTCCCTCGCGGCGTGTTTCTCGGGCGGATCGGACTCGATCCCACACGACCCGTGGTCGCCCTGCTGCCCGGCAGCCGGCGCAACGAGGTCCGCGCGATCCTGCCGGACCTGGCCCGGGCGGCGAACCTGATCCGTCGCCGCCTGCCGGCCGCGCAATTCGTCGTTGCGCGCGCCCCCCACGTGCACGACGCGCTCCTTGGGCCGCTGGCGCTGATAGAAGGCGCCGGGACGGATCGCCGGTCGGTGACGGTGATCGACGGTCAGGCGGACGACGTGCTGGCGGCGGCCGACGTCGCGCTGGTCGCGTCCGGAACGGTGACGGTCCAGGCGGCGCTCCATCAGTGCCCGATGGTCGTCGTCTATCGGCTCTCCCCGCTGACGTACCGGCTCGGCAAGCCGTTCATCCACGTCGATACGTACGCGATGGCGAATCTGATCGCCGGCCGTCGTGTGGTCCCCGAGCTCATACAGGACGCGTTCACCCCCGACGCAGTCGCCACCGAAGCGTTACGGGTCCTCACGGATCCGGTGCATGCCGCGCGCGTGCGGAACGATCTGGCGGCCGTGCGGGCACAACTCGGCGGACCCGGCGCCAGCGCGCGCGCCGCGCAGGCGGTGCTCGATGTCGCACGGTCCGGACGTGAGAAACGTTTGAGGTAGACTGCGACGATGCACCGAATTTGTGTTCTCGTTCTCGTGATCGTCTGTGCGTCCGCCGTCCGCGCCACGGTACTCATTCCTGCGGAGTTTCGCGAGATCGTCTCCGGGTCGGAGATCATCGTGTACGGGCGCGTAGTGGACGTCCACGCCGAGTGGGCGGACGATCGCCGCCAGATCGACACGGTCGTCAGTCTCGAAGCGGCAACCTATCTCAAGGGGGGCCCGGGCGAGCTCGTGACGTTCAAAGTGCCTGGCGGGCAGATCGGCCGCTACAGGAACATGATGGTTGGCGCGCCGGAGTTCCACACGGGCGAAGAAGCGGTGGTGTTCCTGAGCGCGCGCGGGCCCTCGGTCGCGCACGTGTTCGGCCTTAATCAGGGCGTTTTTCGCGTTCACGTGGACGCGCGCACGGGCGCCCGGGTCGTCATGCCGCCCGTCCTCATGGCGACAGGCGATGACCCCGAACTAGTGACCCGCGGCGCGGTCGACCGCGCGCCGCTGCCCCTCGAGACGTTCGCCGCCACAGTTCGCACCGCGATGGCGCAGCCGCGGAGCGCTCGTTGAGGCGCGGCTCGGTCCTCCTGCTCACCCTCGTGCTGGTCGGCGCGGCGTCGGGTCCGGCGGCCGCCTACCTGAAGCTGGGCTCCCGGGTGGATACGCGCACGCTCACCCTGAAGTGGAACGCCATGCCGATTCGCTATTTCGTGACCGACCGCGGCGTGGCGGGCGTGAGCTCCCAGCAGCTTCAGGACACTGTCGCCCGTGCCTTCGCGACGTGGGACGCTGTGCCAACAGCAAAAACATCGTCGCAGTTCGCCGGGTTCACCGCCGCAGCACCGCGCGGCGGGGACCGCGCCACAGTCATTGGCTTCCAGAATCGCCCCGAGCTCGATCGCACACTCGGCGCGACCTCTTTCATCATCGACACCGTCACGGGCGACATCGTCGAATCGGACATCTTCTTCAATAGCTTCTTTTCCTGGTCCGTGGCGGCACAGGGGGACGTGGCCGGCTTTGATCTCGAGACGATCGCGCTCCACGAGATCGGCCACCTCCACGGCCTCGCGCATTCGGCGCTCGGCGAGACCGAACTGCGCGCGGGTGGCCGGCGCGTCATCGCGGCCGAGTCCGTGATGTTCCCGATCGCATTTTCAGCGGGCAGCATCGCGTTCCGGACCCTCCGGCCCGACGATGTCGCCGGGATTTCCGACCTGTATCCCGAATCCGGCTTCTCGCGCCAGACAGGCAGCGTCAGCGGCAAAGTGACGAAAAACGGCAGCGGCGTCATCGGCGCCCACGTGGTCGCCTTCAATCCCCGAACGGGGCACATGGTGGGTGGGTTCTCGCTGAGCGCGGACGGCGCGTTCGTGATCGCCGGGCTCGAGCCGGGGCCGCAGGTCCTCCGCGTCGAGCCGCTCGACGACGCCGACATAGAGAGCTTCTTCGATCTGACGCTCGGCGTGGACGTCGCCTTCCAGGCGAGGTTCTACGAAAAGCTGGTGGTCGTGCCGAGAGGCGGCGGCACCAGCCGGATCGAAATCAAGGTGGTGCCGAAGGGATGACAAAATCGGCGCCGCGCGCACCACGCTTCCCCGTCCTCTGGGTCGTTTCGCTCATCGTCGTGACGCTGCTGGCCGCGTGGCCGGCTGATGCCCGGGCGCAGGTCTGGATGGGTGCCGATCCGCCCCGCAAAGGCTCGGTTCAGATCAGCGCAGGGGTCATCTCCTTCGGCGGTTTCGACATGGGCGTGCGCAATGCCGAGGAGACCCGCAACATCAATACGGGGACCGGGCCGTTCGCGCTGTTCGCGTCGCATTCACGCATCGCCGCGACTCCCGGGGGGCAATTCCGTGTCGGCGTGTACCTGTCGCCCCAGCTGTCGCTCGAAACGAGCGTGCAGTATGGCCGCCCGACGCTTTCGAGCAGCCTCACGAGTGATGCCGAACAGGCGCCCAGCCTCACCGCATCCGACACGATCGGGCGGTACGTCGTGGACGGATCGCTCCTCTTCCATCTGACGCGTCTGGCGTTTTCCCGCAGCCGCGCCGTGCCGTTCCTCGCCGGGGGTGCCGGCTACCTCCGGGAATTGCACGAATCGAACGAGTTCGTCGCCACCGGGCACGAGTATCACGCCGGGGGAGGACTGAACGTGTGGTTCGGGCAGGGCAGGCACCGGATCGGGCTGCGCGCCGACGTCGGCGCATCAATCAGGCAGGGCGGAGCGGACTTCCGCTCCGGGCGAAGGACGGTCCCGGCCGCGGGTGCATCGCTCGCCTATCTCTTCTGACCTTTCCCGAGCGGCTCGACATCCATCCTCACGTCCGCGCTCGTGATCTCGTACCACGCGATGGTCCGGCCGGCCCATGCGGCGCCGCTCTGGCCGTTCAGTCCGACGGCAATACGCCCGTGCCACGACAGGGAAGCGCGGTGCACATGGCCGCAGAGCACCAGGCGCACTCCCGCCGACTCGGCGGCCCGCCAGAACGACTCGCGATCTCCTGCCGCAACGTGCATCGGCACGACTACGCGCGGCACCGGCCCGGTCCGGATGGACGGCGTCCACTCGAAGGAAGGGTCCCCCACGGGAAGGTGGTGCATCAATACCACCAGCGGCGTGGCGGCATGCGGCTGGGATCCGAGCCACGCCGTCTGCTCGGCCGGCAGAGCGCCGACAGCGTGGCGCAGGACGATGGTGCCCCGTTCGACGGTGAACGGCACCCACGAGACCGGGATCGTGTCGAGGACGGCGATGCGGAGGCCGGGCAGCGCCTTCACGAACGGCGCGGGTTCCGACACACCCGGCGCGCGGGCGTCGAGCAGCGCCTGAAACCGGCGGGCACGACGGCGAATGAGCGGAGGGGGATCCCAGAAGCGCAGCCCGAGGCGCCAGAGATCGGCCCGGCCGCGCGGATGCCCGCCGCTCGACGCGAGATCGTGGTTGCCGTGCAGGATGGTTGTGCGTCCAGCTTCCAGAAGGCCGCGTGCCCCGAGCGAGTCCAGCACGCGTTCCAGCAGCGCAGGAGCCCAGCGATCGAGGAGGTCGCCGGTGATCGCGAGATGATCGGGCCTGCCGGCGGCGATGCGATCGAGCTGGTGATCCAGCCAGGTCGCATCGCCGGTGTTCCGCAGGTGCAGGTCCGAGAGGTGCGCGATCAGCACACGTCAGATTTCAGCACATGTCAGATTTGCGTATTGAGCGTGGAGTCGTCCGCCGGCATCACGGCCTCGTTCGCCTCGGCCGGCTCGTCATAGCGGCGCGGCGTTTCGTCCTGTCCCGGCTTCTTGCTCCTGACGAGTTCGTCCTCGCCTGGCTTGAGCTCTGAGGTCCGCTCCGCAGTCGGATCGAACGGGTTCGTACCGCGGCCGGGTGCATCAGTCATCGCTTGTCCCTCTGGCTCTCCCGTTTGCTCTGGCCGCGGTGCGGCAGCTCCGCCTGGTTGTCAATCTCCTGATCGAGGGGACGATTGGTGATCCCTCCGGCGTTGTCGCCATTCTCGTCGCGGTACCCGGCGCCGCTGCTGCTCTCCGATTCGCGGATGTTCTGTTCCGCCGTTGATCGATTGCCCTCTGCCTTCTCCATGTTCGCGGAACGGCTTGGTGTGGTCTCGTCAGCCATCGGTGTCCTCCCGCCCGCTTCAGCCGCAAACCTCATGCCCGCCATCATCGCTGAGCTCCGGGCGACCGATGCTGTGCGCGCCTGAGCGGTGGACGACTGCTTCGACAACCACTGAGCGCTGCGGTAGAGTCGCGCGATGGAACCGTCCGGCGCCGCCATCCGGTTCGCAGCGGTTCATGCGGTCCGTGGCCGTGTGGCCGTGCTGCGTGGGGTCGACCTGACGATTGGGTCCGGCGAAACTGTCGCTCTGGTCGGGCGAAGTGGTGCAGGCAAGAGCACGATTCTGAAGCTGATCAACCGTCTCATCGAGCCCTCGGCCGGCGAAATCATCGTCGAGGGTCGCAGCACCCGGACATGGGATCCGTTCGAGCTCAGGCGCCGGGTGGGATACATGCTGCAGGAGGTCGGGCTCTTTCCGCACATGAGCGTCGCGCGTAACATCGGCGTGGTGCCCCGACTGCTCGGATGGGACGATCGGCGGATTGCTTCCCGGGTAGACGAGCTGCTCAATCTGGTCGGCCTCGATCCCTCGGAGTACGCTCGGCGCCGTCCGGACGAGCTGTCCGGCGGACAGCGGCAGCGGGTCGGGGTTGCCAGGGCCCTGGCGGCAGATCCGCCCATTCTCCTGATGGACGAGCCGTTCGGTGCGCTCGACCCGGTGACCCGCGCCGAAATGCACCGCGAATTTCGCCGGATTCAGGATCGCGTGAGGAAGACGGTCGTGCTCGTCACGCACGACATGGCGGAGGCCTTCGCCCTCGGATCGCGGGTGGGCGTGCTGGCAGACGGCATCCTCGCGGCTGTTGACGTCCCACGCGCGATCGCACGCCTGGACGACGACCGGGTCCGCCCGTTGCTTGCGCCACTCCTCGAAGCGAGCGCGGCGCTGGACACCTCGCGGTGACGCTCCTCCAGTTCTGGCGTTCGCATGGGGCAGAGTTCGCCAGTCTGCTCGGGGAGCACGTCCTGCTCGTGGCGCTCTCCACCGGGATCGCGATCGCCGCCGGTGTGCCGATTGGAATCCTCGCGGCCCGGCGGCCGCGCATCGGTGCGCCGATTGTGTGGCTCGTGAATGTCGTCCAGACCGTCCCGAGCCTGGCGATGTTCGGTTTCCTGCTCCCGCTGCCTCTCCTCGGCGGTCTGGGCGCGCGCCTGGCGATCTTCGTGCTGATCCTCTACGCGCTTCTTCCCATCATCCGCACCACGACAGCCGGTTTACGTTCGCTCGACGCTGTGATTGTGGAGGCGGGCACCGCCATGGGCATGACCCCCTGGCAGCTGCTGCGCGAGGTCCAGCTGCCGCTCGCGCTGCCGTCAATCGTGGCGGGGATCCGCGTCGCCGCCGTGATCGGCGTCGGCACGGCGACGATTGCCGCGGCCATCGGCGCCGGGGGACTCGGCGAGTACATCTTTCGCGGGTTGTCGATGGTCGACTCGACCGTGATCCTGGCGGGCGCGGTGCCGTCCGCACTCCTCGCGCTGTCGATTGACGGTGCGCTGACGCTGCTCGAGCACGGCATCAGAACCGGCCGGCGGCGGACGCTTCCGGCGCTGGGCGGCCTCGCGGCGGTTCTGGCTCTCGTAGCCGTCGCCGCGGTCGCCGCTCATGCTCCGCGCAGCGGCGCGGCAGCCATTCGCGTCGGGTCCAAGAACTTCACCGAGCAGATCCTGCTCGGGGAAATCCTCGCGCAGACGATCGCGTCGCACACGTCACTTCCTGTCGAACGCCGCCTGAATCTTGGCGGCACGTTCATCTGCGACCGAGCCCTCCGGTCGGGCGACATCGATACGTACGTGGAGTACTCGGGGACTGCCCAGACCGCGATTTTCCACGGGCCCGCCGACACCGACCGCCGCCGCGTGTTCGACACAATCCGCCGCCGGTACGCGGACGCCGGCCTCACGGTGCTCGATCCACTCGGCTTCGAGAACACCTTCGCCATGCTGATCCGCGGGGATGACGCGAAGCGGTTCGGCCTCCGCACGCTGTCCGACCTCGCCGCGCACAACGGGCAGTGGCGGGCCGGATTTGGTTACGAGTTCCTCCAGCGGCAGGATGGCTATCCGGGGCTGGCGAAGGCGTATGGCTTGCGGCTGGCCGCGCCGCCGACAGCGATGGACCTGTCGCTCATCTACCGCGCCCTCGCCGAGCGCCAGGTGGATCTCATCGCGGGCGACGCCACGAGCGGCCTCATTCAAGCCTATGGGTTGACGATGCTCGAGGACGACAGGCACTACTTTCCACCCTACGACGCGGCGCCCGTTGCGCGGTCGGCCGTGCTCCTCGCGCATCCCGAAGTGCGCGCCGCGATCGCGCGCCTGGCCGGCAGAATCAGCGTCACGGACATGCGGCGCATGAACCACGCGGTTGACGCGGAACACAGGGACGCCGCCGACGTCGCGCGCGAGTTTCTTGATATGATCAATTGATGGCTGCATTGAATTCGTTCGGCGCACGCACGCGGCTCAATGCCGGTGGGTCCACATTCGACATCTTCAGCCTGGCGGCGCTCGAGCGGGCTGGCCACAGCGGCATCTCGCGCCTGCCGTACTCCCTCAAGATCCTGCTCGAGAACCTGCTCCGCCGCGAAGATGGACGCTTCGTGGACGCAGACGACGTCAGGGCGATGGCCGACTGGGACGTCAAATCCACCGCTCAGCGGGAGATTGCGTTCACGCCCGCCCGTGTCCTGCTGCAGGACTTCACCGGCGTGCCCGCCGTTGTCGATCTCGCTGCGATGCGGGACGGTATCGTCCGACTCGGCGGCGATCCCAAGAAGGTCAATCCCCTGCAGCCGGTCGAACTCGTGATCGACCATTCGGTGCAGGTGGACCACTACGCGGAGCTCAATGCGGCGGATCTGAATGCGGCGCTCGAATTCGGCCGCAACAAGGAACGCTACACGTTCCTGCGGTGGGGTCAGGAGGCCTTTCAGAATTTCCGGGTCGTGCCACCCGATACGGGGATCGTCCACCAGGTCAACCTGGAATATCTCGCACGCGTGATTTTCCGCGAGGATGTGGGCGGGACGGTGCTGGCGTATCCCGACACGCTCGTCGGCACTGATTCCCATACGACGATGGTGAACGGACTCGGCGTGGTGGGATGGGGTGTCGGCGGCATCGAGGCCGAGGCGGCGATGCTTGGCCAGCCGATCTCGATGCTCATCCCCGAAGTGATTGGATTCAGGCTCGTCGATCGACTGCCGGAAGGTGCGACGGCGACAGATCTGGTGCTCACGATTACGGAGCGGCTCCGGAAGGCGGGGGTTGTCGGCAAGTTCGTGGAGTTCTACGGGCCCGGTCTGCAGTTCCTGACCATTGCCGACCGGGCGACGCTCGGTAACATGTCCCCGGAGTACGGTGCGACGATCGCGATCTGTCCCGTGGACGAGATGACGCTGGACTATCTGCGACTGACCGGCCGCGACGAAGCGCACGTGCAGATGGTCGAAGCCTACGCGAAGGAACAGGGGCTCTTCCGGCGCGAGGACGCCCCCGATCCGGCGTACACGTCAACGCTCGAGCTCGACCTCTCTACCGTCGAGCCCAGCCTGGCCGGCCCCAAGCGGCCGCAGGATCGCGTGTCGCTCCGGCAGGCGAAGTACAAGTTCCAGCAGGCGCTCGATGCGATGCTGAGCGAGTCGAAGGCGCCGAAAGCCGCCCCGGCGAAGTGGGGGGAAACCGGCACTCCTGCCGCGCAGTCTGGCGGCGTCGCCGTCGCGACCCACGCTGTCGCGCCGGGGCTCGAAGGTCTCGATCACGGGTCCGTTGTCGTCGCCGCGATCACGAGCTGCACGAACACGTCGAATCCGAGCGTGATGATTGGCGCCGGCCTGCTCGCGCGCAACGCGGTGAAGCGCGGACTCAAGGTCAAACCGTGGGTGAAGACGAGCCTCGCGCCCGGTTCGCTCGTGGTGACGGAGTATTTCAAGGCCGCCGGCCTGCTCGAATATCTCGCGGAGCTCGGATTCAACGTCGTTGGGTACGGCTGCACGACCTGCATCGGCAACAGCGGTCCGCTGCCCGAACCGGTCTCCGCGATTGTCAAGGATCGGAACCTGATCGTCGCGTCCGTGCTGAGTGGCAACAGGAACTTCGAGGGGCGGATCCAGTCGCAGGTCCGCGCGAACTATCTGGCGTCCCCGCCGCTCGTCGTCGCCTACGCACTCGCCGGACGGATGCAGATCGACATGACCACCGAGCCGCTCGGTGAGGACACCGACGGCAAGCCCGTGTTTCTGAAGGATCTCTGGCCGACCGAGCGCGAGATCCAGGAGACCATGCTGCGCTCCGTGAAGTCCGAGATGTTCCGCGAGAGCTACGCCAAGGTGTTCAACGGCGACGAGCGGTGGCGCTCGCTCCCGAGCCCCGTCGGCGAGCGCTTCGCGTGGGACGAGGACTCCACGTATATCCGCAACCCTCCGTTCTTCGAAGGGCTGACTCTCGAACCGGTGCCGCCGTCGGACATCGTCGCCGCGCGTGCCCTGGCGGTGCTCGGCGACAGCGTGACGACGGATCACATTTCGCCTGCGGGGTCGATCCCGGCAGACAGCCCGGCAGGGAAGTATCTGATCGCGAAGGGGGTCCCGCCGAAGGAATTCAACTCGTACGGCGCGCGACGCGGCAATCACGAAGTGATGATGCGCGGCACGTTCGCGAACATCCGCCTGCGGAACCAGCTCGCGCCGGGGACCGAGGGCGGCTGGACGACACTGCTGCCCGATGGCGAGGTGATGCCGATCTACGATGCATCCGTGCGCTATCGCGAAGCGGGTGTGCCGCTCATCATCCTGGCCGGCAAGGAATATGGTTCCGGATCCTCCCGCGACTGGGCCGCCAAGGGCACGTTGCTCCTCGGGGTCAAAGCCGTCATCGCCGAGAGCTTCGAGCGCATTCACCGGAGCAACCTGGTCAACATGGGCGTGTTGCCGCTCGAGTTCCGCGAAGGGGCGAATGCCACCTCGCTGAAGATCTCGGGGCGGGAGCGTTTCGACATCATCGGCATGGGCGACACGCTCCAGCCGCGCGGCGTTGTCACCGTGCGCGTCACCTGCGGGGACGGTTCCATCCAGGACATCACCGCGACCGCCAGGATCGACACGCCCGAGGAACTGGTGGCGTTCCGGAACGGCGGCATTCTGCCGTACGTCGTCCGACAGCTCGTCCAGCGGTAGGCGCTTCGCCTGACCGGCCGCGTTCGCGGCGGTCGCGCGTGCCTATAATCGAGCGATGCTGCCGGCCGAAGGACGAGGTCCGCTGACCGCCGCGCGTGTGAAGGCCGAGGCCTCTGCCGCCGGGTTCGACCTCTGCGGCATCGCACCCGCGGACAGCTTCCCCGAGCTCCGGTTTCTGGCCGACTGGCTGGATCGCGGGTACGCCGGTGAGATGCACTATCTGCATCGGACGGCGGAACGCCGTGGCGATGTGCGATCGATCATGCCTTCTGCCCGCAGCGTGATCTCGCTGGGCGTCGTCTACAACGCATCGCGCCCCTATTCGATCGAAAATCCCGATCCGGCCAACGCGGCTGTGGCGAGGTACGCCTGGGGCGACGACTATCACGTCGTCCTGCAACGGAGACTGGAGCGGCTGGCCGATCGACTCCGGGAGCTTTCCGACGACGCGATGGAGCTGCGGGCGTACGTGGACACCGGCCCTGTGCAGGAACGCGTTTACGCGCAGTACGCCGGCCTGGGCTGGATCGGCAAGAACACCTGCCTCATCAACGAGGACCTGGGGTCCTGGATGTTCCTTGCCGAGATACTCTGCAGCCTGCCGCTCGATCCCGATCCTCCCGCGCTCGATCAGTGCGGCACGTGCACGCGGTGCCTCGAGGCATGTCCGACGGGCGCGCTTGTCGGCCCGGGCGTGCTCGACTCCACGCGGTGCCTGTCGTATTTGACGATTGAGCTGAAGGGGCCGGTCCCCGTCGAGCAGCGCGCCTCGATCGGGGAGCACGCGTACGGGTGCGACGTCTGCCAGGAAGTCTGCCCCTGGAACCTGTCGCCGTCGACCGGAACTACCGACGACGCGCACTGGCAGCCGCGTCCCGGCCTGGATGCGCCGCGGCTCCTCGATCTCTGGCGCCGATCCGACGACGACCTGCGGCTGTTGCTGCGGGGGAGCGCCATGAAACGCGCAGGGGTCAGGCGGCTGCGCAGGAATCTTGCGGTGGCGATAGGGAACAGTGGTGATCCGGACGGGGTCCGCGATCTGCAGGATCACGATGCGCCCACCTGCGACGATCCGCTCGTGGCGGAACACGTGAGCTGGGCGGTGGAGAAGCTTCGTGGCTGAGTCGAAGCCGCGGCGGAAAACGCCGAAGCCCGGGGAGCCCGTGCCCGATCTGTTGCCGGACCGGCCGACGCTGCCGAAGGTCCGCGAGGTGGCTGCGGGGTGCAAGGCCTGCGACCTGTACACGCGCGGGACGCAGACCGTGTTTGGTGAAGGCCCTTCCCGCGCCGGCATCATGTTCGTCGGCGAGCAGCCAGGGGACGCGGAGGACCTCGCGGGGCATCCCTTCGTCGGGCCAGCCGGACGGCTCCTCGATCGTGCGCTCGAGGAGGCGGGCATCGACAGGAGCGTCGTGTACGTCACGAACGTCGTGAAGCATTTCAAGTGGGAACCGCGCGGGAAGCGGCGGATCCACGCGAAGCCGAATGCGGCCGAAGTGGCCGCGTGCCGGCCATGGCTCGAGACGGAGATCGCGCTCGTCAAGCCGCGCGTGCTCGTCTGCCTCGGGGCGACCGCCGCGCAGGCGCTGCTCGGCAGGAACTTCAGGGTGTCGCAACAGCGGGGCGCGAGAGTGCCGTCCCCGCTCGCCCCCGTCGTGATGGCCACGGTTCACCCGTCGTCGATCCTGCGGGCTTCGGACGAGGCGAGCCGGCGCGAAGAGATGAGGCGGTTCGTTGAGGACCTGAAGAAGGTAGCGGCGTCGGCGTCCGGCGCGGGAGAATAGAGAGATGACCCACAATTTCCATCCCACTCTGCTGGTCTCGATGCCGCAGCTGCGGGATCCGAACTTCGCCAGGACGGTGATCCTGCTCTGTGACTTCCTGCCCGAAGGGGCGTTCGGTCTCGTGCTGAACCGGCCGACGGACGCACCGGCAACGACGATGGTGCGGCTGGCGCCGCCGATCGAGTTTGGCAACGACCTCGTGCTGTGCACGGGCGGCCCGGTCGAGCCGGACCGCGGGTGGATTCTCACCTCGGACGAACCGATCGAACAGGACTACCGGATGATCGTCGAAGGGTTGTATCTGTCCACGTCGCCGCTCTTATTGCGACGTGTGCTGGAGACGCGCCCGGCGCCGCGCGCGCTGGTGCTCGCCGGGTATGCCGGCTGGGGGCCGGGGCAGCTCGACGAAGAACTCGAGCAATCCGCGTGGCTCATGTCCGATGTGGCGCTCGATATCATCTTCGACACCGAGCCGGGCCTGATGTGGGAAACGGCCATCCGTCGTCTCGGCGCCGATCCGTCGGCTTTGCAAATGAGCCACGGCATTCACTGAGCGGCGCACGCACTCGCGTGCCTCGCGCCTCGGCCATTCCTTCGGGAACCAGTCTTGCAGCCCTCCGCCACATCGAACAACCGATTGAGGAGGAGCGAATGGCCGAAGAAACAAACCCCTTGGAAGAATTGCTCGTTGACGAGCTGAAGGACATCTACAGCGCCGAGAACCAGATCATCAAGGCGCTGCCCAAGATGGCCAAGGCGGCCAGCTCGCCCGAGCTGAAGCGCGCCTTCGAGCGGCACCTCGAAGAAACGCGGCGCCAGGTTGAGCGGCTGGACCAGATCGGAGAGACGCTCGAAATCAAGCTCACGGGAAAGAAGTGCAAGGGGATGGAAGGGCTCATCGAAGAGGGCCGCGAGATCATGGAGGAAGACCTCGATGAGAACGCGATCGACGCGGGGCTGATCGGGGCCGCCCAGAAAGTCGAACACTACGAGATGGCCGCCTATGGCACCGCCCGCACGCATGCCGCGCTGCTCGGGTACAACAAGATCGCGCGCCTGCTGCAGCAGACGCTGAACGAAGAGGGCGCGACCGACAAGAAGCTCACGCAGCTCGCCGACAGCATCATCAACGTGGAGGCGGTCGAGGCCTAAGACCTCCGCCTGTCGCGATTCCGACCAGAGCGCGTCGCGGCCCGATACGGGGCTGCGTCGCGCTGCTTTTTTGTCAGGCCGGCTGGCACGCGTCACTTCAAAATCTCGGCGAAGAAATCGATCGCGCGCGGATCCCTGGATTCTCCCAGCCAGAACATCGCCTGTTTCCGGACCGCGGGGTTCGTGTTGGTGCGGGCGACGCTGATGAGGAGCGGCACGCCTTCGTCCCGCGGGAGCTGGCTCAGGGCGAAGACGGCTTTTTTCTTCACCTCGGTATCCGGATCCTGATCGATCCGCTCGGTGATCGTTTCAGCCGCCTTGCGGCCGGCCGCCTGCGCGAGCCAGAAGAGCGCTTCGCGGCGAAGCCGCGGCTCCTTATCGGTCCTGGCGATGGAGGCGAGCGTGTCGGTCTTTTCCGGCACCGGGCTCTGGGAGATGCCGAACACCGCGCTCTTGCGCACTTCGACGCTCGGGTCCTCGCGCATCAGCCGCAGAAGCCGGTCGAATCCAGGGCGCCCCCGCGCGTTGCCGAGCCAGAAGGTCACCTTCCGGCGAACGGTGTCAGGGTGGTCAGCACCCACCAGCCGCTCCAGCGCACGATCGGCGCTCTCGTCCCGGTGCAGCGCGATCGCCGCCATGGCACCGTCGATGACGCGGCCGCTGCCCGCTGCCGCCGCGGCGTACGATTCGAGCAGGGCGACACTGTCGGCGGGCGGGACGGCGTCGATCCAGTGCAGCGGACGTCCGCCGGCGTCAAGGACGCAGTCTGTGGAGACCACGCGAATCCGTTCCACCGACGCGCCGACGATCCGAAAGAGCACCGCGATGCGGGCCGAACCTTCGAGCCGTACGGGACCGGCCGGTAAGGCCGCCTCGCCGGCTCGCGCCGGCTGGGAGCCTGGCGCCGTCGGGGCGCTCTCCAGGCGGCAGGCGCCGAAGGGCATGCCGTTGCCCTGGACGCCACCCCCCGACACAAACGCTCCCCCGGTACCCCGGCCGGGGCCGTCGCAGCAGAGGAGACGATCTGGATCGACGACTGGCGCGGCGTAGCCGATCCACGCCAGTTCGGTCTGCGAGGAGACGAGCGATCGGAACGCCTGTGGAAACGGCGAGCCGACAGACACTGTGGTCACGCTGCCGTTGACGACTTGCGGCGCCTGCGCGGCGGCGGCGCGGCCGAACGCGGCGACGAGCAGACCGGAGAGTGCGATCCGTGCAGTGGCGTTCGTCATGGCGATCTACTTTCCGTTCAGCAGTTCCAGCATGTACGCCGTTGCCACACGATCGCCGCCCATGATCGACAGCTTCTGAACGATGTCCTTCTTGAGCGACGGGTCCTGTTCCTTTCGCGCCAGATCGACGAGGGCCGCCGAGTTCCCTTGCTGGAACAGCCCCTGAACTACCGCTTTTCTCAGTGCGGGATCCTTGTCGGTGTTGTAGATCTCGACGAGCGCCGCGCTCGTCCGCTTCGAATCCATCACACCGAGATTGCGAACCGCTGTCCGCCGCAGTTCGGGATCCTTCTCCGTTTTCGCCAGCTCGATGAGCCGCGTGACGTTGCCGCCGACGAACATCGCCTGGATCATGCGTTTCTTGACATCCACAGACGCTTCTTTCTGATAGAGCTGCCACAGTTCCTCGTGAGCGCCCATTACGCCAAGTTGCTGGACCGCTTCGCCCCGCAGCTCCGCGTTCTGCTCGGTCTGTGCGGCGGCAAGCAGCCGATCCTTTTCGCCCCCCACCATGAAGGCCCGCAGGATCCGGCGCTTGACGTCGACGTCCGGCGTGCCGGCATAGATTTCGGCGAGCACGGCGCGGCTCTCCGGGCCCCCAACCTGTCCGAGATAGTCGATGGCCCGGCTCTGCAGCTCGGGGATCGAATTGCCCCGCGCGATCCCTTTCAGCACGTCGCGGGCGCGCGGCGAGCTGCTCTGCGCGAGGACGAACAGCGCGCGGGACTTCAGCTTCGGCGCCGCGGTCCCGTCGAGCAGCTTCTGAAGGAATGGAATCGCCTGTTCGGCGTCAGAATTCAGCAGGGCGTTGATCGCCATCAGCTTGAGATCGTCGTCGGTCTCGCTATCCGGCCGTGCCGGCTGGCCGCTGTCGCGCCGGACCTCGGCTTCGAGCTGCTTCCCCTGGGTCAGGAACCGGCTCTTCGGATAATCGCGGGCCAGCGCCGACAGCGTGGTCAGGGCGTCGGCACGCTGGCCGGCCTTGTTCTGGGACCACGCCTTCCAGTACAGGGCGGCGTCCGCGCGAGCGCCTTTCATCGCGGCGGCCTCGCTGAAGAGGAGGACGGCGCGGTCGTACTTCGACTGGTCCATCTGTGCGCGCGCCTCTTCGTACACGCGTGTTTCGCGATCCCGTTCGCGCTGGTCCGCGTCCTCATGGCTGCGATCCCGCGCGGCCTCCTGGTCGTCGATGTCCGGCACGCCAGCCACTGCGGCAAGCAGGCCTTCGGGTGCGATGACCGTCGCGGCGCGGATCGTCCGCGGGACCGGCGCGGCGCCAGTCGGTTGTGCCGTCCCCGCCGCGGCGAGGAACACGACGCCGAGGCACGTGATGCTGAACACGTGCAGATGTTTGACATTCATCGTTCGATATCCTTTTGTTGGTTGCCAGCCGTCAGGCCGGCCCGTTTCCACGGCGGCGGTCCGCCGATCCATTCCGTCGCCAGCCGCTACGAGCTCTGGCCCGTTCGCAGCCGCATGGCCGCTCTCTGCCGCTCGCGCACGTCGGAAGAGAGGACGCGCACCTTGAACAGCAAGCCGTTCGTGTCGATTTCGCGGCGGACCTGCTCCAGATCGTTCGCCGACGCGACGTCGGGGCTTGCGGCGATATCCACCAGCACACGCTCGAGCTCGTCGAGCACCGTGACGAGGGCGGCGTTCCCGGTGGCCGCAGCGGTCTGGCGATACAGTCGGTTGTCGGACACGAGCTGCTCGGCGCGTTCGCGCTCCGCGGACATGCCGGAAGCGCCCGCGCCGCCGCTCACGAGCTCGATGAGCATGGCCTGCGATCGGTCGAGATGATCGCCAAGGTCCGCGAGCAGGACGCGCTCCCGGACCTTTGACGTCGCGACCGGGTCGGGCGCTGCGCCGGGCCGCGTGGACATGCGCCCCGCGAGAAACGCTCCCGCGACAAGGAGCGCCAGCGTGGCAACCAGCGCCAGGCGTGCCGGAGAGAACACCCACCAGGCGAGCCAGGTGCGCTGCCGGTGTTCGAGCTCAGGCTGCAGCCTCGCCCAGACCGCCCGCTCGAATCCGGCGGGCGGCTCCGGAGGCCGGGAATCGTCCACCGCCGCCAGCGTGCGCTGCAGCTGCGCGTAAGCGGCCCCGCACGTGCGGCATGTCTCGAGGTGCGCGGCGGCGCCCGCGGTGTCCGTCGGGGCGCGCTCGCCGTAGTGATGCAGAATCAGTTCGTCGTCTGTCAGATGCATGGCTTTGATCGCTGTCCCGCGCGTTCGGTCACCCCTTCGTCCCGGCCAGGCGCTCCGTTGACCCGGCGAGCGGTTCGAGCGCGAGCCGCATTTTCTTCACGGCGCGGAAGATGCTGTGCTTGGCCGCATTCGTTTTCAAACCGAGTGCGCTGCTGATCTCCTCGATCGAGTGCCCTTCGAAATGCCGGAGCACGAACGCCGCACGTTCCATGCGGCTGAGGGCGGACATTCCGGCCGTGACGCGTTCCTGGACTTCCGCGCTCAACATCAGCCTCTCGGGCGAGGCGCTGCCTGGCGAGATGCCCTGGTCGGCGTGGCGCATGTCGAGGTCAGCGGTGTCGTGCGCCGATTCCCGGTGCGCCCTCGATCGAATCATGTCGATCGCGCAGTTCACCGCGATGCGGTGTAGCCAGGTACTGAAGTTGGCCCGCGACTCGAAGCGGCCCAACTGCTTGTACGCCTTGAGAAGGGTGTCCTGCACGACGTCTTCGGCATCCTGCGCGTTTCCGGTCATCCGATACGCAAGCCTGTAGACGGCGCGGCTGTGGCGCTCGACGAGCGCCCGGAAAGCTTCGCTGTCTCCGTCGCGGGCCAGCGCGACAGTCGCGGCGTCCGTATGCGGCATCCGGGTAGGTTAGACGGAGTCGGGCGGCGTCGGTTAGGTCAGGCAGGCCAGCGGCGGCCTGCGGCGGACGTGGCAGCCGGCCGTTCAAGGCGCCGGGTCTAGCAGCGGTGCATAGCGAGGCTGACCTGGGGCTGGATGGTCAGGACCGCTCGGGCGTGTGAGGCTCTTCTGTAGCGTCGTCCTGCTCGCTGCGGGGCTCCTTGACGCGACGGACCATCGCGCGCATCAGCGCGACCTCCCCCTGCAGGGCGGCGATACACAACTCCTGCGTCTCGTGGGGCACGGCGGTGGGGACTCCGCAGAAGGGGCAGGCGGTCACCCGCATTGTTGACAATACACTTTGAGCGCAGTCGTTCGCAGGGTCGCCTGAGAGTGAAGCAAGAAGAGCACCACGCGGCATACGGCGATCGGGCCCCGGGAGCTCCGGCGGGGGCGCGCGACGTGACGCGCACGCGCGATGGCTCAGTTGCCTCGCGCTACGGTCCGTGTTCATCGTTCTAACGGCCCGTTCCCGGTAGTGATGCCGTCGTCCATCGCGGCCGGGGCCCCCGACACGCTTGATATATGCTTCGAAGGATGTTCAAGCGGCAGAAGACCGGGTCAGTAGTGTGCGCGTCCTGCGGCTCGCTCGTAGGGGTCAACGATGCGCAGTGCTACACCTGCGGCAGGCGCAACCCCGGCCTGTGGGGTTTCGGGCCGCTGCTGCGCCGACTGGGCAACGACTTCGGGTTCGTCACACTGGTCGTTTACGGATGTTCGGCGCTGTACGCCCTGAGCCTGCTTCTGACGGTGATGGACGGCCAGAGCATTGTGGGCGGCGGCAGCGTCCTCGGCATTCTGGCCCCGGGGGAGCTCGCGACGCTGCGCCTGGGGGTGAGTGGTCCGCTGCCCGTGTTCGGGTTGCACATGTGGTGGACGATCCTCAGCGCGGGGTGGCTGCACGGGAGCGCCCTGCACATCCTGTTCAACATGATGGCGATGCGTCAGATCGGCCCGCCGGCCGCGGAGGTGTACGGCGGCGCGCGCACGGTGATCATCTACACGGTCGCATCTGCCTGCGGCTTCGTCCTGAGCTCGGTCGCCAACCAGATGCTGCCCTCGCTGCCCTTCATCGGCGAGGTGTCGGTCACTCTTGGCGCGTCGGCCGCCATCTGCGGACTCGTCGGCGCGCTCTTGTATTACAGCCGCCGGTCCGGCAGCAGCATGATGACCTCGCAGCTCACGGGGTACGTGGTGTCGATCGCGGTCTTCGGGCTTCTCGTCCGCGGGATCGACAACTTCGCGCACGCGGGCGGGTTCGCCGGCGGATACGTGCTCGGGATGTGGCTGGATCCGCTCAAGCCCGAACGCGTCAACCACATCGCAGGCGCCGTCGCCTGCCTCGTTGCGACGGTCCTCGCCATCGCGGCGTCGTTCATCTGGGTGACGACGCACCTGCGCGTGGGATAGCCGAGGCTCGATAGCTATCGCGCGTAGAGGTCGATGATTCGGCTGATCGCCCGCCGGCACACACGGCAGAACCCCACCGCGTCGCGCGTGAACATGATGCAGTCCGTCTCGGGTCTGTAGAGACCGTGGGCCTCGTACGCCGCGCCTTCGAACGCCCCCACCCGTCCCGAGTACGGCATCGAGCTCAGGAAGGTGTGGTCCCATTCGCGCTGGTCCGTGAAAAGCGCGTCCATCTCGGCCTCGGGTGCGTTCCGCGCCCGGATCTCCCTCCGGCGCCGCTGGATCGCCTCGGTGTGCCGTTCGTATGCGGCTTTGTCCCACGGTGTCGGCACGGGCGTACCCGCCGCCACCAGATCGCCCCATTTGAGGTGTGCCGGGTCCTGCAGCGCCGTGACGTTGGGCTCCCAGGGCTCCGGCCTGCGGGCCTGCCCGGTCTCGTACGCGACGTCCGACGTGTAGTACTCGTCGGCGAGCGCAGCGAAGTGATGCCCGAACTCGTGCACGAAGACGTAGGGCGAGAACGCGCTGTCGACCGATGCGGTGGCCTGCGCGTTGAAAATCCCGCCTCCGCCGTAGGTCTTGTCGTTGACAAGAATCTCGATGAATTCGTACGGGGCCGCGGAGGCCGCGTCCCGCAAGGCGCGGTTGTCGAGCGTCAGCACGTAGCGCTCGGAGTCGAAGATGTTGTATTCCGCCGAGAGCGGGGTCCGGCGAAATACGCCCGCATTCGGCCGGTTGACGCCGCTTTCGCCGGACGGCAGATCGAGCGCACGAACGTTGAAGTCGGATTGCCGGCCCTTGAACGGTTCCTCGGCGAACAGCGCGGGCAGGAGCCGCCGCACGTCCGCGTGGAATTTTGGCATCTCGCCTTCGGGATACCCTTCCCCGATCACGAGGAGGTCCACCTTCTCAGCGGACGGGCCGTTCTCGATCACCGGCCAGACGCGCCCCGCATGCTGCCGGAGCGGCGCCGCATTCACGAAGCGCGAGCCCGGATCCACGTCGGTCGACCAGATCGGCGCAAACGTGTTGTCCGGCTGCCGCTTCTGAAGCGTCACGAGCACCGGCTGGCGCGGCCAGGGAAGGCGGAGCGATTCGTGGAACGTCCGGTGCGTGGTCTTCGCTTCACCGGTGGTCGCCCATTCGCCGTAGATCGACGAGAAGCCCCTCGAGTACTGCAGCGCCCCTGTCGCCTTGTCGCGCACGTCGAACAGGTACTGTCCGAGGTTCGTCGTGTCCACGAGCTG
>JBBWZJ010000176.1:0-5877 GCA_039648985.1 Acidobacteriota bacterium | reverse complement strand
CAACTCTCGAATCCACGCTGACTGGCGCGCGCCTGCACCACAGATCTGGACGAATGATTGCGCGCGGAGGCGTGATCGCCTGACTTGCTGTATCGTTTGACGCGACGGCCGCGTGGCGCGGCTGTTTACCGGTGACCCGGCACGGCGTCCGGGAAGGAGCACGATGTGGCCTCGCGCAAGGGTTCCCCGCCGTCAATCCGTCTCGTCGAGTCCGCCGCCGCCGAACTGCGGCTCGCGGAAGCGCGCGCCTTCATCCGCGCCCGTGTCACAGGGCGATCGATGTGGCTCGTGGGGGCTTCACGCAGTTCCGTGGACGACCTCGCACGCTCGGTGATGCGCGAGTGCGGCGCCACGATCGGGCTGCACCGGTTCAGTGTCACGCAGCTTGCCGCGCGCCTCGCAGCCGCCGTTCTCGCGGACGCGCGCCTTGCGCCGGCGACTTATCTCGGGTCCGAAGCGGTTGCGGCACGCGCCGTCTTCGAGGCGCAGCGCGACGGCTCACTGGATTATTTCGGCCCGGTGGCCGCAACTCCTGGATTTCCGCGCGCCCTCGCCCGGACGCTCCAGGAGCTTCGGCTGGCCCATGTCGCGCCAGCGGATCTCGGCGGTCTGCCGCTCGGTGGCGCGGACCTGTCCATGCTCCTCGAGGCCTTCGAGCAGCAGTTCGCGGAAGCATCGGCCATCGATCGCGCCACGCTCTTCGATGCCGCTACCGGCGTGCTCCGTTCGGGTGGTGCCGGTGCGGCGGTGCCGCTACTGCTGCTGGACGTCGGGTTCGAATCGGCTGTCGAATTCGAATTTCTTCAGGCGTTGATCCACGCGTCTCCGGACGTGCTCATCACCGTACCGTTCGGCGACGTCCAGACGCTCCACCGTCTCGAATCGATCGGCATCACGGCGCACGTGCTCGACCCTTCGGTGACTTCCCTGGGCGCTGCCGGACAGGCTCCCGACCTCATCGCCCTTCGCCGCAATCTGTTCGCACGCCGCCAGCCGCCGGCGCGGGAGCAGGCGGGTGACGTGCGATTCTTCTCGGCACCCGGCGCAGTCCGCGAATGCGTGGAGGTCGCGCGGCGCATCCTCGAGGAGGCGCGGGCGGGCGTGGCATTCGACGAGATGGCGGTCTTCGTCCGATCACCGCAGCGCTACGCCGGGCTGCTCGAGCACGCGTTCAAGCGCGCGGGTATCCCCGCCTGGTTCGACCGGGGCACCGTCCGTCCCCATCCCGCGGGACGCGCCTTCATGGCGGTGCTCGCGTGTGCGTGCGAGAAGCTCTCGGCGCGCCGTTTCGCCGAGTATCTCTCGGTCGCGCAGGTGCCGCAGGCGACCGCATCGTCCGTCCCCGAGTTCATCGCCCCTGACGACGAGCTCCTTGGGCCCGTCGCGGGCCGCAGCGAAGGCGCGGAGGACGAGCCGCAGGCGCCCGGGTCCGAAGGCCAGGCGCCCGTCGCAGACGACGAGCCGGTTGTCGAGGGGGCGCTGCGTGCGCCGTGGAAGTGGGAGACGCTCATTGTCGAATCGGCGGTGATCGGCGGTGACCCCGGACGGTGGCACCGGCGGCTTGCCGGGCTGGCGCAGGAATACCGGGTCAGGATCCAGGAAGAAACCCGAGAGGATCCAGAGTCGCCGCGTGCGAAGCGCCTGCAGCGCGATCTCGAGAACCTCGCGCACCTTCGCGCCTTCGCGCTCCCCATCATCGACCACCTCGCGGCATGGCCCTCCCATGCGACCTGGGGTGAATGGCTGGGTCATTTCTCGGACCTCGCGCCGATGGTGCTCCGCCAGCCGGAACGCGTGCTGCGTGTGCTCGCCGAACTGCGGCCGATGGCCGCGATCGGTCCGGTGTCGCTCGACGAAGCGCGCGACGTGCTCGGGGAGCGCGTGCTCACGCTGGAGCTGGACCCGCCACGCAACCGCTACGGGCGTGTGTTCGTCGGCGGTCCGCAGCAGGCCCGCGGCCGCGCGTTCCGGGTGGTGTTCGTCGCCGGCCTCGCCGAGCGCATGTTTCCCCTGAAGCCGCACGAGGATCCGATGCTGCTCGACGAGGAGATGCGGGTGCCGCTCGCGGCGGGTCTCGCGGTGCAGGAGGATCGAGGGCGGAACGAACGGCTCATGCTGCGTCTTGCCGTCGGCGCGGCGACGGAGCGGCTGTGGCTCTCGTATCCGCGGATCGATGTTGCGGAATCACGGCCGCGCGTGCCGTCGTTCTATGCGCTCGACATCATGCGCGCGATTACCGGTCGCGTTCCGGATCACGAAGAGCTGCAGGAGCGGGCCGCCGCGGCCGGCGCGGCAGGCCTGGCGTGGCCGTCCCCGAGTGAGCCGGCCCGCGCTATCGACGACTTCGAGCACGATCTGTCGGTCCTCCGCGAACTGCTGCTCACGGAGGATGTGAAAACCGTGAGAGGGCACGCGCATTACCTCCTGAGGCTCAACGACGCGCTGAAGCGATCGGTGTCGGCGCGCTGGTCCCGGGCGCGGTCATCATGGACGCCCTTCGACGGGATCACACGGATCACCGGCACGACCCGCGACCTGCTGGCGGCCCAGCGACTCGGGTCGCGACCGTACTCCCTGTCGGCGTTGCAGAAGTTTTCGAGCTGCCCGTATCAGTTCCTCCTCTCCGCCGTGTACCGGCTGCAACCGGCCGAAGACCCCGAACCGCTTCAGAAGCTGGATCCACTCACGCGCGGCGCGCTGTTCCATGCCGTGCAGGCGGCATTCTTCCGCGAACTGCGCGAGACCGGCCGCTTGCCCGTCACCGAAATCGGCATTCCGCGTGCGCTGTCAGTGCTCGATGCGACCGTCGCGCGAATTGCCGCCGAATATTACGAAAGGCTCGCCCCGGCAATCGACCGCGTGTGGCGCGACGAGGTGGCGGACATCGCCAGAGACCTGCGCGTGTGGGTGCGGCGTCTGCCCGAGGGCGGCGACTGGCAGCCCGAGTACTTCGAGTACAGCTTCGGGCTGTCCGATGACGGCCGGGATCCGCGCAGTGCTCCCGATCCGGTGCTGATCGACGGCCGGTTTCTGCTGCGGGGCTCGGTCGATCTGATCGAGCAGAAGCCCGGAGGCGTGCTGTTGCGGGTGACCGACCACAAGACCGGCAAGAATCGCACGACTCCGAGGACCGTCGTGGGCGGCGGCGCCGCGCTCCAACCGGTGCTGTACAGCCTCGTAGTGGAAAAAGCGCTGGCAACGCCGGTGGCGTCCGGACGGTTGTTCTACTGCACGGCCGCCGGCGGATTCACCAGCCACGAAATACCGATCAACGCGCAGACGCGCCATGCGGGCCTCGAGGCGCTCGAGATCGTGGATCGCGCGATCGAGCTTGGCTTCCTGCCCGCGGCGCCGGCAGACCGGGCGTGCGTCTGGTGCGACTTCCGGACCGTCTGCGGTCCAAACGAGGAGAAGCGCATCCGGGTGAAATCCCCCGACAAGCTTGGAGATCTCCAGGCGCTGAGGAACATGCCATGACGGCGCTCGCCGACCAGCCCGCCCGCGACGCGATCTCGAATGCGCTCGACGAGACCCTTGTCGTCGAAGCGGCCGCGGGCACCGGAAAGACCACCGAGCTCGTCAAACGGATCCTGCGGATCCTCGGGAGCGGCCGTGCGACCGTCGAAAAGATTGTCGCCGTCACGTTCACGGAAAAGGCCGCGGGCGAGCTCAAACTGCGGTTGCGCGAAGCGCTCGAGCACGAACGCGCCGCGGTGAAGGACGCCGACGCACGGCTGCAGCTCGACAAAGCCCTGGCCAGCCTGGAGGAGGCGCACGTCAGCACGATCCATGGGTTTTGTGCGGAGCTGCTGCGTGAGAGACCCGTGGAAGCGCGCGTTGACCCGCTCTTCGCGGTGCTCACCGAAGGGCAGGCCGAGCGCCTCTTCGACGAAGCGTTCGGCGGCTGGTTGCAGGCCAGGCTCTCGGATCCGCCTGAGGCGATCCGGCGCGCCTTGCGGCGATCGAGCCCCGTCTCGTTTTCGGGCCAGGCGCGGCCCCGCCAGGACGGGCCGGTCGATCGGCTCCGGCGGGCGGCATGGGAGTTGTCGCAGTGGCGGGATTTCGCGGCCGCATGGACGCGGCGTGGCTTCGATCGCGAGGCCCATGTCAGCCGGCTCGTGACGGAGTTGCACGCGTTCGCCGCGCTCACGGAACGGCCGTCGTACGCGCGGGACTACCTCTATCTGGATACCGCGGCCGCGCGGCACCTCAGCCAGGAGATTCAGGCGCGCGACGAACAGGGGGAGCGCGATGTCGCCGAGTACGACTGGCTCGAAGCCCGCCTCGTCGATCTCTCCCGCGAGAGGAACTTCTCGAAGGCGCGACATGGCCGTGGACCCGGCTATTCCGCGAGCATCGCCAGGCCGCTCGTGATCGAGGCTCTCGACGCGCTGCGCGCGCAGCTCGATGGCTTCCGGCTCGACGCCGATGCCGACCTTGCCGCCGGCCTGCAGCAGGAGCTGCAGGGCGCCATCGTCCACTACGAAGAGCTCAAGGGGCGCGCCGGCGCACTCGATTTTCTGGACCTGCTGCTCAAGGCGCGCGCCCTCGTCACGGGCAATGAGGCGGTCCGCCGCGGGTTCCAGGCGCGTTTCACGCATCTGTTCGTCGATGAGTTTCAGGACACGGATCCGCTCCAGGCAGAGATCCTGCTGCTGCTTGCCGCCGCCGATCCGACACACGCCGACTGGCGCACGGCCGTCCCCGTCCCGGGCCGCCTCTTCATCGTCGGCGACCCGAAGCAGTCGATCTACAGGTTCCGGAGGGCCGATGTCGGCATTTACCGGGACGTGTGCGATCACCTCGAACGATGCGGCGCCCGGCGGCTGCATCTGACGACCAGCTTCCGGAGCGTGCCGCAGATCCAGGCATGCATCAACGCGGCTTTCGCGCCCGTGATGACGGGCGATCCGTTCACGCTGCAGGCTGACTACGTTCCCTTGTCTCCATTCAGATCCGACACGCCGTCGCAGCCCGCTGTCATCGCATTACCGGTGCCTGCGCCCTACGCCACGCGGAACGTGTCGGCGATGGCGATTGAGAAGTCCCTGCCGGACGCGGTCGGCGCCTTCGTCGACTGGGTGGTCAACGACAGCGGCTGGATGGTGACCGAGCGGTCGGGGGACCCGCCGGTCGAGGTCGCGCCCAAACATGTCTGCATCCTCTTCCGCCGGTTCCTCAGCTTCGGGGAGGACGTGACGCAGCCGTACGTGCAGGCGCTCGAAGCGAGAGGGGTGCGTCACGTGCTCGTCGGCGGCAAGACGTTTCACGATCGCGAAGAAGTCGAGAGCGTTCGCGCCGCACTCGCCGCGATCGAATGGCCCGACGACGAGCTGTCCGTCTTTGCGACGCTGCGGGGAGCGCTGTTCGCCATCGGAGACGAAGAGCTCTTCGAATGGAAGCAGGGCCATCGGGCGAGCGGTTTCGGTGTATTCCATCCATTCCGGATCCCGACCGCGGTTCCGTCGCATCTGGCTCCGATTGCCGCCGCGCTGCAGCTTCTCCGCCGCCTGCACAGTCGGCGGAACTACGTCCCGATCGCCGAGACGGTCCACGAGCTGATGCACGCCACTCGCGCTCACGTGGGGCTGGTGCTGCGGTCCGCCGGCGAGCAGGCGCTCGCCAACGTGCTGCACGTCGCCGAACTGGCGCGCCAGTACGAAGCTGGCGGCGGGATCTCGTTCCGCGGTTTCGTCGACGAACTTCGGACCGCCGCCGAGAAAGCACAGGCGGCGGAAGCGCCGATTCTCGAGGAAGGCAGCGACGGCGTCCGCATGATGACGGTCCACAAGGCGAAGGGGCTCGAATTCCCCATCGTCATCCTGGCCGATGCGACCTGCAAGCTCTCGCGGGCCGAAGCGGGACGATGGCTCGATT
>JBBWZJ010000146.1:0-12236 GCA_039648985.1 Acidobacteriota bacterium | reverse complement strand
ACACCACCACCTGCGCGCCGCCGCCGACCATGCCGGTCACCGACTCGACGTCGAGCCCCGGCGTGTCCATGACGGTCAATCCCTTCCGCCGGATCGGCGCGGCATAACCGACGACATCCTCGAGGTGCGCACGCTCGCCTCCCTTGTGGGTCGCGCCGAGCGACTTCTCCTCGATTGTCGTCAGACCTCCGCGGATGTTGCCGGGAGACGGCTGCGTGCCGCGGATGTCCAGGCCGAGCGCCCGC
Organism: Acidobacteriota bacterium; assembly: GCA_039648985.1. Classification (GTDB taxonomy): domain Bacteria; phylum Acidobacteriota; class Vicinamibacteria; order Vicinamibacterales; family 2-12-FULL-66-21; genus JALZOC01. Next base: position 11,991 of record JBBWZJ010000146.1, on the reverse strand, counting down.
GCTTCGGCTTCGACGCGCGTGATGATCTGAATCAGGTGCTCCGCGGTATCGGGTCGGCTCGCGCGCGCCGCCAGCAGGTGCTCGGCGCCCATGATCTCCGCGATTTCTCCAAGAACGGCACTGCCGCCGAGATCGACGAGGCGATCCGTCACGCGGCCGAGCGCCGGATTCGAGGCCAGCCCGGAGGTGTAATCGGATCCGCCGCATTTGAGCGACAGCACGAGGTCCGCGACGTCACACCATTCGCGCGGCTGCGCGGCGAGCGTCCGGGCGAAGTCCCTCGCGATCGCAGTGCCCTTCTCGGTCGCGCGAATGGTTCCTCCCTCCGACTGGATCGCGACGATGTCCACGGGCTTGCCGTGCCGCCGTGCCGCGTCGGCGAGCGCCTGCGCGACGACCTGCTCGCAGCCGAGCGCGAGCACGAGGACGGCCCCCACATTGGGATGCCCGCAGTACGCCGCGAGAGTGTCGTGGGTGAGGCGCATGTCGGGTCCGAGCTGACCGCAGCCCGCAAGGTGCGGCAGCGCCACGCCGAGGGGCGGCGCCGCGGCTGCGACACGTTCCGCGACGAGCGACGAACAGATCACCGTCGGGACGACGAGCACGTGATTGCGCGTGCCCACGCGGCCGTCGCTTCGCCGATATCCGAGAAAACCTGGACGGCCGGTCATCAGTGGCGCCGCGCTGTCTGCGGCACGTCGGGTGGTTCGGCGGGCCGCGCTCTGGGATCGCTGGGGGTTTCCGGAAGATCGCCGCGGCAACGGCTGCTCGCGACGTTGTGCGTGTGCACATGCGCGCCGGCGCGGATGTCGCGGCTGGCGGTTCCAATCGGGCTGCCGTACTTGAACACGCCGTCGCCCGCCGCGATGTCGCGCAGCGCGATCTTGTGGCCCGCGGGAATGGGCTCGAGTGCCGCGACCGTCTGCCCGTTCGCCTCGACCGAGCGCCCCTCGTCGAGCGGCTCCAGCGCCGTTGCGACGTTGTCGCGCTCGCTGATGGCCAGGACCGCCTTCATTGGTTCACGCCGCTGGCGAGGAAGCCGCCGTCCACCGCCAGCACATGCCCCGTGACGAACGACGCGGCGTCGGAGGCCAGGTACACGGCTGCGCCGACGAGCTCCTCGAGCTTTCCGAAGCGCCGCATCGGCGTGCGGACGAGGAACTCCTTGCCGCGCGCCGTCTCGAGGAGGGCGGCATTGAGGTCCGTCTTGAACACGCCGGGCGCGATCGCGTTGACGGTGACGCCGTGCGGCGCCCATTCGACAGCGAGCGCGCGCGTCAGGCCCGCCACGGCGGACTTGCTCGCCACGTACGCGGCGACTTCGAAGAGACCGACGAACGAGGACAGCGACCCGATCGTGATGATGCGGCCGTACCGCCGCGCCACCATCGCGCGGCCGAAGACCTGGCAGCTCCGCAGGGTTCCCGTCAGGTTGGTTTCGAGGATGTGGGCCCAATCCGCTTCGTTCATGTCCAGCGTGGGCACGCGCTTGGTGGTGCCGGCAACGCACGCGAGGATATCGACCTTGCCGTAGGCGGCGACGCAAGCGTCGCGGATGCGCTCGAGCGACCCGGTGTCGCTGACGTCGGAGGACATCCGCAGCGTGCGGCGTCCGCGCGCTTCAATCGCCCCCGCGACTTCGTCGACGAGGGGTTCGCGGCGGCCTGTCGCGACGACATCGGCGCCCGCATCGGCAAGTCCCAGAGCGAGTGCCCTGCCAATCCCGCTAGTGCCGCCGACGACGACCGCCACCCGCCCGGTGAGATCGAAAATCGACGGGGTCACGGGCGTCCGTCCTGCATCGCTGCTCTGCATATGAGTGACGCCAATCATACGACAGAGGCAATGCTGGGAGTTGTACCAGGGTTTTAGGTTCTAAGGTTTTAGGGTTTTAGGTGCTAAGGTTTTAGGGTTTTAGGTTTGGGTTCTAGGGGTTTTAGGTTTAGGTTCTAAGTTTAGGTTCTACGGTTCCAGGTTGTACGTCTGGTTTTGCGTTCGGCAAAACCTAAACCTTAAAAAGAACTCAAGACCTTAGAACGTAACCTTAGAACCTAAACCCGTAAAACCTAAACCCGTAAAACTTAAAACGGACAAGTAACACCCGTTCTATTTCCCCGCCGAGAGCAGCTCGAACCTCCGCGTCCCCCGGTTGAAACAGTAGAGCCCGCAGTGCGAGTCGCACCAGCGGTAGTACTCGTACTCGATCCCGTTCAGTGTGCCCGTCTCGATCCACTCGAGCGGCTCGCCGCACCCCGGGCATGGCCGCGTCGTCGGATCGGAACGGCCCGGGAGACCCCGCGCCCGGCTGCGCGCGACGAGGCGGGCGGACTTCGCAAGCAACGGCTCGATCGTCGCGATCGCGGCGGCGCTCCGGGAGCGAAGCGAGGCGGATTCTTCGAGCGCCGACTTCACGCGGGCGAGCAGTGTCTCAGGGGCGACCGGCTTCAGCAGCAGGCCGAGCACTTTCACGCCGGCCAGCGAGGGGACATCGCTCGGGTCGCGTCCGGTGATCGCGAGGATCGGCACATCACAGAGGGCCGGGTCCGAGCGCAGCTGCCGGATGAGCTCCGCGCCGTCCATGTCGCCGGGGAGCCCGAGATCCGTCACGATCGCATCCGGCAGCACGTCGTGCGCATATTCGAATGCGTCCGACGCATTCGACGCGCGGGCGACCCAGTATCCCTGCGCGCTCAGCAGGGTGTCGTACATCTCGACGGTATCGGAGTGGTCGTCCACCACGAGGACGATCGGCGGCACGGGTGCGCCGATGTTGGTCGGACCAGTTGGAGGCATTCAGAACTCCAGGAGTGGCCAGCTGTTTGGAAGGCACGGCCAGGCACAGCCACTACCCTGAGACTACAGCGTTGCAGCCCCGCGGTCCGTACGGTGACGCACATTTACTGAAAAGGGCGGATGCTTTGCGCGCGAGGCGGGGGCGCAGTAATCTACGCCCGCAGCGAGAGAATCATTTTCTTTTGACGCGTGCCAGAGCGCAGGAGTCGAGGGTGACCGAGAAACGGCGTGCGGTGGTGGACGAGGTGGAACGTGCCGGCATCGTGGCCATCATCCGGATGAAGGATCCGGAGAAGGTCCGCGCGGTGTTCGATGCGATTGGCACGGGGGGTGTCCGCGTCATTGAAGTGACGATGTCCGTACCCGGGGCGATCGAGCTCATCCGGCAGCTCGCGGTCAACCTGCCGGCCGGCGTTGTCCTCGGCGCGGGCACGGTGCTCGACGGCGATACGGCCCGGCGCGTCATCGACGCGGGCGCGCGCTTCGTCGTCAGTCCGGTATTCCGGCGTGACGTGATCACCGCGTGCCATGAGCGCGACGCCGCCGCGATGCCGGGGTGTTTCACGCCGACCGAGATGCTGGAGGCGTGGGACGCGGGGGCCGACGTCGTGAAGGTGTTCCCTGCCACGGCGCTCGGGCCGACGTTCCTGAAGGACGTCCGTGGCCCGCTCCCGCAGCTGAAACTGATGCCCACCGGCGGAGTGACGCTCGACAACGCCGGAGACTGGATCCGCGCCGGCGCCGTCGCGGTGGGCGTAGGCACGGCGCTGCTCGACACCGCGGCGATCGCATCGGGCAATTACGGGGTGCTGCGGGCGAACGCGGCCCGGATCGTGGCCAACGTGCGGGCGGCCCGGGAGAGTGCCTGATGAAGCGTGTGATTACGTTCGGCGAGATCATGCTGCGGCTCAGCCCGCCGGGATTCGAGCGCTTTCTTCAGAGCCCGCAGTTCGTCGCCACATTCGGCGGGGGCGAGGCAAACGTCGCGGTGAGCCTCGCGCAGTTCGGCCTCGAGAGTACCTACGTCACGGCACTTCCGAACAATCCCCTGGGAGACGCGGCCATCCGGGCACTTCGAGCCGAGGGCGTGCGCACCGGGCATATCGTCCGTAGCGGCTTGCGGATGGGTGTCTACTTCACCGAGGCGGGCGCCAGCCAGCGCGCCTCAACGGTGCTGTACGATCGCGCGCGGTCCGCCATCAGCGAAATGCCTCCTGACGCCGTGAACTGGGACAGCGTGTTCGCCGGGGCCGACTGGTTTCACGTGACGGGTATTACGCCGGCACTCGGCGCGAGCAGCGCCGAAGCCACTCGCCGCGCCATCGCGGCGGCGGGCCGCGCCGGCGCCCGCGTCAGCGTGGACCTGAATTACAGGAAGAAGCTCTGGACCGAGGCACAGGCGCAGGCAACCATGCGGCCGATGATGCGCGGCGTCGATGTCGTCATCGCGAACGAGGAGGATCTGCAGTCGGTGCTCGGGGTGCACGTGCCTGACACGGACGTGACGAGCGGCCAGCTGAACCTCGATGGCTTTCGCCGTGCAGCCGAACAGGTCACTCGGGATTTTGGCGCGTCGCTCGTCGCCATCACCTTGCGCGAGAGCATGTCGGCGAGCGACAACGGCTGGAGCGCGGTGCTGTGGGACGCGAAGGCAGGGACGATGGTCCGGAGCCAGCGCTACGACGTGCGTCTGGTCGATCGCATCGGCGGCGGCGACAGCTTTGCCGCCGGACTGATCTACGGGCTGCTCGCCGGCCGATCGCCTGCCGACGCGCTGCGCTTCGGCGTCGGCGCGAGCGCTCTGAAGCAGACGATCCCCGGAGACTTCAACCGAGTGACTGTGGACGAGGTGGATCGGCTTATCGCCGGAGACGCCTCGGGACGGGTGCAGCGCTAGGCCGAGTGCAGCGGGCCGCCGTCACTTCGCGAGCGCGTCTTCGTGCGGGCGCCCGGTTCGCCGGTCGGCGCTGGCCCGCCCCTGGCGGCGGCGATCCTGCCCGGTTCGCCGCTCCAGTTCAGTGACGAGCGCCCCGAAGGTCCGCTGGGCTTCGCCGGCGAGCTGATCGTTCTGGTGAAGGATGCGCAGCTTCTGCTCGTACTCCGTCAAGACCTCCAGAACCGGGTCGACTCCCTCGTCTTCTTGCTCTGTCATAACGCCCGATCCATAACGCCGATCCACTTTGGGAGCAGCACGAAATGTGCCTGAATCTCCGAACTGGACCGCTTGGAAGTAAGACGATGCGGAGGACGGTTTGGACGGCAATCCGGCAGGTTGGGCCGGCCCGGAACGAGCGCTGGGGAGGACGCGCGGACGCGTGGCTCCGCCGTCAATCCAGCAGGCCGACCAGATCTGCCCGCGGCGGCGCCCAGGGTGTGACGTTCGATGGACATCCGCGCCACTCGGGGTGAAGAGCCATGGCCGTGAAGTTCCCACGCACACCTGTGTCGAACCGCAGGTCCTCGATGGAATCCCCGCGGACGACAGGCGCGCGGCCGAACTGCATCCACGCACGCACGCGGCAGTCCCGTTGCGCGAGATCGCGAAGGGCCGCGATCGACTGACGGTACTCGTCGCGCCACAGGGCCTTGCCGGCGGCATGCGGCGACCCGGCTGCAGTGGACGCGAGCTTGTACGACGCACACTCGCCCGGCGGGTACCACCGGGGCGCGAGGGACACGGTGCCCCGCTCTGAACGGTACGTTTCGCCCCCTCGCTCCCGCGACACCACGATGGCGGACCAGCAGAGCGGCATCCCCGGATCCGGGGACACGATGACGTCGAGCAGGTCGGCAGTGCTCCGCGCCGCAGCGACCGCCTCGCGCCGCGCAACCGTCGACAGGCCGGACATCCCGATGATGAACAGGGTCGCCAGGATGATCGCCGCGGCAGTTCGGGTTCGGTGACCGGCGCGCCGGACGAGCGCCAGGAACAGCGCGGCCGCGAGTGTATTGCCGACAAGCGCCACGAAGGGCACCACTCGCGCCGCGACAACGGCGAGCATCACGAAGGACAGCAGGCCCGCGACGGCGTTGCGGGCTGCGGATGTCCGCGCGTTGCATGCGGCAGCGATCCCCAGCAGCAGCCAGAGCAGCGGTTCGAACACGAACACGGCGTCTCCGTAGTACCACCGTGGATCCAACGGATAGAACGGGTGCACGCCGTAATTGTTCAGCGCGTCGAGCGACACATGCCCGAGGAGATTGAGGGCGATCAATCCGTACAGCACGCGGCGCGCGGCACCGGGGAGCCTGTGGACCGCTCTCGAGGCATGCATCAGCAGCGGCAAGGCAACGGCCAGCACGACGAAGCCCGCCAGCGTGTGGGTATAGCCGCGGTGATGAAGCAGGTATCCGAGCGGCGCCGGCGTGATCCACGTGCAGGCGAGGTCGATATCCGGCAGGTTGGCGGCGACGATGCTGCCGGCCATAAGCACGCGGCGGTGATCGGCTGTGGCGGCTGACGGCTGCACCAGCTCGGCAAACGCCACGCCGACGAGAGAATGGGTGATGTTGTCCACGCGCCGCTGTGGTCAGTGGCGGCGGATCGGCATGCGACGACCGCGCGCGGGGCTCGCGCTCACGGTGCCGCCCGGATAGACGTCACGATTCCGCCGCTGTCCCACAATCCTGTCCCGTTTCTCTGCGGAGTGTTGTACGGCGTGCGCAGAGAAGGGGTCAACTACTTTCGAGATCGGCCTTTGCTAGGATGGATCGGTGGATTCGCATCTGACCGCAGCGTTCCGCGAACTGCGGGAGCAGTGGCTGCAGTTGAGCAGGGAGTACGCGCGGATCTGCGAACGTCCGTACGACCCGGCCGCGATCGAGGCACACCTGGAGAACCTTCGTCGGCACCGGGAGCGGCTACGGTTTCTGCGCACCTCGATTCGTCCATCTCTTACCGAGCGCGGGCACTGACCGGCTGCGCGACACGCCTCAACCGATCAGCACGTTACCGTTCAACTCCGGATCTTCACAGCAGCAGCCGCCGCACCGACTCCAGCTCGTCCTGATTGATGATGTGTCCCATGCCGGGATAGATCCGTTCGTCGACCTGCGCGCCCAGGCGGCGGAAGACCTCCGCCGATTCGCGCACCCGTTCGACGGGAATGTGCGGATCGACGTCGCTGCAGCCGAGAAAGACGGCTGCTCCGTCGAGCGATCCGGGGTAATCACGCGGGGTGCCGGGCGGCCCGATCAGGCCGCCGCTCAACCCGACCACCGCCGCGTACGGCTGCGGATTCCGCGCGGCGAACTCGAGCGCCAGGCAGGCGCCCTGCGAGAACCCGAGCACACCAACGCGCTGGGGCGGGATGCCGGTGCGCCCGAGTTCGTCGACGAGGTTCTTCAGGACACCGAGGCCGGACGAGATGCCCGGCTCGTTCTGCGCGATGGGCGACAGAAACGAATACGGGTACCACGTCTGCCCGGCGGCCTGCGGAGCGACCCACGCGATGTCCGGCAGCGCGAGCTCGTCGGCGAGAGCGAGCATGTCGCTCGCCGACCCGCCGCGGCCGTGCACGAGCAACACGGCGAGTCGCGCAATTGCGGGCGCCGCTCCACGCCTGAGGATCTTCTGGCCGGCGTGAGGGTTGGATGGACTCATCGCCCCGGTTCCGGCTGCGTGGTCGGCGGCTCGGGGGGCGCGGGGGCGGGGGGCACCTGGCCGCCCAGCTTGAATCCCCAGAGATTGTCGCCGCGCTGTGACAACTGGAAGCTGTTGCCCCCCGCGAGAATGGCGACGTACTGCTCCCCGCCCGCTTCGTAGGTCGCGGCGGGGGCATCGGCACCCGCCCCCGTCTGGAACTGCCACAACGTCTCACCGTTCGCGCTGTCGTAGGCGAGCATCCTGCCGTCAGAGTCGCCGTGGAAGAGCAGCCCGCTCGCGGTGCTGAGCAGGCCGCTGCCGGTCCCGAGCGGAAACCGGGTCCGCTTCTGCCACACGATCCTGTTGGTGGCCGGGTTCACCGCGCTGAGCGTGCCGCTCCTCGGTTCGCCAGGCGGCCGGAAGAACCCCGCGCCATTACCCACCGCGCGGAACGTGCGTGTCTGCTCGTCCCACGCCTGCCGGCGGAGCGCGAATCCCGAGTTGATGATGCTGCCCGGAATGTAGATCAACCCCGTCTGCGGATTGAAGGTCATGGGCGCCCACGCGAGGCCGCCCTGGGTACCCGGCGCCATGACCACCGGGTCGGTCCAGTACGCGCCGAAGACACAGCTGGTCGGATATTTCGGATCCACGCTGCCGGGCTCCGGGCATGTAGGCACGAACGAGTCGCCTACCGGGAACGGCTGCGTGGCCGCGGTCTTCATCCGCGGCTCCTGCGGCACCGGGCGCTCGACGATGCCGACGAATGGTTTGCCCGTGACCCGGTCGAGGATGTACGTCATGCCAGTCTTGCCTGCGTGGATCAGGATCTGGCGCCGGCGTCCCTGGACGCGCACGTCCGCCAGCACCGGCGCCGCGGCATTGTCGTAGTCCCACACGTCGTGATGCACTTCCTGGAAGTGCCACTTGTACGCGCCGGTCTTCAGATCGAGCGCGACGACAGAGACGCTGAACAGGTTGTCGCCCCCTCTCGCCGTGCCGTCGTTGTCCGGCCCGGCGTTGCCGACTGCTATGTAAATCGTGTGGAGGTCAGGATCGATCGCGGGCTGCGTCCAGACAGGTGCGCCTCCGTACCGCCAGGAGTCTCCTTCCCACGTCTCGCTGCCACGCTCGCCCGGCGCCGGTATGGTCCAGAACTTCCACACTTCGACGCCGGTCGCCGCGTCGTAGGCGCCGAACTGGCCGCGGACACCGAGCTCGCCGCCGCCGACACCGATGTAGACGAGCCCGTCATGGTAGACCGCAGGCGCGCTCGTCGTCCCCGGGCCCGCCTCCGCAAGCTGTGTGCGCCACAGCCGTGCGCCCGTCTTCTGATCGAGCGCCACGAGCGAATTGTCGCGCTGGCCGGCGTACACCCGTCCGCCACCAACGGCGACGCCACGGTTGCTGCCCGGACGGCCGCCGGATCGGTACTTCCATTTGATCGCGCCGGTCGCACCGTCCACCGCGAAGACGTTGCCGACACCCGTCGAGATGTAGATGATGCCGTCCACGACTACGGGGGTCGCCTGCATCGTGCCGGCCGGCTGCCCGTCTTCGAGGTGCACCATCCATGCGCCCCCCAGGCGGCTCACGTTCCCCTTGTTGATTCTGGTGAGCGCGGAATGGCGCTGGTTCGCCAGGTTGCCGCCGACTGTCGGGAAGTCACTCCGCGTCGGGGCCGGCCCACTCGGCGCGCCAGCCGGCGCGGCAGTGCAGATCGTGACCGCCAGCAGCATGACGACGTGTGACCTTCGCCGCCGCCCACGCCACCAGGAACCCCCGCCATCCTCCGCCGATCGCAACATCTGCACGCGGAAACGTTTACCATATGGGGCGCGTAATTGTCTGGATGAAACGCACGGACTGCGCCGGGACGGCATTCCTTCCATGGGGTTATTGATGCGACCAAATACGAGTGTGGCTGCCGCGGCCCTGTTGCTGCTGGCGGCCTTTGCGGTGAGGCCCGCAGCGCAAGGTGCGCCGCCGCAGGCACCGCCGGCCGGCCAGGCGCCACCGGCGCCGAATGCGCCCCCAGGCGGGGCGCAGGCGCCGGTGCCGCTTCAGGGCGGACGCGGGCGGGGCAATCCGGCGACGTTCCCCGCACAGCAGCGGCCTCCCGGCGACCCCGCATTGATCGCGAGAGGCCAGAGCCTCTTCGGTGTGAACTGCCGGCTCTGCCACGGCGCCGACCTGAGAGGCGGCGATATGGGCGGCGTCAACCTGCTTCGATCGCAGCTCGTGCTCAACGATCAGAAGGGCGAGCTCATTCTCCCGGTCGTGCACAACGGCAGGCAGAATCCCGGCATGCCGCCGATGCCCCCCTTCCCCGGTCTGCCGGATGACGACGTGAAGGCCATCGCCGAATACATTCACAGCGTGGCGGCGACGATGCGCGGCCAGGGCAATCCGCCCCCCGGCTCCGAGCCCGCCACGCTGAACATCGTCGTCGGCGACCCGGCCGCGGGCAAGGCCTTCTTCACCGCGAAGTGCGCTTCATGCCACTCGGTCACCGGGGATCTGCAGGGACTCGCGACGCGGATCAGCGATCCCACCCAGCTTCAGACCACGTGGGTGTCCGGCGGCGGGGGCCGCGGGGGCCGGGGTGGCGGTGGCGGTCAGCCGGTGACCGTGACGGTCACGATGCCGTCAGGCCAGAAGATCGAGGGACCGCTCGACCGGATAGACGACTTCGTCGTCGTGGTCAGGCAGGGGGATGGGCCGGCGCGCGCGATCCGCCGCGACGGCGCCGTGCCGCGCGTCGAGATCCACGATCCGCTGGAAGGTCACCGCCAGCTGCTGACGGCATACACGGACAAAGACATCCACGATGTGACGGCCTATCTGGTGACCCTGAAATGACATTGAAAAACGTATTGCTGACGACCGCGCTGGCCGCGATGCCGGTGCTTCTCGCGGGTCAGGGACAGACGACAACGCCCGCGCTGGCTCAGGGCCAGGCTTCAGGTGCGGGAGGGCTCGACCCGGCGTCCATCCTCAAGCCGCTGGCCGAGGCGTGGCCGACGTACTCGGGCGACTACACGGGCCGTCGGTTCAGCACGCTCTCGCAAATCAACCAGACGAACGTCAAGAGTCTCACGCTCGCGTGGGTGTCGAAGATCAGCGGTGGCGCCGGAAGCGCCGGCGGCGGGTTCGGCGGGGGCCGGGGCGGCTTCGGAGGCGGCGGGGGTGGTGCGCCGGTGATCGTCGGCGGTGAAGGCACCGGCGAATTCGCCGCCGGCGGCACGGCCAACATCAAAGGCTCGATCCTCCAGGTGGACGGGGTCCTCTACTTGTCCGCGCCCGACAACGCCTGGGCGATCGATGCCCGCGACGGGCGCGAGCTCTGGCACTACTACTGGAAGACCAAGGGGGGCACCCACATCGGCAGCCGCGGCATGGGGATGTGGAACAACTACGTGTACTTCGAGACGCCGGACAACTACCTGGTGTCGCTCGAGGCAAAAACCGGCAAAGAGCGGTGGCACGTCGAGATCGCGGATTTCAACCAGCAGTACTTCTCGACGATGGCCCCCATCGTCATTGGCAACCACGTGCTCGCGGGCACCGGGAACGATCTCGATGCGCCCGGGTTCCTGCAGTCGTTCGACCCCGAGACGGGCAAGCTCCAGTGGAAGTTCTACACCGTGCCGATGAACCCGGGAGACCCGGGGCTGGACTCGTGGCCGAGCCTCGAAGCCGCGCGGCACGGGGGTGGCCAGGTCTGGATTCCGGGCGCGTACGATGCCGAAACGAAGCTGTACATCTTCGGCACGGGCAACCCGACCCCAGGGTACACGGGCGTGGCGCGCAAGGGGGACAACCTGTTCACGTGCTCGCTGGTGGCGGTGAATGTCGACACAGGAAAAATGGCGTGGTACTACCAGACCTCACCCCACGACACGCACGACTGGGACTCGGCCCAGACGCCGGTGCTCATCGACGGCGTCATCGCGGGACGGCAGCGGAAGATGGTATCTACCGCGGCGCGTAACGGCTACTTCTTCACCGTGGACCGCGTGACCGGCGAAGGGATCGCCACGAGCAAGTACGGGACGACGACCAACTGGGCAAAGGGACTGCGGAAGAACGGATCTCCAGAACCGAACCCCGAGAAGGAAGCGACAGTCGCCGGTTCGCTCGTCTCGCCTGTCGAAGGCGGCGTGACGAACTGGCCGCCGCCCGCGTACTCCCCCGAAACGGGTCTCTTCTATACGCAGGAGAACAACGGCTTCCAGCTGATTTACCTGACGGACCCCGACCCGCGCGGATCGATGGGGCTCGGGGGCAAGCAGACCGTGGCCGTGGGATCGTATCCGAGCTACCTGACCGCGATCGAACCGAAGACCGGCAACATCGCGTGGCGACACGAGTATCCCGGCAATTCTGGCGGCGGCGGCGCCGGCCTCCTCGCCACGGCGGGCAAGCTGCTCTTCGCGGGCGACAAGGGAGGCAACCTCGTCGCGCACGACGCCGCAACGGGCAAGCCGCTCTGGCATTCGCGGATCGGCAACATCTCGAACGCGCCCCAGACCTACATGCTCGACGGCCATCAGTACGTGCTCGTCGCGGTCGGCGACAGCCTGTACACCTACACGCTGTACTGACAGTCT
>JBBWZJ010000129.1:0-12462 GCA_039648985.1 Acidobacteriota bacterium | reverse complement strand
TGCTCGGGTGGCTGTTCAAGAAGGATTCGAATACCGACGAAAGCCGCGAGCTGCTGATCTTCATCACGCCGCGCATCCTGAGGGGTTGAGCATGATGTCCAAAGCCGTCCGGAGGGCCGTACTCCGTGGGTTCGCGGTCGCCGTCCTGGGTCTCGCCGCCGCCTCGTGCGGCACCGTCGCACGCCAGGGCACCGCATCGTCGTTCCTGATTATCAAGTCGCTCGACGGCGCCTCGGGCGCGCAGCCGGGCGAGTTCGGCGGCACGCTCAGCTCCGACGTCGTGACCGTCGTCAAATCCTCGCCGACGATCTTCAACGATCTTGGACGGGCGCTCCTCACGCTTGCGCTGAAGGATCCCGGATCGCCGGCGTCGCCCACGGCGCCGTCGCAGGCGAACTGGGTCACGCTCGACCGCTACCACGTTCGATACATCCGATCCGACGGCCGCAACACCGAAGGCGTCGACGTGCCGTACTCGTTCGACAACGCCGTCACCGCGACGATCACCGGTGAAGACGCGACTGTCGGATTCATGCTCGTGCGCAACCAGGCGAAGATGGAAGCGCCGCTGGCCGCGCTCGCGGCGAACGGTCTTGTCGTCTCGATGATTGCAGAGGTGACCTTCTACGGCCACGACCAGACCGGACGGACGGTGAGCGTCACGGGCAGCATCGGCATCAGCTTCGCCAACTTCGGAGATCCGGGCTAGGCGCACCCGGCAGCGTGCGTCAGCGCCCGCTTTGACGGGTGTGCTGGCCGCGGTTGACGGCGATTTCAGGCTCACGACGGGAGTGCCGGGGGTTCCGGCGGACACATATATGAACATGAATTTTTCGCGGCGTGGCATTCTCGCGGTGGTGCTGACACTCGTTGCCGTGGCTGGCGGCTGCATGAAGAAGCAGGAGACGCCGTCGCTCACCGGGCCTTCGGAGCTCGGCACGGGCGTCTCGGTCACCGTGACGCCCGACATCCTGACGCAGGACGGCGGCTCGCAGTCGCTCGTGACCGTCAGCGCCTTCGATCAGAACGGCAAGCCACTCCGCAACCTGTCGCTCCGCAGCGAAATCGTGGTCGGCGGCGTTGTCGCTGATTTCGGCACGCTGTCGGCGCGCAGCATCGTCACCGGCTCCGACGGCCGGGCGACGCTCGTCTACACAGCCCCCGCGGCGCCTGCCGGGCCCGCGGTGGACAACGGCACGACCGTCAGCATCTCGGTGACGCCGCTCGGCATGGATTTCGCGAACAGCTTTCCGCGGATCGCCACGATTCGCCTCGTACCGCCAGGCGTGGTCGTGCCGCCCGATGGCCTCCAGCCTGCGTTCACGTTCACACCCGGGACCGCGGCCGATCACGAGACGGTGCTGTTCGACGCCACGACAAGCAAGGCGCCGGGGAACAATCCGATCGTCGCGTACAGCTGGGACTTCGGCGACGGCCGCACCGGGAGCGGCAGCACGCAGGCGCACGCCTTCGACATCGCAGGCACCTTTGTGGTGCGGCTGACGGTGTCCGATGCGTTCAACCGGACCGCCTCGATCTCGCAGACCGTCATCATCGGCGCAGGCAATCTCCCGGCGGCCGGCACGATTTCAGTGTCGCCAACGCCGGTGCATGTCTCCACGCCGTCGAATCCGGTGACCACGAATGTCAGCGCGATCAACTTCAAGGCCGCGACAGGGCGGACGATTCGCACTTACGAGTGGAACTTCGGGGATGGGACCTTCAAAACCTCGTCCTCCTCGAACACGACCCACGACTGGCTGGCAGTGGGGTCGTACGTCCTCACCGTCACGGTCACCGACGATGCGGGCCGGAGCGTTTCCGCCAGTACGTCGGTCACGGTCATTCCCTGACGACCGGCGACGGCGCCGCTGAATCGGACATGGAAGAAAGCCTGCGGATCGAGGAATTGAGGCGCCGGGTCCAGATGGACCCGGCGTCTATCGCGTTTGCGGCGCTCGCCGAGGAGTACCGGCGCGAAGGCCGGTTCGAAGACGCGATCGCGACATGCGCGACCGGACTCCGCCGGCATCCGTCGTATCTCTCGGCGCACGTGACGCTCGGGCGGGCGCTGGCCGCCACCGGCCGAATCGACGACGCGAGGCAGTCGTTCGCGTATGTGCTGCAGCTCGCCCCCGAGAATCTGGCGGCCATCCGCGGCCTCGCGGAAATACACACCCTCACCGAGCTCGCGGGCGAAGAGCAGGGGAGTGTCGCGGACTCCGCCGTGACGACCATCGTCACCGCGCCGACAGATTCGGCGCTTCCACGACAGAGCGACGAGCCGGCGCTTGCGCTTGCCGCAGCGATCCCGCACCATAGTCCAGCGGTGCTGCCAGGGCTCGTCGGCCTCGAGGACTTTCTCGGCGCCATCTCGCGGGCGCGCGGGCCCGCCGCCGACAGCCTCGACGCTCGCTAATCCACGCTTCGCATGGAAGCCGTCTCATCGTCTTTCTACGATCGCCGCGTTCACCGCGTGCGAGAAGAGTGTCGTCTCGCCGGGCTTGACAGCCTCCTGGTCACGCACCTCCCGAACATCCGTTACCTCACTGGACTCGGCGGAACCGCGGGCGCCGTCCTGATCACACCTTCGCGTTGCGTGCTGATTGCCGATTTCCGCTACGCCACCGCGGCACGGGAGCTCATCGCAGCCCGTGCGCCAGGATCGATCGACCTCGAGGTGCCGGAGCGCGGCTACGACGAGGCGATCGTGTCGGCAATCCGTCGGCTTGGCTGCGCGCGAGTGGGCGTCGAAGCCGCCTCGCTGCCGGTCAGCCGGTTCAACTGGCTCGTTGCGTCCCTCACGTCCGTCGCGGACCGCGGCGTCCCAGTCGCGCTCGTGCCGACGGAGCGCGTGGTGGAAGCAGGCCGGGTGATCAAGGACCTCTCGGAAATCGCCTTGCTTCGCGGCGGCGCCCGGCGGCTGTCGGCTGTGGGACGGGTCCTGCCCGACTTCGTTCGCGAAGGCCGCGCCGAGCGCGCGATCGCGGGGGACATCGACGCCGCGATTCGGGCCGCGGGGTTCGAGCGGCCGGCCTTCGAGACGATCGTCGCGTCGGGGCCAAACGGGGCCCGGCCGCATGCACGTCCGGGCGATCGGACCGTCCGGGCGGGCGACGGGGTGGTGCTGGACTTCGGGGGGGTCTACGACGGATACTGCGTGGATCTTACGCGGACGCTGTACGTGGGCGTACCGGATCCGGCACTGGCTCGCATCGGGTCGGCGGTCCGGCAGGCGCACGCGGCGGCGATTGCGGCGGTGCAACCCGGCGTGCGGCCGAGTCGGATTGACGCCGCGGCGCGCGACATTCTCACCAGCCATGGGCTGGGAGAGGCATTCGGCCACGGAACGGGACACGGCCTCGGCCTCGAGGTGCACGAGGATCCCCGGATCGCCAAGCTGCCGTCCGCCTTGCCGGACACGCCCGTGGAACCGGGGATGGTATTTACCATCGAGCCCGGCGCATACGTCGAGGGACTGGGCGGGGTCAGAATCGAGGACGACGTGCTCGTCACGGAGGACGGGTGTGAAGTTCTGACCGATGTGCCGATAGAGGGATAGGTGGGAGGGGTGCCAAGGTGCCAGGGGTGCCAAGAGTGCCAGGGTGCTTCGCGCGGGATGCGGCTGGAGGATGATGGAGTTCGAGGACATAGAGCGCATTCTGGAGCTTGTCCGCCAGCATGACCTGGCGGAGTTCGAGCTCGAACGCGAGGGGCTCAAAATTCGCGTGCGCAAGGCATCAGCTGCGTACCCGATGCCTCCGGCGTTGCCGTCGGCGCCGCCCGCGCTGGCCCCGCAGATTCCAGCCATCGTCGCCCCCGGCGCGCCCGCCGAGGCCGCGGCGGTGCCGGCCGAGGACGAGGCTGTCGATCTCGCCGTCGTCAAATCTCCGATCGTGGGGACGTTCTATCGCACACCGGAGCCCGGCGCCGCGTCGTTCGTCGAAATTGGCGACTACGTCAAGAAGGACCAGGTCCTCTGCATCATCGAAGCGATGAAGCTGATGAACGAGATTACGTCGGAGTACGAAGGGGAAGTGGTCAGCGCGTACGTCGAAAACGGCAAGGCCGTGCAGTACGGCGAGCGCCTCTTTGCCATCAGGACCGCGTAGCCCGTGTTCAAGAAAATCCTGATCGCGAACCGCGGCGAGATTGCGCTTCGCGTGATCTGCGCCTGCCGTGAGCTCGGCATCAAGACCGTGGCCGTGTACTCCGAGGCCGACGAGAACTCGCTGCACGTGCGGTTTGCGGACGAAGACGTGTGCATCGGACCGGCGCGGAGCGCCGACAGCTACTTGAGCGTGCCCGCGGTCCTGAGCGCCGCGGAGATTACCGGCGCCGATGCAATCCATCCCGGCTACGGATTCCTGTCCGAGAGCGCGTACCTGGCGGAGGTCTGCGAGGCCTGCCACATCAAGTTCATCGGGCCGGCGCCGAACGTCATCCGGCTGCTCGGCGACAAGGCGCGCGCGCGCCGCGCGATGAAAAAGGCGGGCGTGCCGATCCTGCCCGGCAGCGACGGTCCCGTGGACAGCGAGGAGAAAGCGCTCAAGATCGCCAAGGACCTGGGATTCCCCGTCATCATCAAGGCGGTGGCGGGCGGCGGCGGCCGGGGCATGCGCGTCATCCGGGCGGCCGGCGAGCTGTCCAAGGCGCTCAAGACCGCGCAGCGCGAAGCCGAGGCCGCCTTCGGCGTGGGCGACGTGTACCTCGAGAAGTACGTCGAGAATCCCCGGCACATCGAATTCCAGGTGCTGGGCGATCATCACGGCGCTGTCGTGCACCTGGGCGAACGCGAATGTTCCATCCAGCGGCGGCACCAGAAGCTCCTCGAAGAGGGGCCCTCGGTCGCCGTTACCGAGCGGATGCGGCGCAAGCTCGGGAGCACGGTCGTGGACGCCGCGCGTGCCGTTCAATACACGAACGCCGGCACCTTCGAGTTCCTCCTCGACGACAAGGGCAATTTCTTCTTTCTCGAGGTGAACACCCGGGTCCAGGTGGAGCACCCCGTCACCGAGTACATCACCGGCATCGACATCGTGAAGGAACAGATCCGGATTGCGGCAGGCGAGCGCCTGTCGTTCAAACAGGGAGACGTGACCTTCACCGGCCACTCGATCGAGTGCCGGATCAACGCCGAGGATCCCGAGACGTTCGCCCCGTCGCCGGGGGTCGTGCACGCGTACAGCGTGCCGGGCGGACCGGGCGTGCGCGTCGATACGTTCATCCATTCCGAATGCACGATTCCGCCGTATTACGATTCGATGATCGCCAAGATCATCGTGCACGGCCGCGACCGCCAGGAGGCGATCGCGCGGATGCGCCGGACGCTCGAAATGACGGTCATCGAGGGGATCAAGACCTCCATTCCCCTTCACCTCAAGATCCTCGCCGATGCCGACTTCATCGCCGGGCGCCTCCACACCGGCTTCATGGAGCGCTACCTCGTCGAGAAGAAGCCCTCGTCCGGCAATCTCGCCGAAGCGGTCTAGCCCGGGCGTCGTGTGGCGCTCACTCTCCCGCCCTCGCCATTCATTTACCCGCTGATCGACACCGCCGTGTGCGCGGCGCGCGGACGTGACCCGATGTCGCTTGCCCGCGCGTACCTCGCCGGGGGCGCGCGCGTGCTTCAGCTCAGGTGCAAGGACGAGGCGGGCCGTGCGTTCCTGGCGCTCGCCGAACGCCTGGTCCGCGTCGCCGGAGAGTACGGAGCGCCGGTCATCATCAACGACAGGGCCGACATCGCGGCGCTGAGCGGAGCCGCCGGTGTCCACGTCGGCCAGGAGGACCTCCCGGTCGAGGATGCCCTCGCTGTCGCCGGCGCCCACGTCATCGTCGGTCTGTCCACGCACGACGAGGCGCAAGTGGACGCGGCGCTCGAGGGCAAGGCCACGTACATCGCGGTTGGGCCGATTTTCGGGACGACGACGAAAGACACGAGGTATGACGCGAGAGGACTCGATCTCGTCCGGTATGCGGCGGGGCGCGGCAAACCCGTGGTTGCGATCGGGGGAATCACGCGGGAGCGTGCCGCTGACGTCATTCACGCCGGGGCGGCCGGCCTCGCCGTGATCACCGACCTGCTCGCAGGCGATGACCCGGAGGGGCAGACGCGGCGCTTCATCACCGCGCTTGCGTAGGCGTCGCGGCGTAATTCCGTGGCGCGCTCCGGCCTCGCGTCCGACCTCGGGAGCGGTGTGGCTCGTGCGGAAAGGTATAATGCGCCCTTTCCCGGCCTGAATCAGCGCGGCTGGTCGCGCGGAGGGTGAATGAGCTCGACTCTATTCCGAACGAAGTCGATTGAGGGCCTGCTGGCCGAATCCAGGGCCACCGGTGAGGGCACCCTCAAACGGACCCTCGGGCCGTCAGCCCTCGTCGCACTGGGCATCGGCGCGATCATCGGTGCGGGGCTGTTCGTCAGGACCGCGGCCGCAATTGCGGATCGGGCGGGTCCGTCCGTCACCCTGGCATTCATCGTGGCGGGGGTGGGCTGTGCCTTCGCGGGACTCTGCTACGCGGAGTTCGCGTCGATGATTCCGGTTGCGGGCAGCGCCTACACGTACTCCTACGCCACCATGGGGGAGCTGGTTGCCTGGATCATCGGCTGGGACCTCGTGCTCGAGTACGCGGTCGGCGCGGCGACGGTTGCGATTGCGTGGAGCGAATACCTGAACCGGGTGCTCGACTGGTTCGGGCTGCGCATTCCATACGCATGGTCCCATTCCCCCTTCGAAGCGATGGGCGGCAGTCACGGCATCGTGAACATCCCCGCTGTCGTCATTCTCGGGCTGCTCTCCGCCCTGCTCATCAGGGGGACCAAAGAATCCGCGTTCGTGAACGGGATCATCGTGGTCATCAAAGTGACGATCGTCATGATGGTGATTGCGATCGGCTGGGGCTTCATCAATCCGGCGAATCACACGCCCTTCATCCCGGCGCCGGGGATCTACGTCACTCCGCAGGGGGTCACGCACCATTACGGCGGCATGCTGGGAATCCTCGGCGCGGCAGGCGTCGTGTTCTTCGCGTTCATCGGGTTCGACGCGGTGTCGACCGCGGCGCAGGAAGCGAAGAACCCCAGGCGCGACATGCCGATCGGCATTCTCGGCTCGCTCGTCATCTGCACGATTCTCTACGTGCTGTTCGCGTACGTGCTGAGCGGGGTCGCCACGGTCGAGGACTTCCGGACGAGTGGCCGCGAGGCTTCGGTCGCATTCGCCATTTCGAAGTACATGACGGGCTACGAGTGGCTCTCGCGGGCGGTCACTGTCGCGATCCTGGCCGGGTTCTCGTCCGTGATCCTCGTCATGCTGCTGGGGCAGTCGCGCGTCTTCTACTCGATGAGCCGCGATGGACTCGTCCCGAAGGTGTTCTCCGACACCCATCCGAAGTACCGGACGCCGTACAAGTCGAACATCCTGTTCTTCTTTTTCACGAGCGCGTTCGCGGCATTCATCCCGGAAGACATCGTCGGCGAAATGACGAGCATCGGAACGCTCTTCGCCTTCATCCTGGTGTGCGCGGGGGTGTGGCTGATGCGCCGCCGGCGTCCGGATCTCGAGCGCGGATTCACCGTGCCGGCCGTCTCCTTCGTCTCCGCGGCGGGCATTCTCGTCTGCGGCGCCATGATCTTCGGGCTCGGGTGGACGAACTGGATACGGCTTGGCGGGTGGCTGGTGATCGGGCTGGTGCTTTACTTCTCGTACGGCCGGAGACACAGCAAGCTCGGGCCGGCGTAAGTGCCGCTCGAACGGCAACGACCGGCGCAGCGGGTCCGTCGCCCGTCGCCCTGGTGGGTCGGGTGGCGGCTCTCGGTCGTGCTGCTGGTCGTCGTCCTGATTCTCGGCACGACGGGGTACGTCGTGATCGAAGGCTGGAACGCCTTCGACGCGCTGTACATGACGATTACGACGGTCACGACCGTCGGCTACGGCGAGATTCATCCGCTGTCGCGCGCCGGCCGCGTGTTCAACATCGGGGTCGTGATCTTCGGCGTCGCGACCGTTCTTTACACGTTTTCGTTCCTGATGGCGCGGCTGGTCGAAGGCGACCTGCACGAACGCTGGATCAGGCGGCGCCGGGAACGCATGCTCGACGAGCTCAACAACCACTTCATCGTCTGCGGCTACGGCCGCATGGGGCACATCATCGCGCAGGAGTTCGCGCGGCAGTCGGTGCCCTTCGTGCTCGTCGAACGCGATCCCGACCGGATGCAGGAAGCGATCGAAGCCGGGTTCCTCGCGGTCGAGGCCGACGCGAGCAGCGAGCAGGTCCTCAAGCGCATCGGGATCGAGCGGGCCCGCGGCTTCATTGCCGCGGTCAGCACGGATGCCGAGAATGTCTACGCGGTGCTGACGGCCAGGCTCCTCAGGCCGGATCTCTTCATCATCGGACGGGCGGAGACCGAAGATGCCAGGGGGAAGCTGATACGGGCGGGGGCCGATCGCGTGCTGTCGCCGTACCTGATCGGCGGGTTGCAGCTGGCGCAGACCGCGCTCCGACCCGCGGTCGTGGACTTCGTCCAGCTCGCCACGAGCTCCGACAATCTCGAGCTCAACATGGAACAGGTCCGGATCGGCGACGGCTCGTCGCTCGCCGGGCGGACCATTCTCGAGGCCACGCTCCGCCAGCGATTCGGTGTGGTCGTGGTCGGGATCCAGCGGGCGACCGGCGGCATGGAGTTCAACCCGTCACCTGAAACCGTGATGCGGCCGGGCGATTACCTCGTCGTCCTTGGCCGGGCGAGCACGCTCCGCGAGCTCGAAGCTGCTGCCGCTTCTCCGACGCCCGCGCGCGCGGAGGGGGCAAAGTGAGCGCGCGGCTGCTCGACGGCCGCGCGATCGCGGCGGAGATCCGGGCGTCGGCGCTGCCTGACGTGCACGCATTCACCGAAGCGACAGGCCGCCCACCGGGTCTTGGCATCGTGCTGGTCGGGGACGATCCCTCGTCGGACATCTACGTTCGCAACAAGGTCCGCGCCGGCAGCGAGTCAGGGCTCTGGGTGGATCTGCAGCGGCTGCCAGCCACCGCAACCCTCGACGAGCTCCTCACGCTGGTCCGCCGCCTCAACGAGAGCCCGACCCACGACGGCATCCTCGTGCAGTCGCCGCTCCCGGCGGCGATGGGGCGTGGGGCCGCGCAGCGGGTGTTCGACACGATCGACCCCGACAAGGACGTGGACGGCTTCAATCCTGTCAACGTCGGCAGGCTCGTACAGGGCCGGGCTCGCCTCGCCCCGTGCACGCCTTCAGGCGTGATCGAGATGCTGAATCGCAGCGGCATCACGATTGCGGGCGCCCGTGCGGTCGTCATCGGGCGGAGCGAGATCGTCGGCAAGCCGATGGCGATGCTGCTGCTGCAGCGGGATGCGACGGTCACGATCTGCCATTCGAAGACGCCGGACCTCGCGGCCGTTGCCGCGACCGGCGATATTCTGGTCGCCGCCGTCGGACGTCCGGGATTCGTCACGGCTGATTACGTCAAGCCCGGAGCGACGGTGATCGACGTCGGCACGACCCAGGTGACGGAGCGGGCGGTGGTCCATGGGCTCTTCGCCGCCGACTCGCCCCGGCGCGCGGATTACGACCGGCGGGGATCGCTTGTCGTCGGTGACGTCCATCCGCGTGTCGCGGACGTCGCCGGGGCGCTCACACCGGTCCCCGGCGGCGTCGGTCCGCTGACTATCGCGATGCTGCTCAAGAACACCGTGGCGGCGGCACGGGCCCGCATCGAGCGCCCCTGAATGACGCTGCGGGTCGCGCTGACCGGCGGGATCGCGACGGGCAAGTCTTTCTGCCTCGCGCGGTTCGCCGCCCTCGGCGTGCCCGTCGTCGATGCTGACGCGCTCGCGCGCGACGTCGTATCGGCAGGCTCCGCGGCGCTCGCCTCGATCCGCGCGCGCTTCGGCGATTCCATCATCGCGCCGGGAGGCACCCTCGACCGAGCCGCTCTGGGGCGGATCGTCTTTCGCGATCGGGCGGCTCGCACGGATCTCGAGGCCATCGTGCACCCGGCCGTGTACCGGCGAATCACCGAGTGGTTCATCACGCTTCCGCCAGAAACGCGACTGGCCATCGCCGACATTCCCCTGCTCTTCGAGACCGGACACAGCCCCGACTTCCACCGCGTCGTCGTGTGCGCCTGTGATCCGGCAGAGCAACTTCGACGGCTGATGCGCCGGGACGGGCTGTCCGAAGCCGACGCGCGCGCGCGCCTCGCCGCACAGTGGCCGATCATCGAGAAAGTTGCGCGCGCGGACTACGTGATCCGGACGGACGGCACGATGGCCGACACGGAGGCAGGGGTCCGCACCGTGCTCGAGAAGTTGAAGGCTGAATAAGGGGCCGGGGGGCCAGGGTGCAGGGGTGCCAGGGGTGCCAAGGTGCCGAAGAGCTGAGAGCTGAGAGCCCGTTCATCCAGTCAGCGTCGCCTCGGTGTCTTTGGCCGGAGCGATCCGTTCTTCGACGAACGTGTCCCACTCGTGGCAGTGCGGGCATTGCCACAGCAGCTCCGTGCTGCGGTAGCGGCACCGCGTGCAGATGTGCGGATCGAGATAGAAGATGGCATCGCGCGTCAGCTCGACATAGCGCTCGACGAGCGCGGACGCAAACTTCAGCTGCGACAGAGTCTCCCAGATCGCCTGGTGCAGGGCGAGAGCGTGTGGGTTGATGACGAGCGCCTCGAAGAGCAGGCCGAGCGCGTCGGCGGCATTGCCTTTCGCATTGAGGTGCCGCGCCATGGCCAGCCTGCCGCGCCAGTCCTGCGGATTTGCGGCAATCAGGCCGCCGCAGAGTGCGGGGAACTTCGTCGGGTCCCCGAGTTGGGCGTAGGCCTTCTCGAGCCTGGCAAATGTGAGGTAGGCCCGCTCCGGAGAAGTGTCGACGAGCCGTTCCCAGGCAGCAGCGGCGGCGGGCAGGTCACCCTCCAGCAGCCGGACGTCGCCGAGGTTCAGATAGCCCGGCGCGTTCTTCGAGTCGAGCGCGATGGCCGCTTCGAACCTCCGCGCCGCTTCCGGAAGCTCCCGCCGCTTCAGTGCCGCGAGGCCGATCTCGTTTTCCAGAAAGGCGAGGATCTGCTGGTGCCGGGGCTGCTGGGCGGGCGTGTCGCGTGCGGCCTGCTGCTGCCGCATCGCGTACGCGTCGGTCCACTGGTGCTGCTCTTCGTGCAGTTTCTCCAGGTTCGCCAGGGCGTAGCGGTTGTCGGGATCGAGCCGCAGGACTTCTGAAAATGCTTCGAACGCGCGGTCCACGAATCCGCCGTGACGGTAATCGAGCCCGAGGCAGAGCAGAACGTTCGCGTGTTCGAGCGTTCGCAGATGCGCCCGTTGGAGCAGGCTCTGGTGCTCCTGAATCGCGCGGCCAACCTGTCCCTTTTCGCGATACAGATTTCCGAGAATCAGGTGGATCTCGAGCGGGTCGCCCGCCGCTTCCGCGGCTGCGCTCAGCTCCTCGATCGCCTGGTCGATCTGGTTCGCGACAAGAAAGTTCAACCCCAGCATGTAGTGGGGAGACTCGCGCGCGCGGCGGCGATCGATCCACCGGCCGTCCTTCAGTTTGTACCGCTCCCACGCCTTGCCGACGATGAGGCCGGCCAGCAGCGCGAGCAGCATGAAGAGGGTCGCGTAGGCACCCATTACGATGACGCAGTGTACTCCTGCAGGACCGAGTCCCAACGCGCCTGTGCCCGGAGGACGAGCTCGATCAACTCGCGCGCGGCCCCCCGTCCGCCCGGCGCCGCGCTGACCCAGTCCACCTGCTGCCGCACTTCGGCCGCTGCGTCGGCCGGCGCTGCCGAGAGTCCGGCGCGGCCAAGCACGGGCAGGTCGAGGAGGTCGTCGCCCATGTACGCGACGGCATCAGTGCCGAGTTCCGTGTCGCGCAGGATCCGTTCGTAGGCGTCCAGCTTGTTCGACACGCCCTGCACGACAAGCCGGATCGCGAGCTGCGCCGCGCGGTGCGTGGTCGCCCCCGACGCCCGCGCCGAGAGCAGCCCCACCTGGAGCCCGGCCCGCTGCGCCCACACCATGGCAGCCCCGTCCCTGATGTGAAAGCCCTTCGACTCGGTGCCGTCCGTGTGTATGACGACAGTCCCGTCGGTGAGCACACCGTCCACGTCGAACAGCAGCAGGCGGATTCGAGAGGCTTTGTCGTGGAGGGTCAAATGATTAATCCGGGTTCGGGGTTCGGGGTTCGGGGTTCCGGGTTCTCGTTCCGGGTTCTCGTTCAGGGTTCTCGTTCACGGTTCACGGTTCAGGGTTCAGGGTTCAGGATCAGGGTTCGGAGTTTTCCGGTTCCGGGTTCCGGGTTCAGGGTTTCGAGTTCAGAGTTCCGGGTTCCGGGTTTCAAGTTCCGGGTTCTGGTTCGGGGTTCACGGTTCGGGCGCTTATGTTCGCGATGAAAGAAAAACCCGAACCCGGAACCCTGAATTGAATCTCGAACCCGGAACCTCGAACCGCGAACTGAA
>JBBWZJ010000124.1:0-3320 GCA_039648985.1 Acidobacteriota bacterium | reverse complement strand
TGTCGGCTTGTACCCGTTCGCGCGCTCGCCGATGATCCCAACGATCGTCGCGAGCGCGTCCGGATGGATCGCCCACACCGCGCCGCCGACCAGCTCGACCGACCGCTTGTACTCACGGGCAGGAAGCTCGACGCGGTCGACCTCGATGCCGCTCAGGCTGATGCCCGTCCGCTGCCGCAGAAGCCGCTCGAACCGTTCGGGATCCTGCGCCAGTCCGTCGACGAAAATCTCGTCCGTCGTCGAACGCACGGCAGAACTGGCGCCCTTGTACTGGCCGAACGGCGTCGGACCGAACTCGCGCACGCGCGCCTCGACGACCGTCAACTCGGGCAGACCATCCGGGTTATGCGCTGACCGCTTGGGCCGCGCAACGAACTCGTGCTGCACGATCGAGAACCTGTACGAGCTGCCGTACTCGCCAGCCCGCAGGCCATCCATGATTAACGGTGGAACGCCGTCGAAGAGCTCGACCTCGTAGTACGTGTCTTCGTCGAGCCGCTCGATCTTCCCGAGCACCTGGACGCCGAGCGCGTCGCGGCCGTGATGGAAGAGCACGCGCATGTTCTGCCGGTTCTCCCTGATCGTCTTCGCGAACGCCGTCGAGGCGGTGCGCTCCATGAAGTGGCCCTCGATCACGCTGTTGACCTCGGTCCAGGTCTCGAACTCGGCGAAGTGGCCGAACATCACCGGCTTGGCGTCGTCGCGGAGCTCCGGTGCGGCCGAAACGGCGCGGTAGCAGTCGGCGCGGGGAGGACCTGCGGGCATGGCTGCGCCCGCCTCTTGGGCGGTGGTTGTTGCGCTCATCTCGTCTCCTTAGGCGGGTGCCGGCTCGGTAGCGGGCTGGTTGCCGTTGCCGTTCTTGCCCGGTGGTAGAAGCTGCACGGACGTCAAGCCGGAATGCGTCAATCGGCTGAGATCGCCCGACACGACGGCGTCCGTCACCGAGTCCGGGTCATAGCCCGCAGTGATCAGCGTCGACATCGACTGTGACTGCGCCTGCAGCCGCTCGCCAGCCTTCTTGATGTCCTCCTGCAACGCAGGGATGTCACGATCGTCGTACCAGAGCTCGGCGCCCGGAGGAACCGGGATCAGCGGCGCAAGCGACCCGGCCATGTTCCGCCACTGCGGACGGCAGAACATGTCCACGAAGCTCTTCGTCGCAGCCTCGAAGTTGCCAGAGTTCAGACTCGACCCTTGCAACCCTTCCGACAGGCCGACGAGAGACGGTGGGGTGCGGGCCGCGGCGGCGATGCGCGTCTCGCCGGCACCCTGTGTCACCTTGAAATCCATCTGCTGCAGGTTCGCTCCGACGACCGTCGCGTCCATGCCGGCGCCGAGGTACATCGTCTTGTAGGCGTTCCGGACGCCCTCGTGATCCTCGCTGAACTTGCGAATCCAGTTGACCCATTGGGTCATGTCTTGGACGTCCATCTTCACGACGAGGTTCGGTGTCGCGCCGCTCTCGAAGAACATCAGCTTGTGATCCGTAGCGGCCTTGTCCGCCATGACCTCGCGGAGGATCGGCGTCAGCCACGACATGCCACGGAACTGCGCCTCCGGATCCGGGATCGGCGCGTAGTGCGCGACCTCCTCCGGTAGGAACGTCTCGATTTCGCGGCCCGACCCTGGGCCGCCGGGCTGGTAGGCGTAGCCGATCACCTCTGCGTCCGGGTCCCACACCGCCGTCTCCCGGTCAGCCTGCGACCCGACGAGCAGCTTCATCCAGTCCGGCCGCAACGACCGAATGCCGCCGTACCTGTTCGTGCCGAACCAGTTCCCGCCGAGCGACGCGTACATCTCCATCCGCGAGATCAGATCGCCTGTCGTCGCGTTCGGCCACGGCGACTCGAGCGGCGCCAAATCAGCCGTCGAGAACAACTTCCCCGCCCGCCCGCTGCGCCGCTCCCGAAACGCGAACCGCGCCTCCGACAACATCAACTGCCGCAACGACATGCACGCGAACACGATCCCGTTCGACTTATAGGCCGCGCGCGCCAACGCCGCGAACTGCGGCGCGATGTCCTCCTGCGACTGCGCCGGCTGCGTGTACTGGACCCCGTTGTAGCCGAACTGCGTGATCAGGCCGACGAACTCGTCGAACGACAGCGACGCGTCGGAGCGGGTCATCTCGGCGGGCTTCCGCACCGCCAATGCGAGCGTGTCCGCGATCACGTCGTCTTCCTCCGGCTCATCGCGATCGAGAACGCCAGCAGGGCGAGGCCCGCGAACACGAACCCGGCCGGACGGTAGACCTCGCGGATCCCGACCGTGACGAGTCCGGCGCCGGCCAGCGCGCACAGGTCGGCGATGGCGCTGTGGACGAGCTGCACCTTCGGCACGAGAGCCTTGAAGCGCGGCAGGTTCATGCGAAGGCCCACTGGGGTTCCACGACGGGCTCCGCGAGCTCGGCCGCCGCAGACGTATGCACCATCTCCGCCGCCATCAGCGCATCGATCACGCGCATCCGCTGCAACTCGTCGCGGACAGTCCGCGACTCCTTCGGCCGCTCGAACTTCGTATCGCCGCGCGGCAGGATCACCGCGACCGCGTTCAGCACATGCTTCTTCAGCCCAGGATGGCCGGTGTGCTTCAGCCAGCCCATCCGAAGCGCCTCCATGAACTTCGCGTAGCCGAGCACAGCCAGCGGGTTCGACTGGGACCGTTCGACCACTCGAGCACCGCCAAGATTCTCCTCGATCCACTGGCAAAGATCGCCCGCATTCGTCGGGTCGAGCACGACCGTGTGAACCGGATTCACCTCATGCACCGCCAGCAACGCTCGCTGAACCTCCCGCACGTCGAGCTGCGAATGATCGGCCGGCGGACTGAGGATCGTCGCGTCGCCGAGCAGCCGAAACGCGTAGTCGCGAATCCACAGCGGCACAAGGGCCGTCGTGTCGTACTTCCAACCGAGATCGAGGCCGAGCCACACAGACTCGCCCGCCGGGATCCGCTCATCGGTATAGGCGGCCCGCCACTCCTGCTCCGTGATCGCCGCCGCGTCCCCGCGGGTCGGCATGTTGCACGTCAGCCGCTGCCAATGTCGCAATGACCACGATGGCCTCGAACGCTTGGCCGCCAACGTCTCCACCGTGATCCGAGACGACGGATTCGCCGCCTTCACCAGTTCGAGATCCTCGACATCGCCATCCTCCGGGACTGCGTACTCGTGCAGGATCGACGTCGGGCCGACGTACCTGCCGAAGCATCCTGCCACCTCCGTCTCCGTAGCAGCCTGACGCATCACCTCACGCACATCCTCGAACTCGCTGCCCGGCGCGCCCGCCGTCGAGATCACGATCAGCACCGCCTGCTCCTTG
>JBBWZJ010000109.1:0-12731 GCA_039648985.1 Acidobacteriota bacterium | reverse complement strand
GCGCTGGAGCGCAGGCTCGAGCACCTCCCGCTCCCAACGTTGCCGATCCGTTTCGGCGGTCACGCCTTTCATACGTCATCGCATTATAGGCGCACCGCCCTCAAAACGGGGACACTCACTTACCGTAAGTTGTTGACCTGACGGAGGTGAGCGCCCCCACGAACCAATGCCTGCCTAGCGCGCCAGGGCACACACTGCGAAGGCGCGTCCCTGGAACGTCGCCGGGCCAACCTGACTGAGCTTGATCAGCACTCGCCACGTGTCCGCGGCCACGGGGAACGACGCCACCTGCGTGACCGACGCGGCGTTGCCGCTGTAATCGAATCCGCCGCTGATGGCGACCTTGCCTGACGGGCACACGGCATTCATCGCCGTCGTCTGATTCCCGTTGAGGGAGACGGTCGTCAACGGCGTCGCTACGACTTCGTAGCCGCTGACACCAGAGTCACCCTTCGGCCCGGCCGGACCGACGGCTCCCGCGGGGCCCATCGGCCCCATCATTCCCAACGGGCCCATCGGGCCCATCGGACCCTGAGGCCCGGCGGCACCCTGGACCCCGGGGTCACCCTGCACACCCTGCAGGCCGCGCTCACCCTGAGATCCGGTGAGACCCTGCGGTCCCATCGCGCCCGTGTCGCCCTTCGCGCCCGGATCCCCCTTGTCGCCCTTCAATCCGGGCTCACCCTGTAGTCCCTGTGGTCCCGCTGCGCCGCTCAGCCCCTGCGGCCCGGCGACGCCCTGCTGACCCTGGACCCCCGTGTCGCCTTTGGCCCCCGGCTCGCCCTGCACGCCGGCGACACCCTGCGGTCCGGTGGCTCCCGTCAGCCCTTGCGGCCCTGCCGGGCCCGTGTCCCCCTTGGCGCCCGTTTCACCCTTCGCGCCGGGTTCTCCTTGCGGACCCATGACGCCGGGTAGACCCTGCGGGCCTGACGCCCCTGTGTCGCCCTTGGCGCCCTGCGGCCCCATCAGACCGATGTCCCCTTTCGGTCCGACCGCGCCCGTGTCCCCCTTGGGCCCGGCGACTCCGGCCTCGCCCTGCGGTCCCATCGGTCCCATGTCTCCCTTGGGACCGAGAGCCCCGGTGTCACCCTTCGGGCCGATCGGCCCGATGGCGCCCACCTCACCTCTGGGCCCCATCGGCCCCATGACGCCAGCTTCGCCCTGCGGACCCGGGCTGCCCGTATCGCCCTTCGCGCCGGGATCGCCCTTCGGCCCCATCAAACCCGTATCGCCCTTCGGCCCCGCGGCACCGGTTGCACCCGCCGGTCCTTCCGGTCCCGCGACGCCCGGCTCACCCTTCGGACCCATCGCGCCAGTCGCCCCGGTGTCGCCCTTGACGCCTGCCGGTCCTGTCGCGCCCACGTCTCCCTTTGCGCCGGTGGCGCCCGTCGCGCCAATGTCACCCTTCGGACCTGCCGGCCCGGTTGCGCCCGTATCGCCCGTCGGTCCTGCGGGTCCGACCGGGCCGGGCTCGCCCTGCGGGCCCAAGGGCCCCATCGGCCCCGTGTCCCCCTTGGGTCCCGGCGTCCCTTTGTCCGTACCGACGACGGCGGTCTGCCCCTGCACGGTCATGTCGAACACATCGCGGTCCCTCTGGCCGTCGCCGCGAATGACGGTGAGGAGATAGCTGCCGTCGGACAGCGCGTCGGGCAGATGCACCACGATCTCGGCGTCAGTCCAGCTCGTGACGGTCAGCGGATAATCCTGGCACCACACCTGCGCCAGCCGATCGCCGAAACCCACGCCGCGAATGGTCAGCGTGTTGTTCGCCCGGTTCGAGATGGTGCCGAGAATCGCCAGCCGCGCGTTCCGTCGGGCATCGGCGGACGCGCCGTTCTGCCCCTGGGACTGCGATTGCGACTGGGAATGGGACTGCGAGTTCCCCTGCGCGAGGGCAGGCGCCCCAGTCGTCACCATCAGCGCGGCGGATAACAAAACTGTCCGTTTCGACATGGCCATTGGAAAGCCTCCAGCTTCGCCCTCCAGATGAGCAAGCCAAAGACCACCCCAGCCGTATTTCCGACAAGCCCTTGGGTTCTCGCTGGTTACCGAACGCGCGGGCGCTGTGCGCCTCCTGGAGCACAGTGCCATTTTGGACCACCGCTTCACATTCCTGATGGTCCGGCGGCCCGCACAAAGCTGTAAGAACCCGCGTATCGAGTTGCAAGAACAGCGACTTGCGCGGCTTGACTTGCCGCGTTCGCGAGGGGTACTTTGATCTGTTCGCGTCATTGGCCGCGAGGCGGCCGACGACAGTCAGGAGTCACATGGACGCAGGCGGCAGCATCTTCAACGCGATGCTCCAGGAGTTCGATGGCGCGGCCCGGCTGCTCGGGCTGGATCCGGGCATCTGGAAGATCCTCACGCACCCCAAGCGGCAGATCACCGTCTCCTGCCCCATCCAGATGGACAACGGCGAAATCGAGGTCTTCACCGGCTACCGCGTTCAGTACAACATCACCCTCGGACCCGCGAAAGGCGGCATCCGCTACCACCCTGACGTCACGCTCGACGAAGTCACCGCGCTGGCAGCCTGGATGACGTGGAAGTGCGCCG
Organism: Acidobacteriota bacterium; assembly: GCA_039648985.1. Lineage (GTDB taxonomy): Bacteria > Acidobacteriota > Vicinamibacteria > Vicinamibacterales > 2-12-FULL-66-21 > JALZOC01. The sequence goes on along the minus strand of JBBWZJ010000109.1, from coordinate 10,175 downwards.
TGGCGCACGTCCCGTTCGGCGGGGGCAAGGGCGGCGTCATCTGCGATCCGACCCGCATGTCTCGCCGGGAACTGGAATCGCTGACCCGCCGCTACATCGCGGAGATCATCGACGCGATCGGTCCTGAGAAAGACGTGCCCGCGCCGGACGTCAACACGAACGATCAGGTCATGGCGTGGGTGATGGACACCTACAGCATGCACGTCGGCCACACCTCGACCGCCGTCGTCACGGGTAAACCGATCGAGATGGGCGGCTCCCTTGGCCGCCGCGAAGCCACGGGCCGGGGCGTCATGATCGTGACCCGGGAGGCCGCGAAGCACGTGGGCTTCGACATCGTCGGCGCGCGCGTCGCGGTGCAGGGCTTCGGTAACGTCGGGTCGGTCTCGGCCGACCTGCTCGCAAAGCTCGGCGCCCGCATCGTCGCGGTGACGGACTGGAAGGGGGGCGTCTACAACGGGAAGGGGCTCGATATCGAGAAGATGCTCGACTACGCCCGGCAGCACAAGACGATCGACGGTTTCCCCGGCGGCGAGTCGCTCGAGAACGATCAGCTGTTCGCGCTGGACCTCGAGGTCCTGGTGCCGGCGGCGATGGAAAACCAGATCACGATGGAGAACGCGCCCGGCATCAGAGCCAAGGTCGTTGCCGAAGGCGCGAATGGCCCCACGACCCCCGACGCGCACAAGCACCTGCACGACCGGGGCGTCTTCGTAATCCCGGACATTCTCGCCAACGCCGGAGGCGTCACCACGTCATATTTCGAGTGGGTCCAGGATCGCCACGGCTACTTCTGGGAGGAAGAGGAAGTCAACAAACGCCTCGAAGCAAAGATGGTCGAAGCGTTCGACGATGTCCTGAAGACGTCGGTCAAATACAAGACCGACATGCGGACCGCGGCGTACATCGTGGCCATCAACCGCGTCGCAGTGGTGACCAAGATGCGCGGGATGTATGCATGAATTCCGGTTCGGGGTTCCGGGTTCCGGGTTCCGGGTCGGGGTTCGAGGTTCGGGTTCCGGGTTCGGGGTTCAGGTTCGAGGTTCGGGTTCCGGGTCCGAGCCCGGAGCTGGTAGCCGGAAGCTGGAAGCCGGGACTGAAGCTGGAAGCGCGACCGGAGCGACAGCTGAGAGCTGACGGCTTAAAGCTGAGAGCTGAACCGGACAGCTCTCAGTGATGCGCTACCGCGCGATCCTGAATGCGATCAGTTCCTGCGCGGTGCCGGATGGGGTCTTGCCCGTTACCTCGATGATGTACTCACCCGCGGCGAGTGCGGAGAGCGGCAGATCGATCTCGGCTGAACGGCCGGCAGGGGCCTGGACGGGGATATCGGACATCGATTGGCCTGCGCGGTTCAGCAGCCGCGCCGTGATCGTCGGCACCGCGCCGCCCGGCGCGTAGGCATCGAGGCGAACGAGCAGCCGTTCGCTGCGGCTGAACTCGCGGTCCACTGTAGGGATGGCATCAGGCTTAGACTTGAGCGCCTGGAGCTCGGGGATCGATCGCACCCGGTAGACGCGGGGCGTCCCGAACGAGACCTGCACGGTGCTGTAATCGGGAACCGTGAGATCGCGACCAACGGAGTCGATCACCTGACCGCGACTCCCCTCGACAACCATCTTCAGTTCGAGATGTCCGGGCTGCACATCGAAGGTCGTCGCGCCGCCCGGGCGTACGGAAATCGGCGCCGGTGTCGTGGTTGGCGCTGGGGAGGTGGCCGCGGTTGACGGATCTGCCGCGGCTTCGGGCACGCGTCCGCGGAAGACGGGGCGGCCGTCAGTGGCGATGGCGGTCAGCGCGACGCGGGCGGGTGGCTCTACGCGCGGCTGGCCTGGAATCGCTGGTGCGGGTTCCCACAGGAACGTGAGCCGCGTCTTGCCGTTCTCGCCGCGCGCGGTCCCGATCCAGAATCGCGCCGCGCGATCGCGGGCGGGGGCGGCGAGGTCGGTGAGCGCTGTCGTCACGGCCGAGGGCGCTTCGGGCCTCGATGCTTCCTTCGTTGCCGTCGCCACGTCTTCCGGCGTGTAAGCCCAGTACCCCTTGCGGGCCCGGACGTCCACCCCTTTCTTCCTGACGTTCACTTTGATTGCGTGAAACTTGCCATCGGTCGGCGCCTGCGTCGAGTTGTAGCCGAGCAGGTAGTAGCCGCTCGAGTCGCGCATGATCTGCTTCATGCCGGTCGCGAGATCGTTCCGGTCCACGATCGCGCGCCCATCTGTATTCTCCGCGAGCTCGTGCAGCGTATCGAGGCTCGCGCGCAACCCGACGGCGTCCTGCTGGAGTCCCACTCCCTCGTTGACGTCGTACTCGAAGACGGCGAGCCCGCGAGGATCGACCGCGTAGATGGATGTGTTCTGCCGGTTCAGGGTATCGAACACGACCTTCATGTCCGAGAGCAGATCCGCTTTCGCAAGCAGCTGTTGCGTCGCGCTCGCCTGCGGCGCGCCTGGATCGCCCCGGTAGGGATTGCCGACCCCGGGGGTGGACGCGTTTTGACTCTGCAGCTGCGTCGGGAGCATGGCGGTGAGCCCTTCGCTGACGAAAATGATCGACTTGCGCCCCTCGCGGAGTCCCGCCATCTTGACCGCCGCCCCTTTGAGGGCGCCCATCGTCACTTCGTTCCGGATGCGCTCCACAGTCGAGGCGGGATAGTTCGCGTACTGCTCCTCGAACATGTTTCTCGCCGTGTAGTCGAACTTGCGGCCGAGAAACTTCTCAATCGCGGAGACCGCGCTCGCACGATCGCGGCTGAAGCGCAGATCGGTGATCGGTGTCAGCGGATACATGATCGCCACCATGTCGGCCGGCGAGAGCTGGTTCTCGATGAAGTTGATGAGCGGCTTCCGGACCGCCAGGTCGTTGCCGCGGCGGACGTGATAATCGTCCAGCAGGATGACGAACAGGCGGACGTCAGGCCGGCTGGCCTCGCGCTCCTCGTCGAAATCGTTGTTGATGGCCCGAGGAGGGCCGCTCGCGATCTCCGTTGCGGTTCCATCGATCTTGACGACGTCGAATGCGTCGATCTTCTGGGGCTTGCCATCCTCGCTCAGCGAAAAGTCCTCGGGCGTGAGGTCGAGGACCGGCTGGCCGCTCTTGTCCGTGACGATGACGTCAACCCGCACGTAATTGATCCCCGTGCGGATCCGCGGTGGCTGCTGCGCGTCGGTCGCGGGCGCCTGACTTCCGGCCGCTGGCTGGCCCGCCGGCTGGGAGGACGCGGGGGCCTGGGACGCCGGCTGCTGAGCTCCGCCCCCAGCCTGCAACGCAAGGACGAGCAGCGCGGAGAGTACGGGTACCGACTTGTTCATGATGATTTAGACTCCCGCATCCCGAGATTGGCCCGCGCTCCAGCCGAACCGCAATGATAACATCGCGGGTTTGTGCCGACCGGCACCGCGCTCGAGCGTTCCGTGGAGACTCCGTGACAGACCAGACCGCCGGGCACGTCCCGCCTCTCACCGTCCTCGCAGACGACGAGCTCATGTTCAGGGACAGCGTGCGGGAGTTTGCCAACGCCCAGGTGCGGCCGCTCGTCCGCGAAATGGACGAGCACGCCAAGATGTCCGCAGCGCTGATTACTCAGTTGTTCGATCTCGGGGTGATGGGGATCGAAATCCCCGAGACCTACGGCGGCTCGGGCGGGCGATTCTTCCACGCCGTCCTCGCAGTCGAGGAGCTCTCGCGGGTGGACCCGTCGGTTGGCGTCCTCGTGGACGTGCAGAACACGCTCGTGATCAACGCGCTGCTGCGCTGGGGGAGCGACGAGATCAAGGCGCGATATCTCCCGAAACTCGCTTCATCGATGGTGGGCGCCTACGCGTTGTCGGAGGCGGGCTCCGGCAGTGATGCCTTCGCGCTGTCAACGCGCGCGGTCGCCGAGGGCGACGACTTCGTGCTGAACGGCCGGAAGCTGTGGATCACGAACGGCAACGAAGCCGACCTGTTCATCGTCTTTGCGACGGTGAATCCCGACGCGGGCTATCGAGGGATCACCGCCTTCCTCATCGAGCGCGGCACGGCCGGGTTCCAGGTCGGCAAGAAGGAAGACAAGCTCGGTATCCGGGCGAGCAGCACCTGCGAACTGCTGTTCGAGGACTGCCGCGTCCCGCGCGCGAGCGTACTCGGCGAAATCGGGAAGGGCTACAAGACCGCGATCGAGACGCTCAACGAAGGGCGGATCGGCATCGGGGCGCAGATGATCGGACTGGCCAAAGGCGCGCTGCAGCACGCCGTGGCCTACACCAAGGAACGCCGGCAGTTCGGCAAGCCGATCGCCGAGTTCCAGGCCGTGCAGCACCAGCTCGCGCGCGCCGCGGTGGATGTCGAAGCCGCGACCCTCACGGTGTACAACGCCGCGCGCCTGCGCGACGCCGGGCGGCCTTTCCTGACTGAGGCCGCGATCTGCAAAATTCTCTCGTCTGAGGTCGCCGAGCGCGTCGCCTCCCTCGCAGTGAATCTCTTCGGCGGATACGGATTCGTGAAGGATTATCCCGTCGAGAAACTTTACCGGGACGCGAAGATCGGACAGATCTACGAGGGGACGTCGAACCTGCAGCTGCAGACGATCGCGAAGCAGATGCTCGGGTAGCTCACAGCTGTCAGCCTTCAGCTCTCAGCTGTCAGACTTCAGCCTCCGGCTCCCAGCTTCCCGCTCCCAGCTTCTCGCTATACCTCGAACCCTGAACCCGGAATCCGAACCCGGAACCTGAACCCTGAACCCTGAACCCGGAACCCGAACCCGGAACCCCGAACCCGGAACCCCGAACCAGCAACCGCCCTGAGTACAATGCCTGCATGGACCTCGAACTGACCGACGCCCAGCGGGAGTTTCAGCGTCGCGTCGATGAGTTCGCGAGGACCCGCGTCGCGCCGGCGGCAGCGGCGATTGACGAGAAGGGTGCGTTCCCTGGCTCGCTGGTCCGGGAGGCGGCCGCGATTGGACTTCTGGGAATCACCATCCCTGGGGATTGGGGCGGCGCCGGGCAGGACCACGTCAGCTATGCGCTCGCGATCGAGGCTCTCGCGTCCGCGTCCGCCGTCGTCGCGGTGATTGCGGCGGTCAACAACTCGCTTGTCGCTGAACCTCTCGCGCTCTTTGGTTCCGAGGCGCAGAAGGACACGTGGCTGCGTCGCCTCGCGTCCGGCGGCGCGCTCGGCGCCTTCGCGCTCTCCGAAGAACACGCCGGCTCTGACGCGGCCAATCAGGAGACGGTTGCGACGCGCGGCGATCGTGGGTATGTCATCAACGGCCGGAAGGTGTGGGTCGCCAATGCCGCCGTCGCCGACGTCTTGATCGTGTTCGCGTCGACCCGGCCCGGCATCCGCAGCCGCGGAATCAGTGCGTTCCTCGTGCCGATGCAAACCGCCGGAATCACTCGAGTGGCGACCGACGACTCACTGGGCGTCAGAGGCCTCGGGTGCATGGACCTGGAATTCGCGAACGTGGAGGTCGGCGAGGACGCCGTTCTCGGCCGACTGGACGAGGGCTTTCGCATTGCGATGTGGGCGCTGGACGGTGGCCGGGTGGCGATTGCCGCGCAGGCGCTGGGTGTCGGCGCAGCGGCGCTCCGCGAGGCGCTGCAGCACGCCAGGACCCGCGAGGCGTTCGGTCAGCCGATCGGCAACTTCCAGGCGATCCAGTGGATGCTGGCAGACATCGCGACCGAGCTCGACGCCGCGCGCATGCTGACGCTCAAAGCCGCGGGCTCGGTAGGTCGCGCCCTCGGCGCCGGAGATCGGGCCGGGACCCCTGCGGCCGATGCCGCGATGGCAAAGCTGTTTGCGTCAGAAGCCGCCCATCGCGCCGCGGACAAGGCGATGCAGATCCTCGCCTCGAAGGGCTACCGCCGCGGCTCGCTTGTCGAACGCCTGTTTCGCGACGTCCGCGCGACAGAGATCTACCAGGGCACGTCGGAAGTGCAGCGCATGGTCATTGCGGAACACATTCTGTCGAACTGATAGCAGACGCCGCTCTCACCTCTCAGCTGTCAGCTCTCAGACGTCAGCCTGTCAGCTCCGATGACTTATGAGGGCGATATTCAGTACACGTCGCCGTAGGTGGCATCGCTGATAGCTGATAGCTGAGAGCTGTGAGCTGTAAGCTGTGAGCTGTGAGCTGTTAGTTTCGCTCTGTCGCCTCGAGCCGTTCGAAAATCGGTTTCAGCCGTGCGGCGGTGACGGGGAGCTCCTCGGCGAGGACACGCGTCTCGCCGACGACGGTGATGAAGTTGGTGTCGCCGTTCCAGCGCGGGACGACGTGCATGTGCACGTGGTCGAGCACGCCTGCCCCGGCTGGCTTGCCAAGGTTGATCCCCATATTGAGACCGTGCGGGGAATAGGCTTCGCGAAGCGCAATTTCCGCGCGGCGCGTCAGCGCCATCATCTCGCTCAGTTCGTCCGGGGTCGCGTCGACGAGCGACGCGAGATGGCGCATCGGGATCACCATCAGGTGCCCGTTGTTGTAGGGATAGAGGTTGAGGATGACGAAAGCGGTCCGGCCGTAGAACACGATGAGCGAAGACTGCTCGTTGTGCTGGGCCTCGCAGAACACGCACCCGCTCGTCTTGGCGTCGCCTGTCACGTAAGGGAGTCTCCAGGGAGACCAGAGGCGATCCATCGGAAAAGTGCGCGCTTCAGCCTGCGACCGTCAGCCGCGCTATACGCCGGCGATGTTAGGATCGACCGCGAGCGACGCGGGCCCCGGCGCGACGGGAGCATCCGTCTCCCGGTTGATCAGTTCCTTCAGCTCTTTCCCGGGCTTGAAGTACGGCACCTTCTTCGGCGGCACGTCCACCTTGTCGCCCGTCTTGGGATTCCGCCCCTTGCGCGGCTCGCGCCGGCGAAGGCGGAAGCTCCCGAAGCCCCGCAGTTCGATCTTCTCGCCCCGATGCAGCGCGTCGATGATGCTCTTGAATACCGTGTCGACGATGACCTCGGAGTGCTTCTTCGTCAGGTCCGAGACCTTTGAGACTTCCTCGACGAGTTCCGCTTTGGTCATGCTGCCGCTGGTCATTGGGGGCTCCCTTGACGGCAAGCTGTCAGCAATCAGCTGTCAGCAATCAGCAAGACGCGCTGAGAGCTGACGGCTGAAAGCTGATGGCTGCACGTTCAGTCCTGCTGATGCTTGAAGTGATCGCCGAGCGTCACTTCCGGCCGTCCCGTCGTCTCGGTGTACGCTTCCCAGTCCGCGCGGAACTCGTCGTTCTTCAGCGCCCGGATACTCAGTCCGATCTTCCGCTCCGCGGCGATGAGCTTGATGATCTTCATCTGGTAGCTCTCCCCCACGTTCAGCTCCAGCTTGCCATCCTTGCCGGCCTGCTGCGAGTCGTCGAACTCCGAGATGTGAATCAGGCCTTCGATGCCTTCGACGAGCTCCACGAACGCGCCGAAGTTGGTCACCCGGACCACCTTGCCTTCGACGACGTCGCCCATCTGATGCTGGCTGAAGAACTCGTCCCAGACGTCCGTCTGCAGCTGCTTGAGCCCGAGCGACAGCCGCTGGTTCTCGGCGTCGATGTTGAGAACCATCGCCTTGACCTCGTCGCCCTTCTTGAGGACCTCCGAGGGGTGCTTCAGGCGCTTGCTCCACGACATGTCGGAGATGTGGATCAGGCCGTCGATCCCTTCCTCGACCTCGACAAAGGCGCCGAACTCGGTCAGGTTCCGCACCTTGCCGGTGATGGTCGTGCCGATCGGATACTTGTCCGAGAGCTCGTGCCACGGGTTGCTCTCGACCTGCTTGAGGCCGAGCGAGATGCGCCGCGCGCCCGGATCGACGCCGAGCACCATTGCCTCGACGGAATCGCCGACGTTGAGGATCTTCGACGGGTGCTTCACCCGCTTGCTCCACGACATCTCGCTCACGTGGATGAGCCCTTCGACTCCGGGCTCGAGCTCCACGAACGCGCCGTAGTCCGTGAGGCTGACAACCTTGCCGCTCATCCGCGCGCCAACCGGGTAGCGTTCGATGACGTTCGACCACGGGTCGTTCATCAGCTGCTTGTGGCCGAGCGACACGCGTTCGGTCGCCGGGTCGTACTTCAGCACGATGACGTCGATTTCGTCGTTGACCTTGAACAGTTCCGAGGGGTGCGAGACGCGCCCCCACGACATGTCCGTGATGTGGAGCAGGCCGTCGATGCCGCCCAGGTCGATGAACGCGCCGTAATCGGTGATGTTCTTGACGACGCCGCGGAGGACCTTGCCCTCGGCGAGCGTGTCGAGCGTGTGCTTCTTCTTCTCGGCGTTCTCCTCTTCGAGGAGGACCTTGCGCGAGAGCACGATGTTGCCGCGCTTCTTGTTCACCTTGATGACGCGCATCCGCAGTTCCTGGCCGCGCAGCGCGTCGAGGTTGCGGACGGGGCGCACGTCGATCTGCGAGCCGGGCAGGAACGCGCGGACCCCGATGTCCACCGCGAGTCCTCCCTTGATGCGTTCGATGACGCGCCCGATGACGACCTTCTTGTCGGCGTACGCCTTCTCGACTTCGTCCCAGATCTTCATCTTCTCGGCTTTTTCGCGCGAGAGGACGACGTAGCCTTCCCGGTCTTCGGTGCGCTCGAGCAGCACGTCGACGGTGTCGCCGGGCTGCACGGAGACCTGCCCGGTCTCGTCGATGAACTCGTCGACCGGAATGATGCCTTCGGACTTGTAGCCGACGTCCACGATGACCTCGGACGCGGTGACTTTCAGGACGGTGCCCTTGACGACCTCGCCTTCCGCGATGTTGCGGAAGCTGGTATCGTAAAGGTCAAGGAGACGGGCGTATTCCTGCGGATCGACATCATCCATCTGGGAGAAACCCGATGTCTTGAGATCAGCCGTTCCCGTGCCACCTCCTTTGGGATTGTTGAGCGTCGAATTTTCAGTTGCCATGCTAAACAGAGTCCTCCTCGATCGTACTGCCCGGATCTCAGCTCCGGCGGGCTGTTGGATGGCTTCGCATTTCGGATTGCGATAAGCACTAGAATATACATCACTTAGAGACGCGCCGTCAATCAGCGCCGACCGGCAAATCATCCCCGCGATCCACCAGGAGACAAGAGCTCACATGGCGAAGAAAAGCGGTAAGAGCAAAGGCCAGAAGCGCACGCCGTCCACCAAACGATCCGCAGCGGGGAGCCGGGCCGCCAAGCGCAGCCGGACCGCGAAAGGCGCCGGCGGGGGCGCAAAGCGCGCCAAAACGACCCCAAAGACCACCCGATCCGCGAAGGCCTCGCGAGGCCGCAAAAAGACAGTCGCCCGGAAAAAGACAGCCGCCCAGGGAAGCCGGGGTGCCAGGAAAGCCGTCACAAAGGGGGCCAAAAAGGCCGCCGCCAGGCGGACCGCGAGCGCGCGTCCGCGGGAGGGGGGGACTGGGCGCGAAAGTCAGCTGGATCAGACGCCCGAAACCGGACGAAGCGTCAAGGGACCGACGAACCCGTTCCCCACCAAACGGTCCACCGGCACGGCCGCCGGCGCTGGCGGTACCCGCCAGGCACCCGGGCTCGAGCGCGCGCGGCGGCACCTGCGCGAAGTCGACGAAACCGTGGCCAGCCCGCCGTCCAGCCTCGAGCTCGATCGCGGGGCGTCGGCAGCGCGGACCGGACGGCAGGAATTGCGCGAGGCGCGGCGGCAGCACAACGAAGTGAGCCCGGACATCACCGCCGGAGACGTCGATGCCGATTGGGCCGGCGCCTACGATTCGGGGGACGAAGCCCCGGGCGGCGACAATCCGACCCCGGACCAGGACCGCGTGGACGACATCGGCAAGGCCCTCGGCGTCGAGTACGAGGACAACGAAGAGCTCAAAGCTTCGGACAAGATCGCCGCCCGCGACAAGAAGCGCTGGGAGCTCGATCCCGCCTCGTCCGACGACTATAAGGACAGGGAGTAGGGATCCGGGATCCGGGATCCGGGATCCGGGGTTCGGGACTCGGGGTTAGGACTCGGGGGACGCGGAGCTGAAGCTCCGCGCTGCGTACGTAGCGCGCGGCTTCAGCCGCGCGTGGTCAGGCTTCAGCCGCCCGTGACCCTACGCACAACTTCCATCACCCGCTCCACCACTTCGTCGATCGACAGCCCGGTGGTATCGATCACGACCGCATCCTCCGCCTGTGTGAGGGGGGATGCGGCGCGCGTCCTGTCGCTGCGATCGCGCTCGGCGAGTGCGGTGGCGACGTCCTGAATCGCCGCGG